>NZ_CEEDHK010000006.1:180169-318866 GCF_979254655.1 Pseudomonas sp. AC229
AGCGCGCCACCGACCGTGGCGTTGCCAGTCGAGGTGACGGTGCCGGTTTGGATGGCGCCGGTGTTGGTGATGCCATTGGTAGACGTTGCGCCGGTGACCCCGAGCGCGCCACCGACCGTGGCGTTGCCAGTCGAGGTGACGGTGCCGGTTTGGATGGCGCCGGTGTTGGTGATGCCATTAGTGGTAGTCGCGCCAGTAACGCTGAGATCGCCACCCACAGCGGCATTGCCGGTGGAGGTGACGGTGCCGGTTTGAATGGCGCCGGTGTTGGTGATGCCATTGGTAGACGTTGCGCCGGTGACACCGAGATCGCCGCCAACAGTGGCGTTGCCAGTCGAGGTGACGGTGCCGGTTTGGATAGCGCCGGTGTTGGTGATGCCATTAGTGGTAGTTGCGCCAGTAATACTGAGATCGCCACCCACAGCGGCATTGCCGGTGGAGGTGACGGTGCCGGTTTGAATGGCGCCGGTATTGGTGATGCCGTTAGTGGTAGTTGCGCCAGTAACGCTGAGATCGCCGCCCACAGCGGCATTGCCTGTGGAGGTGACGGTGCCGGTTTGAATGGCGCCGGTATTGGTGATGCCGTTAGTGGTAGTTGCGCCAGTAACACCGAGAGTGCCGCCAACAGTGGCGTTGCCAGTCGAGGTGATGGTGCCGCTTTGGATGGCGCCGGTGTTGGTGATGCCGTTAGTGGAAGTGGCGCCAGTAACACCGAGGGCGCCGCCTACGGTGGCGTTGCCAGTTGACGTAACGGTGCCGGTTTGAATGGCACCATTATTCATAATGCCATTGGTGTTAGTCACGCCAGTTACATCAAGCGAGCCCCCTATGACTGTGGAGCTGTTGTTGGCGTTACCGATAGTGATATTCGGACCCATAATTGAATCCGCCAATGACCCAACGACATCCACAGCAGGCGCAGCATAAGCATTGGCGGAGATCGCCATTGTTATGGCGATTGTGATCTTGCATAAGCGAAATGTTGACACGATTAAAGCTCCAAGCGGTCGGTTAAGATTGCTCGGTAGTCTTCGGATATTGGCAGAATAATGAAGCCGGCCGTTTTCTAACTTGGCGATGAAAAATGCTATTGTTTATTAAGATAATTTACCGGCAGCTATAGGAAACTTTGAACTTATAGAATAAAGCAAAAACATTCTAAGCAAAGAGGTTTCCTAATTAGCGGTGATGCTCCGGTTAAAGCGACGGCTAGCGTAGCTGTCATAAATACTAAAAAGTGTGTTTCGATGGGTGTAATAGTGGGCACGCTATACGGGTAAAGTCCCATCCCTCAAGCGCGCCTGTAGGAGATTTAAAGTTGAGCCGCGCAACAATTACGACATTAAGAAAGAGTTTTGGAAACGAAATACCAGAAAGCTAGCGCAACGCTATTACCGCTACGCTTCTTCGCTGTCGATCAGTAAGTTTTCCAACGCTTCCCGGTACTCGCCCGGTTCCTGCCAGAGTCCACGTTGCTGGGCTTCGAGCAAGCGTTCGGTGATGTCGCGCAGCGCTCCGGGGTTGTGCTGCTGAATAAAGTCTCGGGTGTCGGGGTCGAGCAGATAGGCGTCGGTGAGCAATTGGTATTGGTGGTCGTCGATCAACTCGCTGGTGGCGTCGAACGCGCACAAGTAGTCCACCGTGGCGGCCAATTCGAAGGCGCCTTTGTAGCCGTGGCGTTTCATGCCGGCGATCCATTTCGGGTTGGCCGCCCGGGCGCGCACCACACGGTTGAGTTCTTCTTTCAGCGTGCGAATGCGTGGGTTGTCGGCCTGGCTGTGGTCGCCGTGGTAGCTGGCGACCGAACTGCCGCGCAAGGTTTCCACCGCCGCCAACATGCCGCCCTGGAATTGGTAGTAGTCGTTGGAGTCGAGGATGTCGTGCTCGCGGTTGTCCTGGTTGTGCAGCACCGCCTGCACGCGCTCCAGGCGCTGGATAAATTGTTCCCGCGCCGGCGTGCCCGCGTCCCCCGCGCCATAGGCATAGCTGCCCCAGTTCAGGTAGACCTCGGCCAGGTCGGCGCGGGTTTGCCATAGACGCTCTTCGATAGCGTTCTGAATGCCGGCGCCGTACGCCCCCGGCTTGCTGCCAAACACCCGCCAGCCCGCTTCGCGCCGAGCCTGCTCGGCGGGCACGCCGTGCTGTTGCAGACGCTGGCGCTCTTCACGAACGCGGGCGGCGAGGGCGTTCATGTCGTCCGGTTCGTCCAGCTCGGCGACCGCTTGCACGGCGGCGTCGAACAGGCGAATCAGGTTGCTGAAGGCGTCGCGAAAGAAGCCGGACACCCGCAAGGTCACGTCCACGCGCGGCCGGTCGAGCAGCGACAACGGCAGAATTTCAAAGTCTTCCACACGCTGGCTGCCCGACTGCCACACCGGGCGCACACCCATCAGCGCCATGGCCTGCGCCATGTCGTCACCGCCGGTGCGCATGGTGGCCGTGCCCCATACCGACAGGCCCAGTTGGCGCAGGTGGTCACCGTGGTCTTGCAGGTGGCGTTCGAGCAACAAGTTTGCGGACTGGAAGCCGATGCGCCAGGCGGTCGGGGTTGGCAGGTTGCGTACGTCTACCGAATAGAAATTGCGCCCGGTGGGCAGCACGTCCAAGCGCCCGCGACTGGGCGCACCGCTCGGGCCGGCGGGCACGAAGGCGCCGCGCAGGGCGGCGAGCAGGCCGTGCATTTCCGCCGGCCCGCAGGCGTCCAGTGTCGGCGCCACGTGCTCGCGCAACGCCGCCAGCACGGCGCGGGTGTGTTCGCCACATGCCGGTTGGTCGCCATTCAAGCTGGCGGCAATCAGTTGCACGGCGAACAGCTCAAGCCGTTCACGGGTGTCGCCTTCAGTGCGCCAGGTATCATTGCTAATCGCGTGCAGCGCAGCCGGACGCGGCCCGCTCCACGGCGCGGCCATTTCGCAATTCAGCGGGTTGAAACCCAGCTCGAAATCTTTAGCCAGCGCCTGCAACAGGCTGGCGTTGCGGCCTTTGCCGTCGCCACGGGGAATGCGCAGCAAGGCCAGCAATGTGTCCAGGCGCAGGCGCCCGGCCGGGGATTCGCCGAACACATGCAGGCCGTCGCGAATCTGCGATTCCTTTAAGTCGCACAGATAGGCGTCCAACTGGGGCAGCCAGGAATTGGGGTCGTCGTTGATCTGTAGCTGCAACTCGCGGTCGAGCTGGGTGGCGCGCACCAGGGCCAGAATTTCGCCGCGCAACTCGGTCGCGCGCCGCTCGTCGAGCAGCGAGGCGTCGTAGTACTCGTCGGCCAGGCGCTCAATGTCGCGCAGCGGGCCGTAGCTTTCGGCGCGGGTGAGCGGCGGCATCAGGTGGTCGATGATCACGGCCTGGGTGCGGCGCTTGGCCTGCGCGCCTTCGCCGGGGTCGTTGACGATAAACGGGTACACGTTCGGCGTTGGGCCAAGAATCGCGTCCGGCCAGCACTGCTGCGACAAGCCCACGCTTTTGCCCGGCAGCCATTCCAGATTGCCGTGCTTGCCCACATGCACCACAGCGTTCATGGCAAAGGTGTCGCGCAACCAGAAGTAAAACGCCAGGTAGCCGTGAGGCGGCACCAGATCGGGGTCGTGGTACACGGCGCTGGCGTCGAGCTGGTAGCCGCGCGCCGGCTGAATACCGACAAACGTCAGGCCGTAGCGCAGCCCGGCGATCATCATGCGACCGCCTCGGAACATAGGGTCTTGCTCCGGCTCGCCCCAGCGCTCGCGCACGGCTTGTTGGTTAGCCAGTGGCAGGCGCGCAAACAGGCGGTGGTAGTCGGCCAGCGCCAGACTTTGCGCGCAAGGTCGCAGGTCCAAGCCGTCAAGATCGTTAGTCACGCCTCCGAGCAATTGATGAATCAACGCGGTGCCGGTGTCCGGCAAGCCTTCGACCGGATAGCCCTCGTCCTGCAGGGCGCGAAGAATATTCAGCGCGGCAGCGGGCGTATCAAGGCCCACGCCGTTGCCGATGCGGCCGTCGCGGGTCGGGTAGTTGGCGAGCACCAGGGCGATGCGTTTGTCGGCATTGGCCACTCGCGCCAGGTCGACCCAGCGGCGCGCCAGCTCGGCGACGAAGTTCATGCGCTCCAGGTCGGCTTCGTAACACACCACGTCGCTCTGGCTGCGCTCGCTGCGCCACGCCAGGCCCTTAAAACTGATGGGGCGGGTAATCAGCCGGCCATCAAGCTCCGGCAAGGCGATGTGCATGGCCAGGTCGCGCGAGCCCAGGCCCTGCGGGTTGGCTTGCCATAGCGGCTGGTTGTCCAGGGCGCAGATGGCTTGCAGCACGGGCACATTGCGGCGGAACGGGCGCAAGTTGGGCTGCTCGGGGTTGGATTGGGCGAAGCCGGTGGTGTTGATGATCAGGCTGGCATTGCTTTCGTCGAGCAGGTCTTCGACCACGGCCAGGCACGCGGCTTCTTTCAAACTGGCGACGGCGATGGGCAGCGGGTTCAGCCCTTGCGCGCTCAAGCGCTCGCAGAAGCTGTGGATAAAGGCGGTGTTCGCCGACTGCACGTGAGTGCGATAAAACAGCAGGCCGACCACCGGCTGCCCGGCTGCCCAGGTCGCTTGCCAATCTGCCAGTCCGGCATTGGCCGCGCTGGGGTGATACACGCCCACACGCGGCAACGGCTGCGGCTCGACCCAGGGGTAATCGCCATTGAGCCAAGTGGCCGCCAGGTACTGAAACAGCTGACGAGCGTTGTCGACGCCGCCTTGGCGCAGGTACTGCCACAGGCGGTCAGCCTGCTCGGGGGCGACGGTGCCGAGGGCGGTAAGTTCAGGGTCGGGGCTGTCATCGCCGGGCACCAGAATCAGCTGCGCGCCGCGTTGCGCCAGTTCCACCAGCCGCTCAATGCCGTAGCGCCAATAACTCAGCCCGCCGTGCACGGACACCAGAATTACCTTGGCGTGTTGCAGCACCTCCTCGACGTAGAGGTCCACCGAGGCGTGATTCTGCAACTGCGCGGGGCTGGCCAGGCGCAGGCTTGGGTAATCGTCTGGCAGGGTTTGGGCAGCGGCGGCGAGCAGCGAAAGGTGCGAGTCACCGGTGCACAGAATCACCACATCCGCAGGGGTTTGCGCCAGATGGGCGATGCCATCAGCGGGGACGAAACCACCGGGTTGGGTGCGGAGTAAATGCATAAAAAACTCAGGTGCTGTGCTTCCCTCTCCCGCTTGTGGGAGAGGGACCGAGGGTGAGGGCCGGGGCTAACGCAAGTCCGCTGCCCTCACCCCAACCCTCTCCCGCAAGCGGGAGAGGGGGCAAAAGGCAAACGCGCGTTCGTCACACCAATGCCTGGCGTAATTCATTACTAATCACCGCCTCGTCCAACTCCTGGCCAATGATCACCAAGTGGCTGCTGCGCGCTTCATCGCTACGCCAGGCGCGGTCGAAGTGTTTGTCGAAACGCTTGCCTACGCCCTGAATCAGCAGGCGCATCGGTTTGCCGGGAATGGCGGCGAAGCCTTTGACGCGCAGCACGCCGTGACGCTCTACCAGGCCATTGAGCGCGGCCAGCAATTGCGCTTCTTCGACTTCCGGCAGTTCCACGGAGAAAGAGTCGAACTCGTCGTGGTCGTGTTCTTCGTGGTCTTCCAGATCGTGGTGTGTTTTGCGGCTGTCGATGTGCAGTTCGGTTTCCGAGTTCAGGCCCAGCAGCACCGACAGAGGCAACACGCCACTGCGCGCTTCGATCACCTTCACCGCTGGCGGCAGTTCCTCGGCCACTTCGGCACGCACGGCCGCCAGCGCTTCAGGGCTGAGCAGGTCGGCTTTGTTGAGAATCACCAGGTCGGCGCTGGCCAGTTGGTCGGCGAACAGCTCGTGCAGCGGCGATTCGTGGTCCAGGTTCGGGTCTTCGCGGCGCTGTGCGTCGACTTGGTCTGGAAACGCGGCAAACGTGCCGGCGGCAACGGCAGGGCTGTCGACCACGGTGATCACCGCATCGACGGTGCAGGCATTGCGAATTTCCGGCCAGTTGAAGGCTTGTACCAACGGCTTGGGCAAGGCCAGGCCCGAGGTTTCGATAAGAATTTGGTCAAGGTCGCCGCGACGCGCCACCAGCTCGCGCATTACCGGGAAGAACTCCTCTTGCACTGTGCAGCACAAGCAGCCGTTGGCCAGCTCGTAGACGCGGCCGTTGGCTTCTTCTTCGGTGCAGCCGATGGTGCATTGCTTGAGGATTTCACCGTCGATACCCAGCTCGCCAAACTCATTGACGATCACCGCAATGCGGCGGCCTTCGGCGTTGTCGAGCATATGGCGCAGCAGCGTGGTTTTGCCGGCGCCGAGAAAGCCGGTGACGATGGTGACGGGGAGTTTGGCCAAGCTTTTCATCGAATGCAGCCCTGTTGGATACGCGCGAAATCGGATCGGCGGGCGGCTGCGACGGCTGCAGCGAGCAGAGCGCTCACCGCAGAATTCGCCACCGGATCACCCCGCCCGGTTGTCGTGAATAGGTTCGAGGCAGGTCTCCTGGCTCACGACATGGCCCTTGATGCGGGCCGCTTTCCTCGCCTTCCCGCGCGTGGCAGTGGCACTGGAAGAAAGCCGGTCGTTTACAGTTGCGGGGGCAGCCGCGGCCTGGCTGTTCAGCGCACCGCGTTCCCTCTTAGCTCTGGCGCAAATGCGCCGAGACCTCGAAGCGAGCAAGGCTACGCAGTGGTGGGGGATGGGTCAAATTCGCCGTGGGTGGCCTACCGTATTACATTGCGGCAATCGGTTAAATCACCCTGATAAAACCGCAATATAGTGCGGAATAAGTCCTGATTTCGCTTGTTTTACCGCACTAAATTGCGGTTTTGCAGGGCTAACGCTATAGTTTTCCGCACTATAGTGCGGTGAGCCCCTATGAACCTGACCTTCCAGTTGTTTACCGATGGCGTCTGGCACGACGCGATGCAGGTGCGTTTCCTCGACGCGCAGAAGGGCTTTTCAGGCGGCTGCCACTTTGGTAATCGAGCTACTGGCCGGACTGTGGATCGACACCGGCCAGCGCGACCAACTGGACGCGTTAATCGGCGAATACCTGCGCCGCGACCTACTCAACAAAATTCTCGGTAACTCGGACAACCACGGGCGCAACACGGCAATTATTCGTGGCGATGCTTCGCTACGTCTGGCGCCCATTTATGACTTGGCGCCCATGGTCATGGATGACGAGGCCATCAGTCGCACCACCAAGTGGGCGCCGCCGATTGAACAGGCCGGTGAAGTGAACTGGCGCATGGCGTGCGCTTCGCTAAGCCGCTGGGTCAACGCCGATGACGCGTTTGATCGTTTGCGCGCCCAGGCCCAAACGCTGCTCGCCTTGCCAGACATTCTGGCGAGCCAGCCGCTGCCGCCCGCGACCTGGCGCCACCCGGCCGTGCATCTGAGCGATTTGACGGCGTATTTGGGCAAAGGAGATTTGCTGTGAAAAACCTGGATATCGAGGAGCGCGGCAGGCTGATCCGGGAGATTCACGAGGCGCTCAGCGAAGGCAGCCTTACGCTGGGTCAGGCCGTGAGCCGGCTACGCCAAGAGGTCACCGGCCTTAGCCAGGCCAAATTCGCCAAGCTGTGCAAAATGTCCGAGCGCAGCCTGTTGCAGTTGGAGCAGGACGCGGGCAATCCGACAGTGAAATCGCTGAACAAGGTGATGCGCCCGTTCGGCTTGACGGTCGGCATTGTGGCCCTCAAGCGCACGGTGTGAGGGCCGCCTGAGTGATCTGCCCACCAGCGCAGCGTTGACCTTTGCCGATGAAAATGGTGTTCTAGCGCGCTGTTTCAGGTGTCTTGCGTCGTCGTGCGCAAGGTGAAACGGGAAGTCGGTGCGCGCTCTGGGTGGTTTCTGGAGCAGTTAGTCCGACGCTGCCCCCGCAACGGTAGGCGTGTGTTGAAACCCTTCAGCCATGCGAGCCCGGAGACCGGCCTGAATTCATACCAGTAGGCAAAACCCGCGGTGGGCGGGCGCAAGCCGGAAGTCTGAATGCGCTCGCATTCGGCTCCTCGTGCGTTCCCTTCTGCTACGTTTTCATTTCCAGTTCAGAGGGAACGGTCATGTCCAGTAGCACCCTTACTCATTCTGCCGAGGCCAGCGCCTCGCTTTCTCAGCGTCTCGTGGTCGCCATCGGCGCCGGCCTGTTGGGCGCGTTGCTGGTGTATTTCGCCGGTTTCTCCCATGTCGAGGCGGTACACAACGCTGCCCACGACACCCGCCACAGTGCCGCGTTTCCGTGCCACTAATTTCTGTGCCACTAAGTGTGCGTGCGACTGAAGAGACCGCGAAATGATTAAGCGTATTGCGCAAACCGCCGGGTTTGCCGGGCTGCTGGGTGCCCTGTTTTTGACCCTGTTGCAAAGCTTCTGGGTGGCGCCGCTGATTCTGCAGGGCGAAACCTTTGAAAACGCCGAGCCCGCCGCCGTGCAAGTGGCGCCGGCTGAGCACAGCCATGAGCCGGGCGCCGCCGCCCATAGCCACGAACACAGCAGCGAAGCGTGGTCGCCGGAAGATGGCTGGCAACGCGTCGCGTCGACCACGGGCGCCAATCTGGTGGTGGCCGTTGGTTTCGCGCTGATGTTGGCGGGCTTGTTTACCCTGCGGGCGCCGGGGCGTACCCGTGACGGTCTGTTCTGGGGCCTGGCCGGTTTCGCTACCTTTTCGTTGGCGCCTTCGCTCGGTCTGCCGCCTGAATTGCCTGGCACCGCCGCCGCTGATTTGCAGCTGCGTCAGTACTGGTGGATCGGCACCGCAACCGCAACCGCGGTGGGCCTGGCCTTTCTGGTGTTCGCCCGCCACTGGGCGGTAAAAGTGATCGGCGCTGTGTTGCTGGTGGTGCCGCATGTCATCGGCGCGCCGCAGCCTGAGGTGCATTCGAGCCTGGCGCCCGAGGCGCTGGAGCATCAGTTCATCTGGGCCTCGTTGATTACCAACGCGCTGTTCTGGTCGGCCCTGGGCTTGCTGAGCGCCTGGCTGTATCGCCGGTTTGCGGGCAAGAGCGCGGTGTAACCCCCTCGTTCATGCCGCGCAAGAACCCGCTGAAGGGCATGCTCTCAGCGGGTTTTTTCTTACTTATTCAGGCGTTTTCTCTGTGCCGATCGTTGCGCCTTTTATTGCTGGAATCGGATGCCGCGCGGGTTGCAGCGAGGCTGAACTTCGTCAGTTGCTGGAACACACGCTGAGCGCACACGGGTTGGGTGTCGCTGACCTCGCCGGCCTCGCCAGCGTTGAACACAAACGTGACGAGGCTGGCCTTCGCGCGCTCGCCGCAACGTTGCGCTTGCCGCTCGCGTGGCTGCCACCGGCTCAGTTGGACGCCGCCAGTGATCGCGTCAGCAGCGTGTCGGCGATCGCCCTGCGCGCAACTGGCGCAGTCAGCGTCGCCGAGGCAAGCGCTCTGGCGCAGGTGGAAGCGGTGACGGGAAAACGCGCCGCTCTGTTAATCGAAAAACACACCAGCGCGAGCGCCACCGTGGCCATCGCCGGCGTGGAGGAATGCGTATGACGGTGTATTTCATCGGCGCCGGCCCCGGCGACCCCGAGCTCATCACGGTGAAAGGCCAACGCCTGATTCGCCATTGCCCGGTGTTGCTGTACGCCGGTTCGCTGGTGCCGGAAGCGGTGCTGGAGGGCCACCGCGCCGAAACCGTGGTGAACACCGCCGAGCTGCATCTGGATGAAATCATCCGCCTGATCGAGACCGCCCACAGCCAGGGGCAGGACGTCGCCCGCGTGCACTCGGGTGATCCGTCGTTATACGGCGCAATCGGCGAGCAGATTCGCCATTTACGCCGCCTGAACATTCCCTTCGAAATCGTGCCCGGCGTCACCGCCACGGCAGCCTGCGCGGCCTTGCTGGAAAGCGAGCTGACGCTCCCAGGCATTGCGCAAACGGTGATTCTCACGCGTTACGGCAGCCGCTCGAAAATGCCGGAAGGCGAGGAGCTAGCCGACTTGGCGCGCCACGGCACCACCATGGCCATCCATTTGGGCGTGCAGCATCTGGGCAAAATCGTCGAGGCGCTGGTGCCGCATTACGGCGCCGATTGCCCCATCGCCGTGGTGCACCGCGCCAGTTGGCCCGATCAGGACTGGGTGCGAGGCACCCTGGCGGATATCGAAGCGGCGGTGGCGGCCAAAGGCTTTCAGCGCACGGCCTTGATTGTGGTCGGTCGGGTGCTCAGCGCCGATGCCTTCGCTGACTCCAACCTTTACCGCGCTGGGCACGCCCATTTGTTCCGTCCCGCCAGCGACTGACGACGCGGCGAAACGGCCGCATATCGCCGGCCCGGTAAAGTGTTGCAACTGCGCGCCGCTTCCCTCGGTCAGTAGTTTTGGGCTCGTCAGAGCCGCTGCGTGACGTCTGTACGGGGGGCTTTTTATGTTGGCGCAACTTCCACCGACCCTGCGCAATCTGCAACTGCCGTTGCGCCTGCGCTTATGGAACGGCTACGAACTCGACCTGGGGCCGCAGCCGCAGGTGACCATGGTGATCAAGGACCCTGGCCTGATCAGTCAGCTCAGTCATCCGAGCCTGGATGCACTCGGCGGCGCTTATGTGGAAGGTCGGCTGGAGCTGGAAGGGCCGATTTCGGAGGTGATCCGCCTGGGCGATGCCCTGAGCGAAGCGTTAAGCGATGACGAGCAACGGGCGTTGCCGCGCGAAGCGCACGACAAGGCCACCGATGCCGAGGCGATTTCCTATCACTACGACCTGTCGAACGGCTTCTACGAACTGTGGCTCGACCCGGACATGGTCTATTCCTGCGCCTACTTTCCTACCGGAAAAGAAGGCCTGGCCACCGCGCAGCAGGCCAAGCTGCGCCACTTGTGCCGCAAGTTACGGCTGCAACCCGGCGAGCACCTGCTCGACGTCGGCTGCGGTTGGGGTGGTTTGGCGCGCTTTGCCGCCCGTGAGTTCGGCGTGCAGGTCACCGGCATCACCCTGAGCCAGGCGCAGCTGGACCTCGCTCGTGGGCGGGTGGCGGCCGACGGCCTGCAAGACGCGGTGCAGCTTAAGCTGATGGACTATCGCGACGTGCCGCAGGACGGCCGTTTCGACAAAGTGGTCAGCGTGGGCATGTTCGAACATGTCGGTCACGCCAATCTGCCGCTGTACTGCCAGCAGCTATTCGGTGCAGTGCGCGAAGGCGGCCTGGTGATGAACCACGGCATCACCTCGCGGTACACCGATGGCCGCCCGGTTGGGCGCGGCGCGGGCGAATTCATTGGCCGTTACGTGTTTCCCCACGGCGAGCTGCCGCACGTGAGCCGCATGACGGCCCATCTCAGCGAAGCCGGTTTGGAAGTGGTGGATGTGGAAAGCCTGCGGTTGCACTACGCGCGCACCTTGGACATGTGGAGTGCCAACCTGGAAAGCCGGCTCAGCGAAGCCAGGGCGCTGGTGCCGGAGCAGGCGTTGCGCATCTGGCGCTTGTACCTGGCCGGCTGCGCTTATGGGTTTGCCCGCGGTTGGATGAACTTGCATCAGATTCTCGCGGTAAAACCACTGGCCGATGGCAGCCATAGCCTGCCGTGGTCGCGCGCCGATCTGTACGGATAAAAAACCCGTTAGCTGCGTATGCCCCTGAGCGCGCCGGTGCAGTAGCCTCGGCGCACATTTCCTGTTGGGGCCGGCCATGGCAGCCATTGAAAACATTACCTATTACCTGGACATGCAAAGCCCCGAGCAGGTGCGCGGCAAACCGCTGCCGGCGGCGCTAAGCATTGTCGAGTGCGTGATCAAGCAGTTCCCGCTTAACCGTTTCCTGTACCAGCTGGTGGGCGGTCCGTGGGAATGGACTGACAAGCTGGTGTGGACCGACGCGCAATGGCGCGAGCTGGTTGAGCAAGACAACCACCGCACCTTCGTGGCTTACGAGCAGGGTGCTATCGCCGGCTACTACGAGCTGCAACGCAGCGCCGAGGGCGATGTGGAGATTCTGTACTTCGGCTTGGTGCAGGAATTTTTCGGCAAAGGCTTTGGCGGCCCGATGCTGACGCACGCGCTGGAGTCGGCCTGGGCCTGGCCGGGCACCAAGCGGGTGTGGGTGCATACCTGCACGCTGGATCACCCTAGCGCGCTGGGCAATTACCAGGCGCGCGGGTTGCAGGTTTACAAGGAAGAAGTTGAAGCCTGAATGGCGTCTGCCGGTTTTACGCAACCGATGGATGTTTGTGTAGGAGCGACCTTGGTCGCGAATTCCGGCAAACGGAGGTTGCGCCCAGCTTACCGATCGGCGTTTGCAGGGTTCGCCAGCAAGCTGGCTCCTACGAAGCCGAGGCGTGTGACTTCTGGCGTGAACTGCTGCCAACGGCGGTCACAAAATCGGTGAAATCAGCCGGGCGATGCGCATGCCCAACTGGCGCAGGCGGTGAATGTTTTGGTCATCGCCCGCCGCCAGTTCAATCGCCAGGCCGAAGTCATTGTCGAGCATGCGTTCCACCTCCACGGCGAACGCTTCATCGACGGTGATCAACATGATTTCGAAGTTCAGGCGAAACGAGCGGTTGTCGAGATTGGCGCTGCCGATTGCGGCGATTTTGTGGTCAATCAGCACCACTTTCTGGTGCACAAACCCCGGCTGATAGCGAAACACTCGCACGCCGCTGTGCAACGCCGCGAAGGCGTACAGGCTGGAGGCGGCGTACACCGTGCGGTGGTCGGGGCGTGACGGCAGCAAGATGCGCACGTCCACGCCGCGCAGCACGGCCAGCCGCAGGGCGGCGGACACCGATTCGTCCGGGATGAAATACGGGCTGGTTATCCACAGGCGCTCGCGGGCGCAGTTGGCCGCTTCGACAAAAAACAGCGAGCAGGTTTCCTGCGCATCGGCCGGGCCGCTGGTGAGCACCTGACACAGCTTGCCTTCGCCGCCGTAGGCCTCGGGCAGCATGAGCGGAGGCAACTGACGGGTGGCCCAAAACCAATCTTCAGCAAACGATTCCTGCAAACACGCCACCGCCGGCCCGCGCAGCTCCACGTGGGTGTCGCGCCAGGGCGCCAGCGGCGCTTTCAAACCCAGGTACTCGTCGCCTACGTTGAGGCCGCCGACAAAACCGAAGTCGCCATCGACCACCACGATTTTGCGGTGGTTACGGAAGTTCAGCTGGAAGCGATTGATCAGCCCACGGCGCGTGCTAAAGGCGCGCACATTGACGTCGCCGTTGCGCAGCGTCTGGATGTAGCGGCGCGGCAGGGCGTGGCTGCCGATGCTGTCGTACAGCAAATAAACCGCCACGCCGGCCGCTGCGCGCTCCAGCAGCAGGGCGTGTAAACGGCGGCCGAGGTCGTCGTCGTGGATGATGAAAAACTGCACCAGCACCACCTGCCGGGCGCTGGCGACGGCGGCGAAAATGGCTTCGAACGTGGCGTTGCCATCGATCAACAACCGCACCTGATTATTCGCCAGGCACGGCATGTGGCCCAACGAGGGCAGGGCGCCGAGGGTGCGGTAGGCGTCGGTGTCTTGCGCGGCCAGGGCCTCCTCGGCCCAGGGTCGCCAGTTCAGGGTGCTCATGGCGGTGCGCATTTCTCGGTCGGCGTGGCGGCGCGCGCGGATGTACGCGTCGAACGTGCTGCGGCCAAACACCAGGTAGGGAATCAGCGTCAGGTACGGAATAAACAGCAGCGACAACGCCCAGGCGATGGAACCCTGGGCGGTGCGTACCGTGAGGATGGCGTGCAGCGCGGCGCAGATGCCGAGCAGGTGGGTGAGGGCTATCAGGTAGCCGAACAGCGGTGGGATGATCACGTCCATGCCGGGGTCGCTTGGGCAATGTGCTGACACGCAATGTGCCGTGTGCCGGTGCAACTGTCGACTGTAGCTGGCGTCTACATGGCTGGCCGCGCCATAGTTGCGCCGCTTCCCCACCTGCCAGAAGGACCGTGATTTATGAAGATTCGCCTTGTTCTTGCCTGCACCGCCGCGCTCGGAGCGTCGTCCTTGGCGCAGGCTGAGAAGCTGCAACCCGGGCTGTGGGAAATCCAGTCGAAAAACATGCAGGTCAATGGCCAGCAGATGCCCGACCTGCAACTGCTGATGGGCAGCCTGCCGCCCGAGCAACGCAAAATGGCTGAGCAGGCCATGGCCAAACAAGGCGTGGCGATGGCGGGCAACGGCGTGCGCATGTGCATCACCCCGGAGCAGGCGCAAACCGACAACTTCCCAACCCAAGGCGCCCATTCCGGCTGCAAGCAGCAGATCACCGAACGCACACCGCAAATGATGAAATTCACCGTCAGTTGCCCACAGGGACAAGGGCAAGGGCAGACCACTTTCCTTAGCTCTCGTGAGTTCGCCACCACCGTTAACGGCACGTTTTTGATGGGCGGACAGAAGCAGCAAGGCCGCCTCGAATCGACCGGCCGCTGGGTCGGTGCTGATTGCTCAGGTTTGCCTGCCAATACCCGTTAAGCGCAGTGGCGCGGCGCAATTAAACAGCCAGTTCCACGTGAAACCCCTAGCCCTGCTGGCTTACAGCGCGGCGCAGGGGTTTTTTATGGCATTCGGAAAAATCGGGACGGTCGTTAAAGTCCGACGTTTTGTTATTGTATAACGTGTAATACTATAACAATCGTTGAGCTAAACCGGCTCCTGTTCTTATGAGAATCCGCCATGCAAGCGCCCCGTTTACCCGTCACTGTTTTGTCCGGCTTTCTTGGCGCGGGCAAGAGCACGTTGCTCAATCACATCCTGCGTAACCGCGACAATTTGCGCGTCGCCGTGATCGTCAACGACATGAGTCAAATCAACATCGACGGCAGCGAAGTGCAGCGTGACGTCAGCCTAAATCGCGCCGAAGAAAAGCTCGTCGAAATGAGCAACGGCTGCATTTGCTGCACCCTGCGCGAAGACTTGCTCGAAGAAGTGAACCGCCTCGCCCGCGATGGCCGATTCGACTATCTGCTAATCGAATCCACCGGCATTGCCGAACCCTTGCCCGTGGCCGAAACCTTCACCTTTCGCGGTGAAGACGGCCAATGCCTCAGCGACGTAGCGCGCCTGGACACCATGGTTACCGTGGTCGACGGCCTCAACTTCCTGCGCGATTACCAACAAGCCGACAGCCTGGCGAGCCGTGGCGAAGTGGTGGACGAAGACGACGAACGCTCGATTACCGATTTGCTGATCGAGCAGGTCGAGTTCGCTGACGTAATT
Source organism: Pseudomonas sp. AC229 (assembly GCF_979254655.1). NCBI lineage: Bacteria > Pseudomonadati > Pseudomonadota > Gammaproteobacteria > Pseudomonadales > Pseudomonadaceae > Pseudomonas > Pseudomonas sp. AC229. Next base: position 195,310 of record NZ_CEEDHK010000006.1, read on the forward strand.
CTGGTGAGCAAAATTGATCTGATCTCCCGCGACGAGCGCCGCGAGCTGATGAGCATCCTGGCCAGCCTGAACACCCACGCCGAAATTCTGCCGATGGTGATGGGCCAGGTGCCGTTGGGCAAAATTCTCGACACCGGCCGCTTTGATTTCGAGCGCGCCGCACAAGCACCCGGCTGGCTCCAGGAGCTACGCGGCGAGCATCTGCCGGAAAGCGAGGAATACGGCATTGCCTCGTTTGCTTATCGGGCGCGGCGGCCGTTTCATCCGCAGCGCTTTTACGCGTTCATCAACCGCGAATGGAGCAACGGCCGGCTGCTGCGCTCCAAAGGTTTCTTCTGGTTGGCGAGCAAACATCAGGACGCCGGCAGTTGGTCGCAAGCCGGCGGTTTGATGCGCTATGGCTTTGCCGGCCGCTGGTGGCGGCACGTGCCGAAAGAGCAGTGGCCACAAGACGACGAAGGGGTTGCCACCGTGATGCGCCACTGGAGCGCGGAGGTGGGCGATTGCCGTCAGGAGTTGGTGTTTATCGGTCAGAACATCGACTTCGCCCAACTCAGCCGCGAGTTGGACGACTGCCTGCTAAGCGACGCTGAAATGGCCACCGGTAGCGAAGGCTGGGCGCACTACGCCGACCCGTTCGGCCCGTGGCACGAGGCCGCGTGAGGGCCGATCAGCGATCCATCCACACGCCACGGTTCTGCTTTTCGCAGGCCGGCTTGAGGTAGGCGGCATCGCTGGCCACGCCGTAATAGTGAATGTCTTGCTGATACGGTGTGCCCGGCACTTTGGCCGAGCGGCACACGCCGAACGAGCCCTGCGGGCACTGCTCAACGTAATCCACCGTCACTTGCTGGCCCTTCATCGTCGGCTGGCAAAAGCCGCTGTGGAACAAGTTGGGCGGAATGCTGCGGTTCTGCTGACAGACCTTTACATCCAGGCGTTCAGCCTGGCTGTGCACCACGCAAGCCTCGGCCATCACCTGGCCGGATAGAAGAAGCAGCAAAGGCAACAGCAGTACGCGCATCGTGGGTCTCCGGCGCCGAAAAAATGTGCCGGCGACTCTAGCACGGCGAGCCCCGTGCTTGTGCCTGTGGCGCTTTTCACCGATGGTTATCCACCCCTGAAATCACACCCCGAGACCCACGTGCTCAGCGATATCCCTACCCATTTGATCGCCGGCCCGCTGGGCGCCGGGAAAACCAGCGTGATTCGTCATCTGCTGGCGCAGCGCCCTGCCGATGAGCGCTGGGCCGTGCTGATTAATGAATTCGGCCAGATTGGCATCGACGCTGCGTTGCTGACCACCGGCGACGATGGCATCGCCCTGAGCGAAGTGGCCGGCGGCTGCCTGTGCTGCGTCAATGGCGCGCCGTTTCAAATCGGCCTCGCCCGGTTGCTGCGCAAAGCCAAACCCCATCGCCTGTTTATCGAGCCGTCAGGCCTGGGCCATCCGGCGGCACTGCTGGCGCAGTTGCGTGATCCGCCCTGGGAAGGCGCGCTGGCGGTGCAGCCGAGCGTGCTGGTGCTGGACGCCCAAGCGCTGGCCGCCGGCTTGCCGCTGCCGGACAGCCAGCAAGCGGCCCTGGACGAGGCCGGTTTGCTGGTGCTGAACAAAGCCGAACAGCTTGACGCCGACGCCCGCGCCGCCATCGTCAACCGCCTGCCAGCGCGCCCGATTTTCTGGACCAGCCAGGGCGCCGTGCCGCTGGCCGAGCTCCCCGGCGCCACCGTGCAGGCCGCAGACGGCGCGCCGGAACTGCCAAACAGCGAGGCCGGCAACCGGGCCAGCGTCTGGCTCGATGCCACGCAGCCTATCTGCCAGAGCGGCGGTCAAGCCGAAGGGTGGAGCATCGGCTGGCGCTGGCACCCGAGCCAGCAATTCGAACTCATGCGCCTGCAAATCTGGCTGGCGAGCCTGCCCTGGCGGCGCGCCAAGTTAGTGATGCACAGCAACGCCGGCTGGCTGTCGGCCAACGCCCTGAACGGTGAATCGCTGCACTGGCAAAGCAGCGAATGGCGCAAAGACTCGCGCCTGGAATTGATCTTCAGCGAACCGCAAAACGAGCAGCAGCTCAACGCTGGAATGGCGGCCTGTAGGTTGGGTTAAGCGCAGCGAACCCCAACGCAAAACCATTAAACTTGCGCTCACGTTTCCCTAGAAGTCCGTCCCTTATGACCGCTTTCACCCTGCAAACCTGGTCCCACGCCAGCTCCGCCCACTTCACTTTGCGCGGCTGGCACAGCGAGCCCAGCGGAAAACCCTTGCTGCACTTCATCCACGGCAACGGCTTTTGCGGGCGCACGTACGAGCCGATGCTCAAACACCTCGCCGCGGATTTCGACCTCTGGCTGTGTGACGTTCAAGGCCATGGCGACAGCGACCACGGCGGCCGTTTCCATGGCTGGAATCGCAGTGCCGAGCTGGCGGTAGAAGCTTTCGACGCTAGCCGTGGCGTGTTCGGCGACGTGCCCCGTTTCGCCCTCGGCCACAGTTTCGGCGGAGTGCTCACCAGCCTGATCCTGGCAAAAAACCCCGAGCTGTTTCAGCGCGCGGTGCTGCTCGACCCGGTGTTGTTTCCGCCGACGCTGATCGGCGTGATGGCGGTGTCGGAAGTGCTCGGCTTGCAGCGTCAGCACAGCATGGCGCGCAAATCCGCCGCGCGGCGCAAGCAGTGGCCAGACCGCGCGGCGGCCTATGCCGGCTTGCATGGCCGGGGCACGTTCAAAGGGTGGGAAGACGCGGCGCTATGGGCGTATGTGGAGCACGCGTTGAAGGACGTGGAAAACGGCGTCGAGCTGAAATGCCGGCCCAGCCGCGAGGCCGAGATTTTCAGCTCCTACCCGCGCCGGCTCTGGAGTTCGCTAAGCAAAATCGTCACACCGACGCTGATCGTGCACGGCCAGGACAGTTACCCGTTCGTGGCCAAAGCGGTGGCGCGTGTCAGCGCACTTAACAGCCATGTGCGCGGGCAAGTGGTGGCAGGCGGGCATTGTTTTATGCAGCAGACCCCGCTGGACAGCGCCGAGCGGGTTCGCGGTTTTTTGCTGAAGGAGTAAGGCGTGGGGCTTAGTGCAGCTTGTCGTGCTTGCGCCGCCAGTCGCTGAGCTGCACCACGTTGCCGCTGACACGTTCTGGCACCACGTCAATCACGGCATGGGGCGCGGCGTTGTCCATCACCACGCTGTCGCCCACCACGTTGGGCTGCGCCACCGGTTGCCCCGGCTTTTCCACGAACGGATGGGGCGCCAGTTCGATGGTGCCAACGTGCTGGCCAAACATGGTGATGGTGCCGGCGTGGCGCTGCTCGCTGGTGACGGTGAATTCAAAGCCATACACCCGGGCCAGGCGACGGCGGCCGCGAGCGTCTGGCAGCAGCGCGATGCGGCGGAGCGCGACGTTGTCGTCGAGCAGAATCACTTCCATGCGCTGACAGTGCTGCTTCACCCGCTCCAACGCGCGCTCGCGCAGGCCATGGGCATGCCACAGCCAGGCGGCGCCGGCAGCCAGCAACATCAGCACGAACATATTGCCCAGGGTCAACATCGCGACGCACTCCTACAAGAGGGCCAAGCTTACTCGCGTCTTCGTGACCAACTCCAGCGTCGGTTATGACCGTCAGGCGGGTGGCCGGCTCAGCTTGTCGTTGCGCTGTGCAGGCCGAGGCGTTCGAACATGATGCGGGCGATTTCCCGTTCGCCCATCACCACCAGGTCCGCACCGTGTTGCTGCAGGTAATCCACTTCGTCGTCGAAATGGGCGCGGGCGATGATGTCGAGATTGGCATTGGCGGCGCGCGCATGAATGGCGATCGCCCCAGCCTCCAGACCATTAGGAATGGCGATCAGCAGCCAACGCGCATTCGCCACATTGGCCAGCTCCAGCACGCGGGTACTGGCGGCATTGCCGTGCACCACGCTGTGGCCGACCTCGCGCAAATCCTGGGCCTGGGTGCGGTTGTCTTCGATGATGACCAACGGCACGCCTTCCTCGCGCAGCCGCGCGCTGATGCGACTGCCGACGCGGCCGTGGCCGATCAGAATGGCGTGACCGGTTTCGGTGATCGGTTGGAATTCTTCAGGCGTCTGTTCTTCCACCGTGGCCGCTGGCGCCGTTTTTTCGCGCCCATCCAGCCAGGGCTGAATGCGGTCGATGAGGGTGAATAGCATGGGGTTGATGACGATCGACAAAATGGCGCCGGCCAGAATGTAATCGCGCCCGGCTTCGGGCATCAGGCCCAAGCCCACGCCGAGACCGGCGAGAATGAACGAGAACTCACCGATCTGCGCCAGGCTGGCGGAAATGGTCAGCGCCGTGCTCAGTGATTTGCCGAACGCCAGCACGATCAGCAAGGCCGCCAGCGACTTGCCGAACACGATGACCAGTAGCGTGGCGAGCACCATCAGGGGCTCGTTAATCAGCACCATCGGGTTGAACAGCATGCCCACCGATACGAAGAACAACACCGCAAAAGCATCGCGCAGGGGCAGCGAATCGTCGGCGGCTTTATGGCTGTATTCCGACTCGTTGAGAATCATGCCGGCGAAAAACGCGCCCAGGGCAAACGACACCCCGAACAACACCGCCGAGCCATACGCCACGCCCATGGCAATCGCCAGCACTGCAAGGGTGAACAGTTCCCGCGAGCCGGTGCCGGCGCTTTTCTCCAGCAGCCACGGAATCACCTTGCCGCCCACCACAATCATCAGCGCCACAAACGCCGCGACTTTCGCCAGGGTAATGCCCAACTGCAGCCAGATACCTTCGCCCGGCGCCGCTTCGCTGCCGCCCAGCACACCGGCCAGCGCCGGAATCAGCACCAGCGCCAGCACCATCACCAAGTCTTCGACGATCAACCAGCCCACGGCGATTTTGCCGCGTCGGCTGTCGATTAACTGCCGCGCCTCCAGAGCCCGCAGCAGCACCACCGTACTGGCCACCGAGAGCGCCAGACCAAAGATCAAGCCGGCGCCCCACGACCACCCCGTCAGCCACGACAGGCCCATGCCCATCAGCGTGGCGACAGTGATTTGCACCAAGGCGCCGGGGATAGCGATGTTCTTAACCGACATCAAGTCTTTAAGCGAGAAGTGCAGGCCCACCCCGAACATCAGCAGGATGACGCCGATTTCCGACAGCTCGTTGGAAAGGTCCTGATCGGCGACGAAACCCGGTGTAAAAGGGCCGACCAATACGCCGGCGAGCAGGTAGCCGACCAGGGGCGACAGGCGCAAGCGGTTGGCCAGCGTGCCGAGCACGAAGGCCAGCACAAAGCCGGTCGCCAGGGCCGCGATTAGAGGGGTGTGATGAACCATGAATTCTCCCGAATTGGCGCGAAGGGCTGGCAAAGGTGCAGTGCAGTGTGGGTCACGATGAAACATTGCGCCGCCGGAGCCTGAACCGGAGGGGAGGCAGTTCGGCAAGGCGGGGCCGGTAACGCGATGCGGGCCTCAGTCTAGCGCAGCGAACGTGCCAAGCCGGGCGGGCGTTTCAAGGCATTGTTAAACAAGATGTTTGTGCGCTGCGTAGGATCAACCCGCGCTCGCCGACGCGCTGCCCGCGCCCGCTTCCAGTTTGCGCCAGAGCAAACGAATGGCCGCTTTGCGCACCAGCGCGCAGCGATACAGGCGAATCTCCAACGGCAACTGCCAATGCGCGCCGCCGCACTCCACCAACTCGCCACGGGCCAGCTCCGGCTCGATGCTCAGGCGCGGCACCCAGGCCACGCCCAACCCTTGCAGCGCCATGCTTTTCAAACTGTCGGCCATGGCCGTTTCGTACACCGTGGTGGAGCGCAAGCCGCGTTGACGGAGCAAGGCGTTGACCGAGCGGCCGAGAAAGGCGCCGGCACTGTAGGCCAGCAACGGCACGCTTTGCCCGCCTTCCAAATCGAACAGCGCCTTGCCGTCGGCGTTTACGCCACACACCGGCAGCATTTCACTGCGCCCCAGCAGCATTGAGGGGAAGATTTCCGGGTCCATCTGCAACGCCGCGTCGGGGTCGTAGAAAGCCAAAATCAAATCGCAAGCGCCCTCGCGCAGCGCGTGCACCGCCTCGCCGACGTTGGTGGCGACCAGGCGACTGGCAATGTTCAAACCGTCCTGACGCAAGCGCGCAATCCACGCCGGGAAGTAACTCAACGCCAGGGAATGCGCCGCCGCAAATTGCAGCACTTCGCCTTGTTGGCCTTCCAGGTGATGGAGGTGGCGCACCACTTCGCCCAGTTGCTCGATCACGCTGCGGGCGGTCACCAAAAACAGTTGGCCGGCCTCTGTGAGCTCCACAGGCGTGCGCGCGCGGTTCACCAACGTCAGGCCCAAAGACTCTTCCAAACTGCGAATCCGTCGGCTGAACGCCGGCTGCGTGACAAAGCGCTTCTGCGCCGCCTGGGAAAAACTGCGGGTGCCGGCCAGGGTGACGAAGTCTTCCAGCCATTTGCTTTCGAGGTTCATGTGGGCTCCGTTCAATACCGCTTATTACGCTCGCCGACAAGCGGCAGTCACACCGACATTATGCCGTTTGTGCATACCCCAGCGTTTAACAGCATTGGCCTTAAAAATGGCTCAGGCCTAGTCTAGCCTGCATCGCGGCCAAGCCCGTGCCTACCCTGAGATGAACCTCATCATGTCCCCTGTTGCATCATCGCGCATCGAAAAAGATCTGCTCGGCACCCTCGAAGTTTCTTCCGACGCTTACTACGGCATCCAGACCCTGCGGGCTGTGCACAACTTCCGCCTGTCTGGCGTGACGCTGTCGCACTACCCGAAATTGGTGGTTGCCCTGGCGATGGTGAAGCAAGCGGCGGCCGACGCGAACCGCGAGCTGGGCCACCTGAGCCCGGCCAAACATGCGGCGATTAGCGAAGCCTGTGCCCGTCTGGTGCGCGGCGAGTTCCATGACCAGTTCGTGGTCGACATGATCCAGGGCGGCGCCGGCACCTCCACCAACATGAACGCCAACGAAGTGATCGCCAACATCGCCCTCGAAGCCATGGGCCACAAGAAAGGCGAATATCAGTACCTGCACCCCAACAACGACGTGAACATGGCGCAGTCCACCAACGACGCCTACCCGACCGCTATTCGCCTGGGTCTGTTGCTCGGCCACGACACGTTGCTCGCCAGCCTCGACAGCCTGATTCAGGCATTCGCCGCTAAAGGTGAAGAATTCGGTCACGTATTGAAGATGGGTCGCACCCAGTTGCAAGACGCCGTGCCGATGACCCTCGGCCAGGAATTCCGCGCCTTCGCCACTACCTTGGGCGAAGACCTGGCGCGCCTGAAAAGCCTGGCGCCCGAGCTGCTCACCGAAGTGAACCTGGGCGGCACCGCGATTGGCACCGGCATCAACGCCGACCCGCGCTACCAGGCGCTGGCTGTCGAGCGTTTGGCATTGATCAGCGGTCAACCGCTGGTGCCGGCGGCCGACCTGATTGAAGCGACCTCCGACATGGGCGCCTTCGTGCTGTTCTCCGGCATGCTCAAACGCACCGCCGTGAAGCTGTCGAAGATCTGCAACGACCTGCGCTTGCTTTCGAGCGGCCCGCGCACCGGCATCAACGAAATCAACCTGCCGGCGCGCCAGCCCGGCAGCTCGATCATGCCCGGCAAGGTCAACCCGGTGATTCCGGAAGCGGTCAACCAAGTGGCCTTCGAAGTGATCGGCAACGACCTGGCCCTGACCATGGCGGCCGAGGGCGGCCAACTGCAACTGAACGTGATGGAGCCGCTGATCGCCTACAAGATTTTCGACTCGATCCGCCTGCTGCAACGCGCCATGGACATGCTGCGCGAGCACTGCATCGTCGGCATCACCGCCAACGAAGCGCGCTGCCGCGAACTGGTGGAAAGCTCCATCGGCCTGATCACCGCGCTGAACCCCTACATCGGCTACGAGAATGCCACGCGCATCGCCAAGCAAGCGCTGGAAAGCGGTCGTGGCGTACTGGAACTGGTGCGTGAAGAGAAGCTGCTGGACGACGCCAGCCTGGCCGAGATTCTGCGCCCGGAAAACATGATCGCCCCGCGTTTGGTGCCGCTCAAAGCAGCGGTGTAACGCGCCACCGTTTCACAGTCACCAGGCTTTGGGGCCACTCTTCCCAAGCCCTTCAAGGAGATACAGCGAACGCTGTGTCTCCTTTTTTTTGTGCGTGGCGCCGACCCTCACCCCCCGCCCTCTCCCGCTCGCGGGCGAGGGGGCCTAACCGAGGTTGAGGCGAGATAGGCGATGGATTCCCCTCTCCCGCTGGCGGGAGAGGGGCTAGGGGTGAGGGCCGCAAACGCCACCAAGCCCAGTTAAAACACCGACCACCCAATCCGCTGACTCAACAACTCCAACGCCGCCATGCCCACCAGCGAATTACCCGCCGCGTTCAATTCCGGCGACCACACGCACACGGTAAACCGCCCCGGCACCACCGCAACGATGCCGCCGCCCACGCCGCTCTTGCCCGGCAAGCCCACCCGATAGGCGAAATTCCCGGCTTCGTCATACAGCCCGCTGGTGGCCATGATCGAGTTCACCTGCTGGGTTTGTCGCGCCGTCAGAATCTGCTCACCGCTGTGTTTGCAGAAGCCATCGTTGGCGAGAAAACAAAAGGCGCGGGCCAGGTCGACGCAGCTCATGCGCAGCGCGCAGTAGCTGAAATAACTGCGCAGCACGGCCTCGACATCGTTATGGAAATTGCCGAACGACTGCATCAGGTACGCCATCGCCGCATTGCGCGCGCGGTGCTGGTACTCCGACTCCGCCACATGGCGATCCACCGTGACCTCGGCATTGCCCGACAGCCGTCGCACAAAATCGCGCATCGACAACACCGGCGCGGCAAAGCGCGACTGGTTGATGTCACAAATCACCAGCGCCCCGGCGTTGATAAACGGATTACGCGGCTTACCGCGCTCGAACTCCAACTGCACCAGCGAATTGAACGGCTGCCCCGACGGTTCGTGACCAAGGCGCTCCCAAATCGCCTCGCCGGAATGCTCGATGGCCTGCACCAGGCTGAACACCTTGGAAATGCTCTGCACCGAAAACGGCGTGTCGGCATCGCCGGCGCAAAACAGCTCGCCGTCGTTGCCATACACGGCAATGCCCAACTGCGCGGCAGGCACCTCGGCCAACGCGGGGATGTAACTGGCCACTTTGCCCTGGCCAATCAACGGGCGGACTTCATCGAGAATTTCGGTCAACAGCGCTTGCATGGGTTGGGCTCCGTGGCGACCAGTGCTAGACGATGGTTTTCCTGGCGGCATCACCTAAAACGGGCTCATACCTGCCACGCTTTTTTCAGTGCGCTCAACGCTGTGGCGATATGCGCCTCGCTCACCCCCGCGAAGCCGAGTACCAAGCCGGCGCGGTCATCCTCGCTGATCGAAGAATTCGGCAACCAATAGTCGCTGAGGGCATTCAGTTCAACGCCCACGGCGGCCGCTTTTTCCACCAGCTCCTGCTCGCGCGCGCGGCTGCTGACGCGCACGCTCAGGTGCAGGCCGGCGTCGACCTGCGGCATCGGCTGACAGCCCGGCACGTCGCTGGGCCAGCCTTCGATCAAGGCGTCGCGGCGTGCTTGCCCGGCGCGGCGCATACGGCGGATGTGGCGCTGGAAATGGCCGGCAGCGATGAACTCGGCCATCACCGCCTGGGTGCCGATTTCCGAGTGACGAACCGCCAGCGCCCGCGCCTGGCTGAAGGCGTCGGTGAGTGACGGCGGCACGACCAAGTAACCCAGACGCAGGGCCGGAAAGGCGATTTTGGAAAAGGTGCCGACATACAGCACGCGGCCACGCTGATCGAGCGCGGCCAAGGGTGACAACGGCGTGCCGCGATAGCGGTACTCGCCGTCGTAATCGTCCTCAACAATCCAGGCGTTTTCGCGCGCGGCCCATTCCAGCAATTGCAGGCGGCGCGGCAACGACAGCGTCACGCCGGTGGGGTACTGGTGCGACGGCGTCACATAGGCCAGGCGGCAGGTTTTCAGCGTGGCCAGCGCCGTGGTGTCGAAGCCGTCTTCATCCACCGCCACGCCGTGCAGCTGGGCGCCCGCCAACGCAAAGGCCTTGCCGGCAGCGCGATAACCGGGATTTTCAATCGCCACGCCGTCACCGACGTTCAGCAGTACCTGCGCACAGAGGCTGATGGCCTGCTGCGCGCCGCTGGTGATGATCACGTGGGCCGGATCGCAGACCAGGCCGCGGCTGTTGCGCAAGTACGCGGCAATCAACTCGCGCAATTGCGGATCGCCCGCCGCCGCGCCATAACCCAGGCTGGCCATCGGCGGGCGGCGCCAGAAGTTGGCGTGCAGACGCGCCCAAATGTCGAACGGGAAAAGGTCGAACGCGGGAATGCCCACGCGAAAGGCGCGTGGCGCGTCCAGGCGCGGGGCGGGCAAGTGCTCGGTTTCCAGGCGCTCCAGTGCAGCGCTATCGGCGCGTTGCAGGGGCGGGCCGGCCGGGGCTTTGACGGCCTTGCGGGCTTTGGTCGCCAGCTGCGCGACATACGTGCCATCGCCCACGCGGCCTTCCAGATAACCCTCGGCGTAGAGTTGGTCGTACGCGCGCACCACGGTATTTCGCGACACGCCCAGCGCGTCGGCTAAATCGCGCGTGGCCGGCATCCGCACTCGGCTGCCAAGCTGGCCAGCGAGAATGCGTTCGCGCAGGGCTTCATACAGCTGGCGCGACAAGCCTTTGCTGCGGTCCAGCTGAATGCCGGACGGGTCGAACGGTAGAGGTGAAGGCGACATAACGGACTCGAATGCGCGGAGCGAAGCCCAACCTAACATTGGCCCTATGAGATTTGCCATAAATGGCTCTTACACAAGTCCAATGCCTGCCCTAGGATCGGCTCATCCACAGGGGGATTCACCATGTACACGCCCGCTTCCTTCCGCCAAGAAGACCTGCCCACGCTGCACCAGCAAATGGTTCAAACGCCGCTGGCGATTGTGCTCAGCCATGATGAAAGCGGCCTGCAAGCCAGCCATTTGCCCTTGCTGCTGGTGCCCGGCGAGGGCCGCTTCGGCACGCTCAAAGGCCACTTCGCCAAAGCCAACCCGCAGTGGCAAACCTTGCAGACCGGCGCCGAGGTGCTGGTTATTTTCCCCGGCGAGCAGGCCTATATCAGTCCCGGTTACTACCCCAGCAAAGCCGAACACGGCAAGGCTGTGCCCACCTGGAACTACATCGCCATTCACGCCTACGGCCGCGCCGAAACGTTCGATGACCCTGAGCGTTTGCGCCAGTTGCTCACCGAACTGACCCACCGTCACGAACAAGGTCGCGCCCAACCGTGGACGATTGACGACGCGCCGCCGGCGTACATCGACAGCATGCTGCGCGCCATCGTCGGCTTCGAGCTGCCCATCGAGCGCATCGAAGGCAAGTGGAAACTGGGCCAGAACCGCGACAAGACCGACTACGACAATGTGCGCGCCAACCTGGCCGGCAGCGGCTTGGCCAACGAAGCCGAACTCGCCGCCCGCATGCCGCCCCACGGCTCGCAATAAAGGAGAAGACATGAGCATCACCATCCGCGCCATCACCGCCGCCGACCACGCCGCCTGGCTGCCGTTGTGGCAGGGCTATCAGCGCTTCTACAACACCGTGATCAGCGACGAAACGAGCGCCATCACCTGGCAACGTTTCCTCGACCGCAGCGAGCCAATGAACGCCGCTCTGGCCTGGCAAGACGGCGTCGCCGTGGGGCTGGTGCACTTCATCTACCACCGCTCCACCTGGACTGCCGGCAACTACTGTTACCTGCAAGATTTGTATGTGGAGCCGGGCATTCGCGGCGGCGGCATCGGCCGTCAGTTGATCGAACACGCGTACACCTGCGCCGAAGCCGCTGGCGCCTCTCGCGTGCACTGGCTGACCCACGAAACCAACACCGACGCCATGCACCTGTACGACAACATCGCCACCCGCTCGGGCTTCGTGCAATACCGCAAACTCTTCAACTAATTCGCCAGGAATCGCCCATGAGCCTCACCCCGCACCTGAACTGGAAACCGGTCGCCGCCCCGAGTCGCGACACCCTGCAAGGCCGCACCGTGCGCCTTGAAGCGCTCGACACGGCGCGCCATGGCGATGACCTATGGCTGGCCCTGCAAGGCCCCGACTCCGACCCGCTGCTATGGGACTACTTGCCCTACGGTCCCTTCCCCGAGCGCGCCGCCTTCGACGCTTGGCTGAGCGCTAACGCCGCGAGCAAAGACCCGCAGTTTTATGCCGTCATCGAACAGACCAGCGGCCAGGTTCAAGGCCTGCTTGCCTACCTGAATATCGCCCCGGCCCACGGCAGCATCGAAATTGGCCACATCTGCTACGGCCGCGTGATGCAACGCAGCGTGCAAGCCACCGAAGTGATCCACCTGCTCGCCAAAAACGCCTTCGACCTCGGCTACCGCCGCCTCGAATGGAAATGCAACAACGGCAACGCCCGCTCCAAACGCGCCGCCGAACGCTTCGGCTTCACCTACGAAGGGCTGTTCCGCCAACACCTCGTCATCAAAGACCGCAACCGCGACACCGCCTGGTACTCCATCATCGACAGCGAATGGGCAGCGATTGCCAAGGGGTATGAACGGTGGCTGGAATCGAGCAATTTCGATGGGAATGGGCAGCAGATTCAGGGGTTGGAAGTGTTGCGTAACGGATAAGAGCGGCACCCTGTTCCAGCAACTCAGCGCCGATCCTGTAGGAGCGGCTTTAGCCGCGATGCTTTTCGATCGTGTTCGACGCAAAACTCTGGATCCCCGCGTCCGCGAGGATGACGGCGGTGTGGGCAAAAACTCCGTCATTCCCGCGCAGGCGGCGGTCCGACGATTCGGAATCCAGAGTTTCGCGCCGAAGTGCAGCGTTGGCATCGCATCGCCCCACCCTGGGGCCCCGATTCCGTCGTCAACTGTTTGTAACAACCCCAACGCATAGTCCCCCGCACTTCAAATAAGAGCGGTGACCCCATGCATTCCCACACCCCCAAATTCCGGCTTCTCCCCCTGATTCTGGCTGTGCAGGCCATCACCCTGGCCACGGCCCAGGCCGCCGACTTCAGTGTTGGCGCCGGCACCACCGACAACTCCGCCAAAACTCTCACCAGCGGCAATACCGGCACCGTCGCCAACGGCGGCACGCTGCAACCCAACGTCAACGCGGCGGCAGTGGACATCACCGGTACCAGCGGCACAGTCACGCTCATAAACAACGGAACCCTGGCCAACGCCAACAGCGGCAGTGATGCCCGCGCGATTGATAACAACACCAACGGTGTCGCTATCGCTATTACCAACAACGGCACGATTTCCACCCTCAACGCCGACGCCATCCGAGTTAAAAAGGCCAACTCCACGCTGGTGCTGAACAACAACGGCACCATCAAAGTGACGGGCAGCGGAACCAGCGGCGGCCAGGCGATTGATATGCGCGACGCCACCGGCACCGGCAGCAAAATCATCAACAACGGCTCCGCCACCAACCGCAACGCGCTGATCGAATCCAGCAACGACGACGCCCTGCGCCCCGGCAGCAACACCACCATCAACAACTACGGCAGCATCATCAGCACGGGCACCGTCAACACCAAATGCCCGGACTACATCAGCGCCTGCAGCGGCGCTGCCAGCGCCATGGACGCCATCGATTCCAAGCTGGCCGTCACCGTCAACAACTGGGGCACCATTTCCGGCCCGCGCCATGGCGTGACCTCCGACGCTGGCGTCACCGTTACCAACTACCAAGGCGGCCAAATCATCGGTCGCAACGGCTCCGGCGTCGGCAGTGATGGCGTGGGCACGGTGCTTAACTACGGCTTGATCAGCGGCCGCTACGCCGGAGCCGGCAAGGTGTTCGAGCACCTGGGCGGCAACACCGGTTACAGCACGGCGAACAACGGTGATGGCGACGGCGTGGACATCGACGGCATCGCCACCATCACCAACTACGGCCGTATCGAAGGCGTGGGCGCCGGCGGTGTGGATTCCAGCGGCTTCCCCAATGGTGCCGATGGCATCGCGGCGGGCGGCGGCACGATCATCAACCACGCGGGCGCTGAAATTTTTGGCCAGTCCAAGGGCATCCTCATCGACGACGGCGCCAACGGTTCTTCCATCCCCGCGCAACGCGGCACGGCGACAGCGGTCGGCGGCGTGGCGACGATCACCAACGGCGGCAGCATCATCGGTGCCGACAGCACGGCCATCGGCCTGGTCGGCAACTTTGCTGACAGCCTGACCAACCTGGCCGGCGGCGTGATTCGCGGCGGCGCCCGGTCGGTGCGCGTTGACCAATTGAGCAGCACCACGGCAGCCGCCGCCGTGCAAATGGGCGCGGGCAACGACACCCTGAGCAACGCCGGCTCCATCGTCGGCCTGAACGGCCTGGCCGTGGACATGGGCATCGGTGACGACAGCCTCACTGTACTCACCGGCGGCACCTTTGGCGGCCTGGTAGACGGCGGCGCCGGCACTGACGCCCTGACCCTCAGCGGCAGCGGTGTCGGCCAGTTTGGCAACAGCCAGAATTTCGAAACCCTGGCCGTCACGGGCGGCAAGTGGACCCTCAGCAGCAACGACTTCAGCGCTGGCGGCAACGTGGCCAGCGGCGCGACGCTGATCAATCAGGGCAGCATTGGCGGTGTGCTAAACGTCGCCAACGGCGCCCATTACGGCGGCACCGGTCGCCTGGGCAGCTTGCAATTGGGCAGCGGCGCCACGTTCGAGTATTCCCTCAGCGCCAGCGGCGCTCCGGTGCAACTGAGCGGCAGCGCCACGCTGGGCAACGCCGCCCTGAACCTGACCGCCAACGGCAGCGGTTACGCCGAGCGCAGCAGCCTGCTGACGGCAGCCGGTGGCGTTAACGGGCAGTTCGGCAGCGTGACCCACAACTTTGCCTTCCTGTCCCCAACCGTCACCTACACCGCCAACACGGTCGAACTGCAACTGACCCGCAACGACACCGCCTTCGCCGCGCTCGCCAGCAGCGAAAACGCGCGCAACCTGGCGGACAATCTCGCCGCCCAGCGCGACAGCAGCGTGTACAACGCACTGCTGACCACCGATAAAGCCACCGCCAGCCAAGCGCTTGAACAGCTGGCCGGCACCAGCAACGCCAGCATGGCAGCCGCCACCCTGGCCGGTTCCAGCCAAGTGAGCAGCGTGATGCAAGGCGCCATGGCCCAGCTTGGTGGTTTCGGCAGCAGCTTGCAGGCCTCGGTGCTGCGCGAGGACGGCCCGCAACTGGTGGCCGTCGGCGTACCGAATGAAGCCCGTGGCCTGCACGATCCGAAAGCCGCTGGCCGTTTGTGGGTGCAGGCATTGGGTAGCCACGGCACGGTAGATGGCGAGCACGGCAGCAGCGACGTCGACCAGAACACCGGCGGCACGCTGTTCGGTGCGGATTGGGCGCTGAGCCCGGACTGGCGCCTGGGCGTGGTCGGCGGTTATTCGCGCACCGACATCGATGCCGGGCAGGGCGCCTCGGGTGATGTCGACAGCTACCACGTCGGTGTCTACGCCATGACCCAGCTCGACCAATTGGCCCTGCGCCTTGGCGCGGCCTACAGCAGCCATGAAGGCGAGAACAAACGCCGGGTTCGCTTCGCCGGCGTGGACGACAAACTGCACGGCGACTACGACGCCGACAGCCAGCAAGCCTTTGCCGAATTGGCGTACCCCTACGCCAGCGGCCGTCTGCTCGCCGAGCCGTTCGCCGCCGTCGGCTACCAACGCTACGACCGCGACGCTTACAGCGAAAAAGGCGGCGACTCGGCCCTACGCGTGGAGTCGCAAGACCAAGACAACCTCAGCACCACCTTGGGCCTGCGCCTTGCCGGCCTCAACCACCTCGACAACGGCATGAGCTTCACCCCGCGCATGAGCGTGGGCTGGCGCCACACCTACGGCAACGTCGACAGCGAAACGCGCCAGGCGTTTGTCAGCGGCGGCACCAGCTTCAGCGCCCAGGGTACGGCCCTGGATCGCAATACGTTGCTGGTGGAGGCGGGGTTTGATGTGGGGATTACGGCTACCCAGAGTTTGGGGCTGGGGTATGTCGGGGAGATGGGGGATAACGCGCAGAATCATGGGGTGGTGGCGCAGTGGCAGATGGGGTTTTGAGGTTAGGTGCATCTCAGGAAGCGTGGGGATGACGGAGGTTTTTGCACAGACCACCGTCATCCTCGCGTAGGCGGTGGTCCGACGATCGGGATCCAGAGTCTCTCGCCGGAGTGCGATTGGTGGCGCTGCGAGGATGTTTGCCGGACATGAAATTCTGGATTTCGAATCGTCGAACCGCCGCCTTCGCGGGAATGACGGAGGTTTTTGTACAAACTCCCGTCATCCTCGCGAACGCGGGGATCCAGAGTTTCGGACCGAAGTGCGATTGGTGGCGCTACGGGGATGTTCGTTCACGTGAAATTCTGGATTCCCGCCTGCGCGGGAATGACGGAAGTTTTTGCACAGACCACCGTGCCCCCCTACCTCAGTGCCCCTGCACCTGCGCCAATTCCCCGCCTTCCTGCCCCTCGCGATCCAACTTAGCCAACCGAGCCGTCAACTCGGCCAGTTGCCCATCCTTCAACACGATCAAGCGCTGCAATTTATCCAGCTGCGACTGCAAATCCGCCACGCGGCTGGACAGCTCTTCGCCTTCGCGTCGCGCCTGGGCCAGTTCTTCCTGGGCCAGTGCCAAGCGGTTGTCGGCTTCATGCTTGGCGGCGGCCTTGCTGCCTTTGGCGCCGTCTTTGTGTTCGGCGCGACCGCTGCCTTGTTCGCCCACCAGGCTCAGGGTGTCGCTGGCGGCCTGGGTAGCCGGCGCGCTGCCAGCTTCGGTGCGTTTGCGCGCGTCCAGCTGGGCCACGCCTTCGCCTTTCCAGCTTTGTTGTTGCTGCTGGGTTTGCGCCAGGGCGTCGTTGCGGTCGGTGGCGTGCAGTTGTTCGCGGTTGGGCAGTTGCAGGGTTTGCGCGCTCTTCATGCGGTTGATGTTGCCGTTGCTGAAGGCGTCCGGGTTCAGGCGCTGGATGGCCAGCATGGCCTGCTGCGGCGAGGCGTCGCCGCGAATGCGCTGGGCGATGTCCCAGAGTCGGTCATTGCTGCGCGTGCGGTACTGGCCGCCGGCAACAGGCGCGTCGGCAGCGGCAGCAGTGCTGGCTACGGCCGGCGCAGAGGCCACCGGTGCAACGGCTGGCGCGGCGACCGGGGCTTTTGGTTTGGCAACCGGCGCGGCAGCTGCCACCGGAGCGCTCACGGGTGCTGGCGCGGTGAAGGCATAGTTGGGCGGGTCGATCAGCAGGCTGTATTCACGCAGCTGCAGACCATCCGGGGAAACCACTTCAACCAGGAAATTCAAATACGGCTCGGTGATCGGGCGGCTAGTGGTCACGCGGATCATGCTCTGACCTTTGGCGTTCAGCGTGGTCTCGAATTTCAGCGCCAGTACGGCGCTGTCACGGTCGATGCCGGCTTTTTTGAACGCCTCGGGAGAGGCCAGGCGCACTTTCAGTTCTTCCGGACCGAGATCACGCACACCCTGCAATTCGATTTGCGCACGCAGCGGTTGGCTGAGGCTTGAGAGCACCTGGGCTTCGCCCACGCTCAGCGCCATGGCGGTTGTCGGCAACAGCGATGCCGAGGCCAGGGCCAGAGCCGTCAGCAGGCGGGGATACTTCTTGAGCATGTCGGCTCTCCTCATCGTTAAGACCACGCAGGGCGCGTGCGGCCGCGCATGATGGCGAGGTTGGCGATGAGCATTTGCGAGGTTCGCCACAGGCTGACGAAGGCGTGGCGAGGAGAGGTTGAAACTGTGCAGCAGGTACGGAAAAAACCTCGAGACGGTCGCATTTACCTGCGTCCTGCCGGCGCCTCGGCTTTTTTGTAGGCGCTAGCTTGCTAGCGAATGGGGCAGCGGCAAAACCTGGAGTTTCCAGGGTTCGCTAGCAAGCTAGCTCCTACGGGCCCGGCTTCTTTAAGACGCGATGCTGCTCTGCTCCAGCAACAATTTAACGAAATGCTCCGCCGCCAACGGCCGGCTGATTAGGAAGCCCTGAATCTCGTCGCATTGCTGGGCTTTGAGGAAGTTCATCTGCGCTTGGGTTTCGACGCCTTCGGCCACCACTTTCAGTTCCAGGCTGTGGGCCATGGCGATGATGGCGCGGGTGATGGCGGCGTCTTCGCCGTTGGCCGACAGGTCGCGGATGAAGGATTGGTCGATCTTCACGTAGTCCACCGGGAAGCGCTTGAGGTAGCTCAGCGAGGAATAGCCGGTGCCGAAGTCGTCGATGGCCAGTTTCACGCCCATCTGCCGCAGTTGGTGGAAGGTGCTGATCACGTTTTCGACGTTGTCGAGCAACTGGCTTTCGGTCAGTTCCAGTTCCAGCAGGTGCGGTGCCAACCCGGTTTCGTCGAGCACCTGGCGCACCAGCGCGGTGAGGTTGCCTTGGCGCAATTGGTGCACCGAAAGATTCACCGACACGCGAATATCGGCCAGGCCCATGGTTTGCCATTCGCGCGCCTGACGGCAGGCTTGGCGCAGCACGAATTCACCGATGGGCGCGATTAAGCCGGTTTCTTCGGCCAGGCCGATAAAGTCGCCGGGCGGCACCAGGCCGTGTTCCGGGTGACGCCAGCGCACCAGCGCTTCGGCGGAGCTGAGGGTGTCGGTGACCATGCACAGTTTCGGTTGGTAGAAGACTTCCAGCTGGCCCAGCTCGATGCCTTTGCGCAGTTGGTTTTCCAGTTGTAGGCGCTCCAGCGTGCAGGCTTGCAGGTTGTCGGTGAAGAACTGGAAGGTGTTGCCGCCCAGGTGCTTGGCGTGCTGCATGGCCATGTTGGCCTGGCTGATCAGCGCGCTCATTTCCCGCGCGTTTTCCGGCAGCAGACTGATGCCGATGGAAGCGCTGACTACCAGCTCCTGGCCGCCCACGGTCATGGGCGTGCGCAGTTTGGCGAGCAAGCGGCTGGCCAGACGGGCCAGGTTCGACAGGCTGCCGTAGCTGTCGAGAATTACGGCAAATTCATCGCCCGAGAGTCGCGCCAGGGTGTCGGCTTCCGGCATGGATTGGGTCAGGCGGCGGCTCATTTGCCGCAGCAGTTGGTCGGCCACTTCGTGACCCAGGCTATCGTTGAGCAGTTTGAAACGGTCGAGGTCGATGTGCAGCAGCGCCAGCGTGCGCTCGCCTTGGCGGGCCCGTTCGCTGGCTTCGTGCAGGCGCGCTTTGAAGAGCGTGCGGTTGGCCAGGCCGGTGAGTTCGTCGTAGTGCGAGAGGTAACGCAGGCGTTCCTCGGCTTCGCGGCGCGAGGTGAGGTCGGCGAAGAAGCCGACGATATGGCTGACCCGGCCACGGTTGTCGTGCACCACGTTCATTTGCAGCCATTGCGGGTACAGCTCGCCGTTCTTGCGCGTTTCCACCAGCTCGCCCTGCCATTTGCCGTGCTGCTCCAGCTCTTGGCGGATTACTTCGTATTGGCCACGGTTGTCGCGGCTGCCGATCATGCGCGTCACGCTTTGGCCGTGCACTTCCTCGGCGCCGTAGCCGGTGACGTCGCTGTAGGCCTGGTTGACGGCGAGCACCTTGTAGTCGGGGTCGAGAATGATGATGCCTTCGCTGGCGGCCTCAAACACGATGGCGGCCAGGCGCTGTTCTTCGTCGCGGCTTTTCCAGGCGGTGATGTCGCGGCGGGTGCCGAGCATGCGCGTGACCCGGCCGCTGGCGTCGCGCTCCACGGCGCGGCCACGGTCTTCTACCCACAGCCATTGGTTGTCGGCGCGGCGGACGCGGTATTCGATTTCGTAGCCGTCGGTGAGGCCTTTCATGTGCTCCACCAAGGTGCGGCGCAGCAAGGGCAAGTCTTCGGGGTGCAGGCGCGGTTTAAGGTCGCGCAGCATGGCGGTCACGGCGTTGGGGTCGAGGCCGAACAATTCTTTGAGGCGCGAGTGGTGCACCTCGTCGGTTTCCAGGTTCCAGTCCCACATGCCCAACTCGCTGGCTTCCAGGGCCATGGCCAGGCGCGCTTCGCTTTTGCTCAGGGCATGGCTGGCAGCATCCAGCTCCAGGGTGCGCTGGGCCACGCGTATTTCCAGCTCATTGTGGGCATCGCGCAGTTCGCGTTCGGCGCGGCGGCGCTGTTCAATTTCCCGCGCCAGCTCGCCGTTCAGGCCTTCGGCCTGGCCTTTGGCATGTTCCAGGCGGCTGATCAGCGCCTGGTTATGGAAGCGTTGCACCAGGCTGCGCTGCACCAGCCGGTTGATCTGCCAGGCCACCACCAGCAGGGCGCAGAACAAGATCAGGCCGAGCAAACCCCAGCCTTTTTGCGTGTCGTCGCCGGACAGCAGCAGATAGCCCACCGCCGGCACCAGGCAGGGCAGGGCGAAGGTCAGAAAGGCCGTGAGGCTGACGGCGTAGGCGACGCTGGCGGACAAAATGGCCGCGCTGATCAGGCCAAACATCAGCACTTGCTGGAAGAAGGCGTTCGGCGGCACCAACGCGATGGCGCCAATGGCCAGCGCTACGCCCGAAGCAAACGCGCCGAGCAAAAACATTTGCCGCCAGTGGGGTTTGGCTTGGCGCGACGGCAGCGCGGCATTGAACGCGGCTACCTGAATCAGGCGCAGCACCGCCAGCGTCACCACGCCCACCAGCCAGCCGGCGAGCAGCAGGTCGCCGCGCGGCTCCCATAACAGGTAGGCGCAGGCCAGGCCGCAAAGCAGCATGAACAGGGTGGGAATGCGTGAGCCCTCGTACAGCAAACGAGTGCGTTCAACGGCGATGTCGGTAGCGAACAGCTGGCGAATGTCTCGATCGGTCTCTGCCAGTGGCAGTTCGAGAGGACGCCTGGAATGTGCGGTCATAGGCCCTTTTCTTGTAATGGTTATGCCTAGTCGTGGCCGGAGCATACACAACCGAAGCCGTTGGCCCAAGGCTCAATCTCGGCATTTTCACCGTGAATACCCCGTACTTTCGATAGCGCGCCCAGTGCCGCTGCGTTGACCTGCCGGTCGTCGGTTAGGCGTTGCCCCGTGCATCGGTCGTGCGGCGTTTGCCCTGACTACCCCGGCCCCCTAGAATGCCGCGATGCGCGACGATCTCTCCCTTCTGCTTAATTCCCTCAACGATGCTCAACGCCAGGCCGTAGCGGCCCCGGTGGGGCGTCAGTTGGTTCTGGCCGGCGCTGGTTCCGGCAAAACCCGCGTGCTGGTGCACCGCATCGCCTGGTTGATCCAGGTTGAAGGCGCTTCGCCGCATTCGATTCTGTCGGTGACCTTCACCAACAAAGCCGCCGCCGAAATGCGCCACCGCATTCAGCAACTGCTGGGGCTGAACCCGGCCGGCATGTGGGTGGGCACGTTCCACGGCCTGGCCCATCGCCTGTTGCGGGCGCATTGGCAGGAAGCGGGGCTGAACCAGAATTTCCAGATTCTCGACAGCGACGACCAGCAGCGCCTGGTCAAGCGCGTGATCCGCGAGCTGGGCCTGGATGAACAACGCTGGCCGGCGCGTCAGGCGCAGTGGTTTATCAACGGCCAGAAAGACGAAGGCCTGCGGCCCAAACATATTCAGCCGGGCGGCGACATGTTCCTCGCCACCATGCGCTCCATTTATGAAGCCTACGAAGCGGCGTGTTTGCGCGCCGGGGTGATCGATTTCTCGGAATTGCTGCTGCGCGCCCTGGACCTGTGGCGCGACAACCCGGGCCTGCTGGAGCATTACCAGCGCCGCTTCCGCCACATTCTGGTCGACGAATTCCAAGACACCAACGCCGTGCAGTACGCCTGGCTGCGTCTGCTCGGCAAAGGCGGCGACAGCCTGATGGTGGTGGGCGATGACGACCAGTCGATTTACGGCTGGCGCGGCGCCAAAATCGAGAACATTCATCAGTACTCCAGCGATTTCCCGGATGCCGAGACCATTCGTCTGGAGCAGAACTACCGCTCCACGGCCAGCATTCTCAAGGCCGCCAACGCGCTGATCGTCAACAACAGCGGGCGCCTGGGCAAAGAGCTGTGGACCGACGGCGGCGACGGTGACGCCATCAGCCTGTATGCCGCGTTCAACGAACACGACGAAGCGCGTTACGTGGTCGAAACCATCGAAGACGCGTTGCGTAAAAACGGCTTGTTGCGCAGCGAAATCGCCATTCTTTACCGCTCCAACGCCCAGTCGCGGGTGCTGGAAGAGGCGCTGCTGCGCGAGCGTATTCCGTACCGCATCTACGGCGGCCAGCGCTTCTTCGAGCGCGCCGAAATCAAGAACGCCATGGCTTATCTGCGCCTGCTGGAAGGGCGCGGGAACGATGCGGCGCTGGAGCGGATCATCAACGTGCCGGCGCGTGGTATTGGCGAGAAAACCGTCGAAGCAATCCGCGAACATGCGCGTCACAGCGATCTGTCGATGTGGGAAGCCATGCGCCAGTTGGTGGCCAACAAAGGCGTGACCGGCCGTGCGGCCAGTGCGCTGGGCGGGTTTATCGAGCTGATCGAAAACCTGGCTGCCAAGGTCATGGAAATGCCGCTGCACCTGATGACCCAAACGGTGATCGAGCAGTCCGGCCTCATCACCTACCACAAAGAAGAAAAAGGCGAGAAAGGCCAGGCTCGGGTGGAAAACCTTGAGGAATTGGTCAGCGCCGCGCGCAATTTCGAGAACAGCGAAGAAGACGACCAGACGCCATTGGCCGCCTTCCTTGGCCACGCCTCGCTGGAAGCCGGCGACTCGCAAGCCGACGAACACGAAGACAGCGTGCAGCTGATGACCTTGCACAGCGCCAAAGGCCTGGAATTCCCGCTGGTGTTTTTGGTGGGCATGGAAGAAGGGCTGTTCCCGCACAAGATGAGCCTGGAGGAACCGGGTCGCTTGGAAGAAGAGCGGCGCCTGGCTTACGTGGGCATTACCCGCGCCATGCAGAACCTGGTGCTCACCTACGCCGAAACGCGCCGGTTGTATGGCAGCGAGACCTACAACAAAGTCTCGCGCTTTGTGCGCGAAGTGCCGCCCGCGTTGATTCAGGAAGTGCGGCTGTCCAACAGCGTCAGCCGGCCTTACGGCAACAGCAATCGCGGCGCCAACACCGGCAGCATGTTTGCCAACGCTGAAGTGCCCGACACCGAATTCCGCTTGGGCCAGGCCGTTAAACACGCGCTGTTTGGCGAAGGGGTGATTCTCAACTTCGAAGGTGCCGGCGCCCAGGCGCGGGTGCAGGTGAACTTCGCGGCTGAGGGCACCAAGTGGTTGATGATGGGTTATGCGAAGTTAGAACCGCTCTGAGGGTTTCGTTTTCTGTTAGAACCAATCGCGGCTAAAGCCGCTCCCACAGGACTGTGTGTTTGCTGTAGGAGCGGCTTTAGCCGCGATGCATTTCCCGCCCCTATTTTCGGCTGAAAGGATTTCACCGTGCGCCTCTCTCCGCTTGTCGCCTTGCTCACCTCCTTGCTGGTGCCGTTGCATGCCGTCGCCGGCCTGTTTGGCAAAGACGGCCCGCCGCTGAGTGTGGAGCGCGACGTTAGCCAGTACCGCGACTGGAACACCGGCATGCAGCGCGAACGGGTGACGTACATCCTGCGGGTGAACGGCCGCAAGCTCAGCGACGAAGACTTCACCAAGGCCGTAGGCGCTAAAGAAGACAACCTCTATGCCACCAATATTTTCGCCGCCATCAGCGCCGGGCCTAACGATGCCTTGGTGCTATACGGCTCAAACGGGCTGTACAGCCTGGCCACGCTGCACGTTGAAGGCAAAGCGCTGACCGGCAAAACGCTGCTCAACGAGGTGACGCAAAACTGGTTTACCGATGCGCGCATGGACGGCTGGGTGTCGGTGCAGCAGGAAGGTCATTTGCACCTGGTGCAACTCAGTCCGTTGAAAATGGTGGATGTTGGTCCGGGCGTGTTGCTCGATGTGCGCGGCGATATCGCCCTGTTGGCCAAGGAGGGTTATCGCGAACCCCAATCGACCATCCGTGCCGTCAGCATCGGCCAGGCCAAACAAGTAGCCGAGCTGTCGCTGCCCACCGCCTGCTTTGCACTGCCGCGTTTTGAATTCACGCACCCGGCCGTCTACGGCGACATGGATACGTCCACGCTCGAAACCCTGCTATTTAAAGATGGCCCGCCCTGGTTCGACACGAATTTCACCCTGACCACCGGCGCCACACCGCAGCTACAGCTCAAAAGCACCCAGCAATTACCCAAGCCGCCTGTGGAGCGCTGGGCTGTGACGGTTCGCGAGCCGGACCTGGGGCGCGCGCCACGCACGCCGGAAGAGGTGGGTTACGCCTCCACGCCGTCGTTTGAAGAAAGCAGCGACACCATCGACCCCGAGCCTGTCGCCTGCGCGAGCATCAACCCCAACCCGGGCATCAATGCCGGCAAGGCGCCGTACCCGACGCAGTCGATCATGGCCGAAGACTTGTGCCTGGGCGACGACATGCCCGGCATCACCGATGCCATGCGCAAGCAGCGCTGCGTACTTCCGGCCACCACAAAAGTGATCACCAAAGGGCCGCAGTGGCAGTTGGAAGAGGTGCGCTTCGCCTATCGCCCGCAAGGTGGCAAGGCCCAGGTTGAGCAGGTGGTTTACCAGCTACGCGAGGGCAAGCAGGTGCACCGCGCCATTGCCGGCGCCTTGGGCGAAGGCCTGCGCTTGCGTGAAGTGGCGATAACCGGCGAGGGCCAGGCGCTGATCAAGGGGCGTGGCGATGGGGCGTATGAGCTGTTCCGCTTGTCGTCCGGCGCTGACGGCAAACTGCTGCTGGAATTTCTCGACACCGTGCCGTTCCCGGCCACCCCATTCGACACCAGCAAGCCGGGCTGGGTGTACCAGCGCAGCGCGGGCTTTCTGATGAAGGCGCAGCCGTTTGGATTCGAGCGCATCGGCAAGGGCTTGCTCGATGTGCGCGGCACCGAGCTGCTTTATTACTACACCGACTACGACAACGAAGCGCTGGTGCTGCTCGCCAAGGATTTCCAGCCAGAGCCGCAGCAACGTGAAACCGGCGACGATGCGCCACGTTTAACCCTGAGCGGCAAGTGCCGTATGGATGACGACCCGTATTGGGAATTTGCCGTTCCGCCTGTCAAGGCCACCTTGGCGCAATCGGCCGAGTGGTTCAGTCGCAATTTCGATTACACGAACGGCAAGGCTGGCAGCATTGTCCTACGTAAAGATCATCAGCTACGCGTCAAACACGGCTGCGCTTCTGATGGCGGACAGAACTAAACGGCATAAATCCGGAAACATTCTGCTGCTGGTCATCACCCGGAAGCGTGTGCAACATGGCGCGCGTTGAGTCCTTATTAAAGAGAGTTGCGAACCATGAAACGTTTCATCAGCCTGGCCATGATGCTCTGCGTCGCGTTGACGCTCAGCCTCGACGCCAATGCAAAGCGCATGGGCGGCGGTAAATCGTTCGGCTCCGCGCCAACCCACCAAACCCGCCAAGCCACCCCGCCGGCCAACCAGGCCGCCGCACCGGGCAAAGCCGCTCCGGCTGCTGCCGCCACCAGTGGCGCGTCCCGTTGGTTGGGCCCGTTGGCCGGTCTGGCCGCTGGCGGCCTGTTGGCCTCGATGTTTATGGGCGACGGCTTCCAGGGCATGCAGATTTTCGACTTCCTGATCATTGCCCTGATCGCCTTTGTGATCTTCCGCTTCATCGCCGCCCGTCGCCGTCAGCAGAACGCTGGCCAGCCGGCTGCTGTGGGCGGTTATGCGCCGATGCAACGTGAAATGCCGGTAAATCAACCCGTGGCGCCTGCCAGCAACTCGATCTTCGGTGGCGGCAGTTCCGCTGCGCCAGCGCCGGTGATCAATGCGCCGAGCTGGTTCAACGAGCAGCGTTTTGTCGAAGCCGGGAAAGAGCACTTCATGGCCCTGCAGCAGCACTGGGACGCGGCGGAGATGGACAAGATCGCCGAATTCGTGACCCCGCAGATGCTCAGCTTCCTGAAAACCGAGCGGGCTGATCTGGGTGATGGTTTCCAGTCCACCTACGTGGAAGAACTGCAGGCCCAGCTCGACGGTATCGATGAACTGGCAGACAAAACCGTCGCCACGCTCACCTTCCGCGGCATCGTCAAAACCTCGCGCTTCGACCAAGGCGAAGCCTTCAGCGAAAGCTGGCGCATGGAGCGGGCCAACAGCGAAAACGCGCCTTGGCTGGTGGCGGGTATCCGTCAGAACACCTGATACCTCGCTTCACTGCGACACTGAAAAACCCGGGCTTGCCCGGGTTTTTTCGTTTACGGCCAGATAGTTTTTTTCTACGCGCCAGCTACTGTATAAAGCCCATCCCCATTGCCCGAGGAGAGCCCGCCATGGAAGAAGTGATCGACGAGCTGCGTGAGCTCAACGAGAAGGTGCCAGTGCCCCTGGAGCTGCCGGATGAAGAGCTGCTGGTGGAAATTGAAGAGCAGTTGCTGATCAATATTCCATTCGAATTCCGCGAGTTTCTGCTCAAAGTCAGCGACGTGGTGTACGGGCGCCTGGAGCCAGTAACCGTCACCGACCCGCAATCGCACACCTATCTGCCGGAAGTGGCCTCGGTAGCCTGGTCGCTCGGCGTGCCGCGCGAACTGATTCCACTGTGCGAAGACAACGGCAACTACTACTGCGTCGAACTCGACGGCACCGTGTTGCTGTGGGACGGCGATGAAGAAGACCTCACCGACGAAAGCTGGGACTCGGTGTGGAAGTGGGCCCGTGAGGTGTGGCTGGAGAGTTGATCCGTTGCTTGGGTTGGGAGATGCGCTCGGCTGGATACTCTGGATCCCGAATCGTCGGACCGCCGCGTGCGCGAGGATGACGGAGGTTTTAACCACGACATCCGTCATTCCGGCGAAGGCGGCGGTCCGCTGCTTTCGCGAGCATGACGACGATTCCAGCACATACATCCGTCATCCTCGCGAAAGCGGGGATCCAGAGTTTTCAGCCGGGCGCGTCTCTGGAAGCCGCAGTCAAAATTTCAGGCAAGGTCCGAAATTCTGGATCCCCGCGTACGCGAGGATGACGGAGGTTTTAACCACTGCATCCGTCATTCCCGCCCAGGTGGCGGTCCGCTGCTTTCGCGAGCATGACGACGATTCCAGGACATACATCCGTCATCCTCGCGAAAGCGGGGATCCAGAGTTTTCAGCCGGGCGCGTCTCTGGAAGCCGCAGTCAAAATTTCAGGCAAGGTCCGAAATTCTGGATCCCGAATCGTCGGACCGCCGCGTGCGCGAGGATGAAGAAGTTTTAACCACTACATCCGTCATTCCCGCGCAGGCCGCGGTCCGACGATTCGGGATTAGTATTTCGGACCTGGCGGCTATTTCCGTGGCGCGTCCAAGATAGCGCCTGACTAAAGATTCTGGATTCCGAGTCGTCGGACCGCCGCCTTCGCGGGAATGACGGATGTCCCCGCCTGAACCCCCTCCAACTCCAGCAAATTCAGCAAAAAATTCCCGAAATACGTCAAATCCTGCTCCATCGCCGCCCGCGCGGCCTTGCCGTCGCCAGCCTGTAGCGCCTTCAGCGTGTCGTCGTGGAAGTCATTCAGGCGCAGCGACAGATCCGCTTCGGTAAACAGCCGGTTAAAGAACGGCCCCACTTGCAGCCACAGGCTTTCGATCTGGCGCAGCAGAATCGGGTTGCGGCAGGCGGTGTACAGCGTTAGGTGAAACTGGCTGTTGTCGTTCAGATAACCCTGCACATCGCGCCGTTCCAGCGCTTCTTCCATGCGCTCGACGCAGCCTTGCAGCACGGCCATGTCATCGGCGCTCAGTTGGCTAGCGGCGAGTTCCACGGCCAGGCCTTCCAGGGCCAAACGCACCTGGAAAATATGCAGAAAGCGTTCGCGGGTCATGGCCGGAACCCGCAGCGAGCGTTGCGGTTCGCCCTCCAGGGCGCCTTCGGCGACCAGCCGTTGCAACGCAGCACGCACAGGCATGGGGCTGGTGCCGAGCGCGGCGGCGAGGTCGCGGATTTTCAGGCGTTCGCCGGGTTTGAATTGCCCGGCCAGTAGGCCGGCACGCAGTTGCTGATAGAGCAGGTCCTGGAGGTTCTCGGCCATGGGTGCGTTACTCGGCCAGAACCGGCGGCGCCGGCAGTTGGTTCAGGGTCAGGCTGCATTCGTGGGTCATGACGGTCGCTCTATGGCTGATGTTTGTGATCACAGACTTTAAGAATTTAGCCAGAAATACGCAATACGGAGTTTGCTTGACACAGCTGTGATCACAAATCAGCATGTGGCAACTTTCTAACGAGACGTTTCCCATGACTGCCAGTGGCATCAGTGACCGCGTAATCGAACAATTTGCCGCCCACGAGCGGGCGCGTTTTCTCGCCGCTAATCCGAAATCCGTTGCCCTTGCCGAACGAGCGCGCGGCTCGTTGTTTGGCGGTGTGCCGATGCACTGGATGAGCGATTGGTCGACGCCCTCGCCGCTGTTTGTCAGCCGCGCGCAAGGCGCTCGGTTTTACGATGTCGACGGCCATGAGTACGTCGATTTTTGCCTCGGCGATACCGGCAGTATGTTCGGCCATTCCCCCGCGCCGATTGCTCGCGCGCTGGCCGAGCAGGGCGCCAATGGCCTGACCACCATGTTGCCCGGCGAAGACGCCGTGGTGGTGGGCGAATTGCTCGCCGAGCGTTTCGGTTTGCCCTATTGGCAGGTGGCGACCACCGCCACCGACGCCAACCGTTTTGTGGTGCGCTGGGCACGCGCGATCACCCAGCGCAACACCTTGTTGGTGTTCGACGGCTGCTACCACGGCACCGTCGATGACGTGATGGTGCGCTGCCAGGACGGCCGCACCGTGCACCGCCCTGGTTTGCTCGGCCAGGCCTACGACCTCACCGAACACAGCCGCAGCGTGCCGTTCAACGACCTGGCCGCGCTGGAGGCGGCGCTGCAAACCGAAGACGTCGCCGCCGTGTTGTGCGAACCGGCGATGACCAACATCGGCATGGTGCTGCCCGCGCCCGGTTACCTGGCGAAGCTGCGTGAACTCACGCGCCGTTACGGCACGCTGCTGATCATCGACGAAACCCACACCATCTCCACCGGCCCTGGCGGTTGCACCCGCGTGTGGAACCTGGAGCCGGATTTCATCACCCTCGGCAAACCGATTGCCGGCGGCGTGCCGTGTTCGGTGTATGGCTGCACCGCCGCCATGGCCCAGGCCATGATCGAAGCGCGCAGCCGTGCCAGCAGCCATGGGCAAAGCCACGGCCACAGCGGCATGGGCACCACGTTGTCGGCCAACGCACTGGCGATGCACTGCATGCGCGTGAACCTTGAAGACGTGATGACTGAACGCGCCTACGCCCACATGTTGCCGCTGGCCGAACGCCTGGCGCAGGGCTTCGCGGCGCTGATCGGCAAGCACCAGTTGGCCTGGTCGGTGACGCAATTGGGCGCGCGCTGCGAGTTCCAGTTCTGCACGCGGCTGCCGGCCACCGGGGCTGAAGCCGAGGCGGCGTTCCACGATGCGCTGCAAATGGCTCTGCACCTGTACCTGATCAACCGCGGCATTCTGATCACGCCGTTCCACAACATGACCTTGTGCTGCCCGGACACCACGGCCGCTGACGTCGACCGCCTGCTCGCCACCCTCGATCAGGCACTCACCGAATTGCTGGCTCTGCCCGGCGCCCGCGAACAGAGCGAGTAACCCCATGGACTTTGCCAACATTCAGGAAGCCCACGATTTTCTCGCCGCCAACCCGCAGGTGCGCAGCATCGAAGTGTTCCTTATCGACAGCAACGGCGTGCCGCGCGGCAAGCTGTTGCACCGCGACGAACTGCTGGCGATGTACGCCAACGGCCGACCGCTGCCGAGCACCATTCTTGGCCTGACCATTAATGGCGACGACGTTGAAGACACCGGTCTGGTCTGGGAAGTGGGCGATGCCGATTGCTGGACCTATCCGCTGCCCAGCAGCCTGACCTTGCAACCGTGGCGCACACCGCCCACCGGTCAGGTGCAGGTGAGCATGCATCCGCAGCAGGGGTTGCCGGCTGCGGTGGCCGACCCGCGTCACGTGCTGGTGAACGTGATCGAACGCCTGAAAGCGGACGGCTTTTATCCGGTGATGGCGGTGGAGCTGGAATTTTATTTGCTCGACCGCGAGCGTGGCGAGAACGGTCGACCGTTGCCGGTGCGTCAGGCCAACGGCGCGCGTCCCCACGCCACTCAGGTGTATGGCGTCTACGAGCTGGAGCAGTTGCAGCCGTTTCTTAACGATCTGTACGACGCCTGCGAAGCCCAGGGCTTGCCGGCGCGCACGGCCATTTCGGAGTACGCGCCCGGGCAGGTGGAAATCACCCTCGAACACCGCTTCGACGCGCTGCAAGCCATTGATGAAGGCGTGCGCTATAAGCGGCTGGTCAAAGGCGTGGCCAATAAACACGGTTTGCAGGCGTGCTTTATGGCCAAACCGTTTGGCGATCTGGCCGGCACCGGCATGCATATGCACGTGAGCCTCGCCGATGCCGAGGGCAATAACCTGTTCGCCAGCGAAGACCCGGCCGGCACGCCGCTGTTGCGCCATTCCATCGGCGGCATGATGCACACGCTGCTCGATTCGTTGGCCCTGTTCTGCCCGAACGCCAACTCGTTCCGCCGCTTCCAGGCCAACAGCTATGCGCCGCTGGCGCTGACGTGGGGCATTAATAACCGCACCGTGTCGCTGCGGGTTCCAGGCGGGCCGGCGGTGAGTCGGCATATCGAGCATCGTATTTGCGGCGCCGACGCCAACCCGTATCTGGCGGCAGCGGCGATTCTTGCGGGCATGCAGCACGGCATTCGCCAGCAAATCGACCCCGGCGCGCCGATTACCGGCAACGGTTACGCCCAGGCCACGGAGTTTTTGCCCACCGACTGGCTGACGGCGTTGAAAGCGCTGGAGCAATCCGACTGGGCCAAAGAGGCGTTCGGCGAGGCGTACCTGAAGGTGTATCTGGCCATCAAGTACACCGAATACCGCGAGTTCATGGGCGAGGTCGGCGAGCAGGATTGGCGCTGGTATCTGGTGCATGCCTGACGGCGTGTTAGCTGCTACGTTTTAATCAGTCGTTTCGGAGCAGGCGTATGCGGTGGTGTTGGTGGCTGGCAATGGTGTTGACGGTGGGCTCGGCGCAAGCCGAAACCCTGCGTGTGGGCATCGAGAGCCACGACTACATGCCGTACTTCCGCGCCCAGCCTGGGCAGCCGGTGGAGGGCTATGCGGTGGAGCTTTTGCAGCGCTTTGCCGATGACCAGAAGATGACGCTGCACTTGCTGCCGCGTCCGCTCAATCGCCTGCACCACGATCTGCTCAATAGCGAAAACCTCGACGTGATCTTTCCCGACAACCCGCAGTGGTCGCGCGAGTTAAAGGGCGACCGGCGCATGTATTACAGCCATGCCGCCATCAATGTGGTGGACGCCACGCTGGTGCTGCATGAGCGCTTGGGCATGGGCCGCGCAGTGGTGAAGCGGCTCGGCACGGTGCGCGGGTTCACGGCGCAAGCGTGGGCCGAGCAGGTGGCCAGCGGTGAGGTGGAGTTGCTCGAAGCCAACGACATTGGCGGGCTGATTCGCATGGCGCTGCGCGGGCGCATTGATGCGGTGTACGCCAACGCCGAGGTGGTGCGTCTGCAGTTGCAGGAAATGGGCGAGCCGGGTGAGCGCCTGATGGCCGACCCGCAGTTGCCGCTGGCGCGCACCAGTTTTCACCTGAGCACGCTCGAGCATCCGCAGTTGCTGGAACGCTTCAACCGCTTCCTTGAGCAACACGCTGGCGAACTGGCGGCGTTGCGCGAACGCTATGGCCTGGCTTGCAGCGCCAGCGACCTGATCGAAGAACTGCCCGCCTGCCGGGCGCGCAGTCTGGCCGGCAGCCGCTAAGCGGTTCGCCCGGACGTGACGCGCAAGGCCGTTGCATCGTTCCCATAGCCAATGCTAAACAGCGCCAGTGCGCGTTTGCCGTCAGGCTTGCGCGCTCACTTTCCCAGGGCAAACGAGACGACCATGGAACCCGGAAACTCCCAGCTGACAATGACCGTCTTGATGACGCCCGACATGGCCAACTTCTCTGGCAACGTGCACGGCGGCACGCTGCTCAAATACCTCGACGAAGTGGCCTTCGCCTGCGCCAGCCGCTATGCCGGTACTTACGTGGTGACCTTGTCGGTGGATCAGGTGATTTTCCGCGAGCCGGTGCATGTCGGTGAGCTGGTTACCTTTCTGGCCTCGGTGAATTACACCGGGCGCACGTCGATGGAAATCGGCGTGAAAGTGGTCACCGAAAACATCCGCGAAAAGTCGGTGCGCCACACCAACAGCTGCTTTTTCACCATGGTGGCCGTGGGCGATAACGGCAGCCCAACCGTGGTGCCGCCGCTGGAGCCGGAAAGCGCCGATGAAAAGCGCCGCTTCCGCCAAGCGCAACAGCGCCGCGATTTGCGCCAGGAACTGGAGCGTCGCTACCAAGAGATTCGTGAAGACGGCGACCCCGCCAAGGCCTGACAGGCCAGTGCCCGCGCCGCTTTCAAATGACGTGAACGTGGCGCGAATGCCCCGCCAAACGGTCGCTTTTGGCGGGTACTGTTTTCCCGAATCTTTACGTTATACTGCGCGGCCTTTGGCCGGCTTCGCTCCGGTCTCGCATACAAGCCACGCCTGGTTTTCCAGCGTGGCTTGTTAGTTTTTGCCGCGCCGCCAGGCGCCAATGAGAAGAGGCACGACGATGAGCGTACTGGTTGGCGTGATCATGGGCTCCAAGTCCGATTGGTCCACCCTTAGCCACACCGCCGATATGCTGGAGAAGCTGGGCATTCCTTACGAAGTGAAGGTTGTGTCCGCTCACCGCACCCCGGATTTGCTTTTCCAGTACGCCGAAGAAGCCGAAGGCCGTGGCATTCAGGTGATCATCGCCGGCGCTGGCGGCGCGGCCCATTTGCCAGGTATGTGCGCGGCCAAAACGCACCTGCCGGTGCTGGGCGTGCCGGTGCAGTCGTCGATGCTCTCGGGCGTCGATTCGCTGTTGTCGATTGTGCAAATGCCAGCCGGCATTCCGGTCGCCACCCTGGCCATCGGCAAGGCCGGCGCGGTGAACGCGGCCTTGTTGGCGGCGAGCATTCTTGGCCATCAACACCCGCAGTTCCACGCCGCGCTGAAGCAATTCCGTACCGAGCAAACGGACAGCGTGCTGGATAACCCGGATCCGCGCATCGCCTGATGCCACGCCGGTTTTATGCGGCCTGGTGCCGCTGTGTCTGAGTTTCGAATGGGGCGGTAAAGATGAAAATCGGTGTAATCGGTGGCGGCCAACTGGGTCGCATGTTGGCGCTGGCGGGCACGCCGCTGGGCATGAACTTCGCCTTTCTCGACCCGGCGCCAGATGCCTGCGCCGCTGCCTTGGGCGAGCACTTGCGCGCCGATTACAACGACCAGGACCACCTGCGCCAACTGGCCGATGAAGTGGACCTGGTGACGTTCGAATTCGAAAGCGTACCGGCCGAAACCGTGGCCTTCCTGTCGCAGTTCGTACCGGTTTATCCCAGCGCCGACGCCCTGCGCATCGCCCGCGACCGCTGGTTCGAAAAAAGCATGTTCAAAGACCTGGGCATTCCCACGCCTGCGTTCGCCGACATTCAGTCGCAAGCCGACCTCGACGCCGCCGTCACCACCATCGGCCTGCCTGCGGTGCTGAAAACCCGCACCCTGGGCTACGACGGTAAAGGCCAGAAAGTGCTGCGCAAGCCTGAAGATGTAGTCGGCACCTTCGCCGAGTTGGGCAGCGTGCCGTGCTTGCTCGAAGGCTTCGTGCCGTTCACCGGCGAAGTGTCGCTGGTGGCCGTGCGCGCCCGCGATGGCGAAACCCGTTTCTACCCGCTGGTGCACAACACCCATGTGAACGGCATTTTGTGCCTGTCCATCGCCAGCACCGCTCACCCGCTGCAAGCGCTGGCTGAAGACTACGTGAGCCGCGTGCTGACAAAGCTCGATTACGTGGGTGTGTTGGCCTTCGAATTCTTTGAAGTAGACGGCGGCCTCAAGGCCAACGAAATCGCGCCGCGTGTGCACAACTCCGGGCACTGGACGATTGAAGGCGCCGAGTGCAGCCAGTTCGAAAACCACCTGCGCGCCGTCGCCGGCCTGCCGTTGGGCTCGACCGCCAAGCTGGGCGAGAGCGCCATGCTCAACTTCATCGGCGAAGTGCCGGCGGTTGAGCAAGTGATCGCCATTGATGACTGCCACGTGCACCACTATGGCAAAGCGTTCAAGGCTGGCCGCAAGGTAGGCCACGCCACCGTGCGCAGCGTCGACCGCGCCACGCTGGATGCGCAAGTGGCCAAGGTTCAAGCGCTGATCAAGTAAGCGCTGCCTTTCGCCCGGGCCGTTTGTGCCTGGACCTGAAACATGGAACCTCCCCGTTCGCGTACTCTCTGATTTCAGGTGCCAGCGTTGGCACCTTTGCCATTGAGAGGGGAATTCCATGGGCATTATCGGCACCATCATTATTGGTTTCTTCGCAGGCCTGATCGCGCGCTTCCTCAAGCCGGGCGACGACAGCATGGGTTGGATCATGACCATCCTGCTGGGTATCGCCGGTTCGTTGGCAGCCACCTACGGCGGCCAGGCGCTGGGCCTGTATCAGGCGGGCGAAGCGGCGGGCTTTGTCGGCGCGGTAGTCGGCGCGATCATTCTGCTGGTCATCTACGGCATGGTTAAGAAGCGCTAAGCCGTATTGCCGCAACGGTCGGTTGATTCGCCGCCCATGATTCGCGCAGCATGGCGCGATGACTGACTTCTTCGCGTTTTATCAGCACCTTGGCGTGGCCCTTACCTTGCTGGGACTGGCCACGTTCGTATTGGCCGGCACCGTCAAAGGCGTAATCGGCCTTGGCCTGCCCACCGTGGCCATGGGCTTGCTGGGGCTGGCGATGCTGCCCCCGCAAGCTGCGGCTCTGCTTTTCATTCCTTCCACCGTCACCAATATCTGGCAGCTGGCAATCGGCGGCGCGTTGCGTCCGTTGTGGCTGCGCTTGTGGCCATTGCTGCTGACGATCGTCATCGGCACGGCGTTGGGGTCCTGGTGGCTAGGGCTGGGCTCGGGTCAGTGGATGACCCATGCGTTGGGCGCTGCGTTGCTGGTGTATGCCTTGAGCGGTTTGCTGCTGCCGACCCTGCGCGTGCCTGCCGCATGGGAGCCTTGGTTGGGTCCGGTTTGCGGTCTGCTGACCGGCGTGGTCACTGCCGCCACCGGCGTGTTCGTGATTCCCGCTGTGCCATATCTGCAAGCCCTGGGGTTGCAGCGCGATGCGCTGGTGCAGGCGTTGGGGCTGTCGTTTACGGTGTCCACGTTGGCGCTCGGCGCGGCGCTGTTTTGGCGTGGCGAGCTGGGCAGCGCTGAGTTGGGCGCCTCGCTGTTGGCGCTGCTGCCTGCGCTACTGGGCATGGCGTTGGGCCAATGGTTGCGGCAGCGCATCAGCGCGCAGCTGTTCAAGCGCCTGTTCTTTATCGGCTTGGCGCTGCTCGGTCTGCACCTGGCAATTAGCGGCTGATAGACTCGCCGGCTTCCGACTTCCCCCGAGTTTCTCCATGCGCCGCTTACTGTTCAGCTTGTTGCTACTCAGTGGTTTTGCCCACGCACAATTGCCCGAAACCGACTGGCTGTCGCTGATGCCCAAAGCCGATCAAAAGGCGTTGGAGGCCATGCCGGAAATTAGCCACAACACTCCCGAAGGCGACGGTACGTTCACCAGTAAAGGCGGCTTGAAGCAGGAGAAAGGCCTGCCAGCGGTGATGTATTCCACCCACACCGTGGCGGCGATGAACAACAAGACCATCCGCATCGGCGGCTACCCGGTGCCGCTGGAAACCGACGCCAAAGGCCGCAGCACCTTGTTCTTCCTCGTCCCGTACCCCGGCGCCTGCATCCACGTGCCGCCACCACCGCCGAACCAAATGGTGCTGGTGCGTTATCCCAAAGGCCTGAAGCTCGACGACATCTATAACCCACTCTGGGTGACCGGCACCTTGAAAGTGGAAAAGGTCAGCAACGACCTGGCCGACGCCGCCTATGCACTGGATGCCAGCAACGTGCGAGCGGTGACCGAGGCCGACCTGTAATGGCCGTAGCCGGTGCGTCACGATAGATTTTTTCTTATGGCCATCAAGCGGCGATAGCTTTTAATCTGCGTTTACATTTTTCAGCGCCGGTTCACTGCTATGCCGACTTCCATTCTTGCCATGCGAAACGCCTGGGTTAACCAGGCGCACAACCACCCGTTCACCACCCTGGGTTTCGGCGCCGCTGCCGTCGCGGTGCTGGTGTTGCTGGTGATGAGCATCTACAACGCCTTTCAGGGCGACGGCTCCGGGCACTTGCACATCGCCTTCTACGGCGGCATGGCCGGTTTCGGCGCTACGGCGTTGGGCGCGATTTTCGCCCTGACCTTGGGCTCGATCAAAGCCCGCACCCAAGACACCATGCTCGGCTTCGCCGCCGGCATGATGCTCGCCGCCAGTTCCTTCTCGCTGATTTTGCCGGGCCTGGCCGCCGCCAAAGA
The DNA here is from genome assembly GCF_979254655.1 of Pseudomonas sp. AC229. Classification (NCBI taxonomy): domain Bacteria; kingdom Pseudomonadati; phylum Pseudomonadota; class Gammaproteobacteria; order Pseudomonadales; family Pseudomonadaceae; genus Pseudomonas; species Pseudomonas sp. AC229. The sequence goes on from NZ_CEEDHK010000006.1 coordinate 231,834, forward strand.
AATTACCGGCAACGGCCCGATGGCCGCCTTAACGGTGGTTGTCGGCCTCGGCCTGGGCGTGTTGCTGATGCTCGGCCTCGACCGTTTTACCCCGCACGAACACGACAGCACCGGCCCCTGCGGCCCGGAAGCCGAGCGCATTAACCGCGTGTGGCTGTTTGTATTGGCCGTGACGCTGCACAACATCCCCGAAGGCATGGCGATTGGCGTGAGCTTTTCCGGTGGCGACATGAGCGTGGGCCTGCCGTTGACCACCGCCATCGCCATCCAAGACATTCCCGAAGGCCTCGCCGTGGCCATGGCGCTGCGGGCCACCGGTATGTCGTCGATGAAAGCCGCGCTGCTGGCCGTTCTGAGCGGTGCCATGGAGCCGTTGGGCGCGTTGATCGGCATTGGCGTTTCCAGCGGCTTCGCCTTGGCGTATCCGATCAGCATGGGCCTGGCCGCTGGCGCGATGATTTTTGTGGTGTCCCACGAAGTGATTCCGGAAACCCACCGCAACGGCCACCAGACCCCGGCCACGCTGGGCTTGATGGCGGGCTTCGCGGTAATGATGTTCCTCGATACAGCGCTGGGCTAACGGGTTCAGGTGCTGGTGTCGGTATCTACCAGGCGGTTACGCCCCAGCGCTTTGCCGCTGTACAAGCGCTGGTCAGCGCAGCGGTAGAGTTCGGCCGCGCTGAGGCCATCGATCGGCCACTGGGCCAGGCCGAAGGTGGCCGACAGGGCGATAACCTCGTCGCCATAGCACAGCGGATGGCTGGCGATGTGCTCACGCAGGTTTTCCACCAACGGCGTCGCCGCCGCCAGCTCGGTGTTGGGCAAAATCAGCCCAAACTCTTCGCCACCCAGTCGGCCCAGGCTGTCGGTGGCCCGCAGCCTTAGCCGCAAACCGTTGCAGATATGTTGGAGCGCCTGATCGCCCGCGTCGTGGCCCCAGGTGTCGTTGACCCGTTTGAAATGGTCGACATCCATGATCACCAACACCACCGGCAAGCTGCTGCGTTCCGCTTCCAGAATGCTGCGCTCCAGCGCCTGCTGAAAACTGCCGCGACTGGCCACCCCGGTCAGCGCATCGGTTTGCGCCTGGCGTTCGAGCTGGTCGTAGGCAACGGCGCGGCGGAATTCGTACAGGTGCACAAAGATGATGATCATCACCCCGCACAGCACGGCGTTGAGCACATCGATGAGCGCGGCGGAATCGGCCGGCAGCGGGTATTTGTCGAAATACAGGGCAATGGCGGTGAGCGTGAACGGCATGGTCAACAGGAACCCGCGCACCCGGCCCAGCAGCAAATACGAGAGCAGCGGAATGATGTAAATCCACACGTAGGCGGCGCTCGACGCCTCGGGCATGACGATGATGTACAGAAGAAAAAAGAAGGTCGGGATCAGGTACAGGTAAATCCACGGCACCAGGTTGCGCACCGCCACAATCTTCCAGCCACCCCAAACCAGCAGCGCGCTGGTGACCAGCTCGAACACGGCGATGGCGGGATGCGAAGCCAGAAACTGCAGCACGGCGAAGCAACTCAGCGTGACGCCCGTGCTCACCAGAATCAGGCGCATCAGCGTGCGCTTACCGGTGTCTTCCAGGCCGTTCTTACCCGCCGAAGCGCTGAATTTTCTGAGCATGGGAGCCGGGCACTGGCGAAGAGTGATGGCGCATTGCAATACAGTGCCGGGCGATTGGCAAGGGGCGCTTGAGCGGGAGCCCCCGTATTTAGGCGGATTCAGCCCAGAGCGTGACGGCCATGGTGTGCGCGGCGCCGGGCGCGAGGGTGAGGTGGTCGTCCAGCACGTTGGCGGTTTCGATGCACAACATGCCGGGCCAGGCGTCGTCGGCGAACTGGCTCAAGCGCTGGGCTTTATCGGTCCACGGGTTCCACACCACCGCCGAACGCGAGCCGCTGCTGGCCAGGTGAATGCGTCGGTTCCACAGCGGATCAAAGATGCTCACCTGCGCCGGCACATCGAGATAGATGCGGTCGGTTTCGCCAGTAAACGTGATGTCGCCGTGCTGGGTGCGCTGCTCCCAGTTCGCCAGTGTTTCGATGTAGCGGGTCTGGTCGAAGCCTTCGAGGCGCGTCTGGTGGATGTCACCCACAGCAAAATAGGTATGCAACGCCTGGCTCAGCGCCAACGGCTGATCGCTGCCGTTTCGGGTGGTCAGGCTGAGGGTCAGGCGTTCGTCCAACTGAACGTCCAGGCTCAGTTCGATGCCGGCGGGCAGCGCGGGCAGGCTGTTGGCCGGCAGGGTGAAACGCAGGGTCACGCGCTGGTCATCGTTGTCGATGCCTTGCAACTGCCAGTCTAGGCCGCGAACTGGGCCGTGAGCGGGTGCCGGCGCGCCGGCGTGTTGCTGCTGAATCGGTTCGGGGTTGCGCGCCAGGTCGCCAAACCAGGGCCAGCACACCGGCACACCGCCACGCACCGATTGGCCTTTTTTATAGGCGGCTTGCTCGCTCAGCCAAATGACCGGTTGTTGATCGTGGGGCTGGTAAGTCAGCACCTGCGCGCCCTGTTGGGCGATCAGCAAATTGGCGTGGGCGGTGCGAATGCGCCAGCACACCAGTTCGTCCAGTTCGATGCGTTCAACGTGGGGGGCGGTGGTGGCGAGAGACATTCGGGAACTCCTGACGTACGAAGATCAGTCCCCTCTCCCGTGTATGGGAGAGGGTTAGGGAGAGGGCAGCAGGCGACTCGATTGAACATGGCGTGACGGCCGGCCCTCTCCCCCAGCCCCTCTCCCACAAGTGGGCGAGGGGAGTTCAATGCAGCAATGCTTAACGCCGTGGCACGGGCCGCGTACGTCCGCTGCCATCGATAGCCACGAACACAAACACCGCCTCGGTGACCTTGCGCCATTCGCTGGAGAGCGGGTCATCGCTCCACACCTCGACCAGCATCTGAATCGAGCTGCGGCCGATTTCCAGGGTTTGGCTGTAGAAGGAAAGCTGCGCGCCTACGGCCACCGGCACCAGAAACGCCATGCGGTCGATGGCGACAGTCGATACCCGGCCGCCAGCGACTTTGCTCGCCATGGCCGTGCCGGCGAGGTCCATCTGCGAGACCAGCCAGCCGCCGTAAATGTCGCCGAAGCCATTGGTTTCGCGGGGGAGGGCGGTAATTTGCAGCGCCAGATCGCCTTGCGGCGTTGGGTCTTCTTGTTCGAGTTCGATCATGCCTAGGGTGCCTCTTACCCGTCACTCTTATTGGTTGTGGTCAGTCTCGGGCTTGACTGCTCACTCGGCTAACAGGCCGCAAGTTGGGTTCGCAGGAGACCCGGCCGCTCTAGCTGGGGCCAGACGCGGACAGGCCGCAGTATATCGGGGGTTTTGTCCTAGCACGACTGCCGGGTTCCAGAATTGACCGAGATGATTACATTGCTGTGTCGAACTGTCGCAATTTGCTATCGTGCCGCCCTGCCGCGCGGGGCTTCGCGCCCGCTGTGGCTGCGCTTTCAGCCGATTGAGAAGCCCTCTTTTATGTCCACCGCCGCATCGCCCGCTCCTGTCCCGACCCGACCGCTGACTCGCAGCGATTACAAAACCCTCTCGCTGTCTGCCTTGGGCGGTGCGCTGGAGTTTTACGACTTCATCATTTTCGTGTTCTTCGCGGCCGTGGTCGGCAAGCTGTTCTTCCCGGCCGAAATGCCCGAATGGCTGCGGCAGATGCAAACCTTCGGCATCTTCGCCGCCGGCTATCTGGCCCGCCCGCTGGGCGGCATCGTCATGGCGCACTTCGGCGATCTGCTCGGGCGCAAGAAAATGTTCACCCTGAGCATTTTCATGATGGCCGTGCCCACCTTGCTGATGGGCTTGCTGCCCACTTACGCGCAGATCGGTATCTGGGCGCCCATCGCCTTGCTGGTGCTGCGGGTGATTCAGGGGGCCGCCATTGGCGGTGAAGTGCCCGGCGCCTGGGTGTTTGTCGCCGAGCACGTGCCGCCACGGCACATCGGTTATGCCTGCGGCACGCTGACCTCGGGGCTGACCGCCGGCATTCTGCTGGGCTCGCTGGTGGCCACCTTGTTCAACAGCATTTTCACGCCCGAAGAACTGCTGGCCTACGGCTGGCGCGGGCCGTTCCTGCTTGGCGGCGTGTTTGGGTTGTTCTCGGTGTACCTGCGCCGCTGGCTGCACGAAACGCCGGTGTTCGCCGAGCTGCAGCAACGCAAAGCCTTGGCCGAAGAGGTGCCGCTCAAGGCCGTGGTGCGCGATCACCGGGGCGCGATTCTGCTGTCGATGCTGCTCACCTGGGTGCTGTCGGCCGGCATTATCGTGGTCATCCTGATGACGCCCACGCTGTTGCAAACCCTCTACCACTTCAACGCGGCCACGGCGCTGCAGGCCAATAGCCTGGCCATCGTGTTTTTGAGTATTGGATGCGTAGCGGCTGGTGCCTTGGCCGATCGCTTCGGCGCGGGCCGTGTGTTTATCGTCGGCAGCTTGCTGCTGTTGGCCAGTTCGTGGACGTTCTACACGCAGGTCAGCGCTCATCCCGAATGGCTGTTCCCGCTCTACGCGCTAACAGGCCTGTTCGTGGGCACCATCGGCGCGGTGCCGTTTGTGATGGTCAATGCCTTCCCGCCGGTGGTGCGTTTTTCCGGGTTGTCGTTTTCCTACAACCTGGCCTACGCCATTTTCGGCGGGCTGACACCGATGCTCGTCACCCTGCTGCTCAAGACCGACCCCCTCGGGCCGGCCTATTACGTGGCCGCGTTATGCGGCCTGGGGTTTTGCGTGGGGCTGTACCTGCTTATTTCGAAGCGCTGACCCGCCACACTTTGTTGCCGACGTCGTCCGTCACCAGCAGGGCGCCCTGGCTGTCGATGGCGACATCCACCGGCCGGCCTTGCGCTTCGCCTTCAGGGTTGAGGAAACCGGTGAGCACGTCTTGCGGCATGCCGTTGGGTTTGCCGCCGCTGAACGGCACGAAGATCACCTTGTAGCCCGCGCGCGGCTCGCGGTTCCATGAGCCGTGTTGCGCCACCAGCAGCCCTTCCTTGTAGTCCGGCAGTGCGCTTTTGTCGCCAAAGGTGATGCCCAGCGACGCGGTGTGCGAGCCCAGCGCGTAATCGGGCACCAAGGCTTTGGCGACCAGGTCCGGCTGCTGCGGCTCTACGCGTTCGTCGACGTGCTGGCCGTAGTAGCTGTAGGGCCAGCCATAAAAACCGTCTTCCTTCACCGAGGTGATGTAGTCCGGCACCAGGTCATTGCCGATTTCGTCGCGCTCATTCACCGCCACCCACAGCGCACCGGTGGTGGGTTCCCAGGCCAGGCCGTTGGGGTTGCGCAGACCGGTGGCGAACAGGCGTTTGTCGCCGCTGCTGGGGTCCAGCTCCCAGATGGCGGCGCGGCCTTCTTCTATATCCAGGCCGTTTTCGCCGACGTTGCTGTTGGAGCCGACAGTGACGTACAGCTTTTTACCGTCCTGGCTGGCGATCAGGTTTTTCGTCCAGTGATGGTTCAGGCCGGCCGGCAGCGCGGTGATTTTGGTCGGCTCGGCGCTAATTTCGGTCTGACCCGTCACGTACGGCACACGCACCACGGCGTCGGCGTTGGCGATATACAAGTCGTTGCCAACCAGGGCCATGCCGAAGGGCGAGTGCAGGTTTTTCAAAAAGGTGGTGCGCACTTCGGCGATGCCGTCGTGGTCGGCGTCGCGCAGCAAGGTGATGCGGTCGGCACTCGGCACGCCGGCACCGGCCTTGGCCATGATCTTCTTGGCCACCCATTCCTTGATTTTGAAATCGCCTTCATCTTCGGGCTTCGGCGCGTTGCTCTCGGCCACCAGCACGTCGCCGTTGGGCAACACGTGCAGCCAGCGCGGATGGTCCAGCCCTTCGGCAAACAGATTGACCTTGGTGCCCGGCGCCGCCTCCGGTGTGCCGCCGACGGGCCAGCCGACCGCGTTGGCAATGTTCACCGTCGGCAGCAGGCCCGACTCGGGTTCCGGCAGGGTCGGCTTCGGCCCGTAGCCCTTTAGCGCATCGGCGGTTGGCGTTTCCGCGCAGCTCACGCACGCGACGGTCAGTAGGGATAGCGGCAGTAAACGAGCGAAATGCATGGGGCGGTCTCCGGGTCGTTGCTAGTGGCTCAATAAGTGACAGCACAACGTTCACACTGTTTTGAAAACCTGCGCTGCGGCTTTGTTGGCGGCTTTTAGTTATACGGCAGCTTCGAGATTCTGGACCCCCGCCTTCGCGGGAGTGACGGGATGCGCATCTATTTATAGGTGGTGGAGCGTCGCGAGCGAAGGCCAGGCAAGGCGAAGGGCGGACGAGCGAGCGCAGTTGGCTCAAGCCAATGAGCATCGCGACCCGCACTTCAACGCCGCATGGCCGAGCGCAGCAGCTTCCATGCTGGCCTTTCATCTAATTGTCACATTCAAGTCATAGAGTCTTCACACGGCCTACAGATACTTGGGCCCGTTCCATCACAACCCTATCCTGCTAGGAGCAAGGCATGAAACTTAAGCGTTTGATGGCGGCCCTGACTTTTGTCGCCGCTGGCGTCGCCACCGCAAGCGCGGTTGCCGCTGTTGACCCGTCGATCCCGGCCTACAACAAGACCACCGGCGTATCCGGCAACCTGTCCAGCGTTGGTTCCGACACCCTCGCCAACCTCATGACCCTGTGGGCTGAGGAATACAAACGCCTGTACCCGAACGTCAACATCCAGATTCAGGCCGCCGGTTCCTCCACCGCGCCACCCGCTCTGACCGAAGGCACCGCTAACCTGGGCCCAATGTCGCGCAAAATGAAAGACGTTGAGCTGCAAGCCTTCGAATCCAAATACGGCTACAAGCCGACTGCCGTTCCGGTAGCCGTCGACGCCCTGGCTGTATTCGTACACAAAGACAACCCGATCAAAGGCCTGACCATGGCTCAGGTTGATGCGATCTTCTCGGCAACCCGCCTGTGCGGTGGCCCGAAAGACATCAAAACCTGGGGCGACCTGGGCATCACCGGCGACCTGGCCAACAAGCCAGTACAACTGTTCGGTCGTAACTCGGTATCGGGCACCTACGGCTACTTCAAAGAAGAAGCCCTGTGCAAAGGCGACTACAAAGCCAACGTGAACGAGCAGCCGGGTTCGGCTTCGGTGGTTCAGTCCATCAGCTCCTCGCTGAACGGTATCGGCTACTCGGGCATCGGTTACAAAACTGCCAGCGTTCGCACCGTGCCTTTGGCTAAGAAAGAAGGCGGCGAGTTCGTAGAAGACAACGAGCAAAACGCCCTGAACGGTTCCTACCCGCTGTCGCGCTTCCTGTTCGTGTACGTGAACAAGGCGCCGAACAAGCCTCTGGCTCCGCTGGAAGCTGAATTCGTGAAGATGGTGTTGTCGCAATCCGGTCAGCAAGTGGTCGTGAAAGACGGCTATATCCCGCTGCCTGCGAAAGTTGCCGAGAAGGCGTTGAAAGACCTGGGTCTCTAAGACCAGCAGGAGCGGTTAACCGCCGCTCCGTTGAACACATAAGCGCCGTTTGGTGATCCCGAACGGCGTATTTCGCAAGCCCGCTGTCAATTGCACTTGGTGTTATTGCTCAGTGGGTTTTTTGCGTCACTGCTTTGTCATGTTTCTGTCATACAGAGCCGCTAGGGTGTGCGCATGAACGATCTGGCAAATTCCCCCATGACTGCGAATTCTTCCTCCGGACGCATTGATTTCAATACGCCCGAGCTGCAACGCAAGCGCCGTATGCGTGCGCTTAAAGACCATTTGGCCCGCTGGTACGTAATGATCGGCGGCCTTTCCGTGCTCGGCGCGATCACGCTGATCTTCTTCTATCTGGGCTACGTGGTGTTCCCCCTGTTTCAGGGCGCCGAGCTGACCGAGAAGAAGGTGCAGACGCCTGCATGGCTTCAACAAGACGCTGGCAAACCGCTGCTGCTCGCCATTGAAGAGCAGAACCAGGTGGCCATGCGCGTTTCCGATAAGGGCGAGGTGATTTTCTTCACCACCAAAACCGGCGACGAAATCAAACGCTTCCCCCTGACCTTGCCGGCCGGCGCCACCGTGGCGTCCATCGGCCAGGCGCAAGCCGGTAACAATCTGGTGGTGCTGGGCTTGTCCAACGGCCAGGCGCTGGTGTTCAAGCACACCTACGTTGTCACCTACCCGGACAACCACAAAACCATCACCCCGCAGCTCGATTACCCCTACGGCGAAGCGCCGCTGGCCATCGACCCGCAGGGCCGCCCGCTGGAACACGTAAGCATCAACGCCAACGACGAAACCATGTTGCTCGGCGCCTCCAGCGGCAGCGAGTTGCTGATGCTGTCGCTGACCAGCGAAGAAAACATGATGACCGGCGAAGTTACGCTGACGCAGGACCGCATCGCCCTGCCGCAGATCGCCGACCCCATCAAAGCGCTGTACATCGATCCGCGCCAGCAGTGGCTGTACGTGTTGAACGGTCGCGCTCAAGCCGACGTGTTCAACCTGCGTGAGCGCAGCCTCAACGGCCGCTACAAACTGCTGGAAGACGCCGACACCGAAGTCACTGCCAGCGCCCAGTTGCTCGGTGGTATTTCGCTGATGGTGGGTAACTCCAAAGGTGGCATCAGCCAGTGGTTCATGGCCCGCGACCCGGACGGTTCCTCGCGCTTCAAGCACATTCGCGACTTCCAGCAAGGCGATTCGGCGATTCTGCAGATCAACCCGGAAGAGCGTCGCAAAGGCTTCGTTGCCCTGGATGCCGCCGGTGAGCTGGGCGTTTACCACAGCACCGCCGAACGCACGCTGCTGGTGGAAAAAATTGTCGAGGGCAAAGGCGCCCTCGCCATGTCGCCACGGGCCAACCGTCTGCTGGTTGAAGCCGGCACCGAGTTGCATCCGCTGACCCTGAAGAACCCGCACCCGGAAGTGTCGTTCAGCGCGCTGTGGGGCAAGGTCTGGTACGAAAGCTACGACGAACCTAAGTACATCTGGCAGTCGACTGCCGCCAACACCGAGTTCGAGCCCAAGCTGAGCCTGGCACCGCTGACCTTCGGTACGCTGAAAGCCGCGTTCTACGCCATGCTGCTGGCCGCGCCGCTGGCCGTCGCCGCCGCCATCTACACCGCCTACTTCATGGCGCCGCGCATGCGCCGCAAAGTGAAGCCGGTGATCGAACTGATGGAAGCACTGCCCACCGTTATTCTCGGCTTCTTCGCCGGCCTGTTCCTGGCGCCGTATGTAGAAGGCCACCTGCCGGGCATTTTCAGCCTGCTGGTGCTGACGCCGTTGGGCATCTTGCTCGCCGGCTGGGGCTGGAGCCGCCTGCCGGAGTCCATCCGCCTGCGCGTTCCGGAAGGCTGGGAATCGCTGACGCTGATCCCGGTGATCCTGATCGTCGGCACCCTGGCCTTGGGCATGAGCCCGTACATGGAAAACTGGTTCTTCGGCGGCGACATGCGCCTGTGGATCTCCCATGACCTGGGCATCACCTACGACCAGCGCAACGCCTTGATCGTCGGCCTGGCCATGGGTTTTGCGGTGATCCCGAACATTTTCTCGATTGCCGAAGACGCCGTGTTCAGCGTGCCGCGCAGCCTGACCCTGGGCTCGCTGGCACTGGGTGCAACCACTTGGCAGACCATGACCCGCGTGGTGATTCTCACCGCCAGCCCGGGCATTTTCTCGGCGCTGATGATCGGCATGGGCCGCGCGGTCGGCGAAACCATGATCGTGCTGATGGCCACCGGCAACACGCCGGTCATGGAAATGAACCTGTTCGAAGGCCTGCGCACCCTGGCCGCCAACGTGGCGGTGGAAATGCCGGAATCGGAAGTCGGCGGCAGCCACTACCGCGTGCTGTTCCTCTCGGCACTGGTACTGCTGCTGTTCACCTTCATCATGAACACCTTGGCCGAACTGATTCGTCAGCGTCTGCGCAAGAAATACGCAGCGCTCTAAAGGATGAATGCCGTGAAGAAGAATTCTCTCAACGCTTGGTTCAAAAGCGGTTCGCCAGGCATCTGGATGAGCGGCGGCGCGGTGTCTATCGCCGTCATCATGACCATCGGCCTGCTGCTGGTTATTGCCTTCCGCGGTCTGGGGCACTTCTGGCCTGCCGACCTGCTGCAAGCCACCTACTCCATTCCCGGCCAAGCCAGCCACACCGTGATCGGCGAAGTGGTGCAGGCCGAAGAAGTGCCGCTGGCGCGCTTGAAAGGTGCCGGCCTGCCGGTGCCGGAAAACGGCCCGGAGTTCATGACCCGCGAACTGCTGAAAGTGGGTAACCGTGACATCTACGGCAGCGACTTCACCTGGCTGGTCGGCGATTGGCTGGTCGACCAGAAGAAGCCGGTTGAACTGATGACGCTGGTGCGCCGCGAGTGGGGCAACTTCTACGGCACGCTGGTTAGCGTCAAGGAAAGCGGCAAGGTGATCGCCGAAGGCGAAGCCGGCTGGCCGACCCTGCAAGAGCGCATCGTTCGGGTCGAAGGCCTGGCCGAGCAACTGAGCAAGCTGGAAAAGAAAGACATCGGCGCGATCAACCATGACCTCGAACGCCTGCGTCTGAAAACCCGCAAGCTCGAACTCGACAAAGCCCTGACGCCAGAAGCCCAGGCCGACATCGAAGCCGAGCGCGCAGAGCTGGACGCCAAGTACAAAGGCCTGGAAGGCCAATTGCTGGAGCTGCACCAGGCGGTCGACCGCGACAGCATCGTGGTGCGTGAAGCCGACGGCAAAGAAATTGAAATCAGCCTCGGCAAGATCGTGCACGCCTACCAGCCAAACGGCATGGGCGTGTTCACCAAGCTGCGCATGTACTTCGCCAACCTGTGGGAATTCCTGTCGGACGACCCGCGTGAAGCGAACACCGAAGGCGGCATCTTCCCGGCCATTTTCGGCACCGTGATGATGACCCTGATCATGGCCATGATCGTCACGCCGTTTGGTGTGCTGGCGGCGGTTTACCTGCGCGAATACGCCAAGCAAGGCCCGCTGACCCGCATCATTCGCATCGCGGTCAACAACCTGGCCGGCGTTCCGGCCATCGTTTACGGCGTGTTCGGTCTGGGCTTCTTCGTCTACGTGCTGGGCGGTTCCATCGACCGCCTGTTCTTCGCCGAAGCGCTGCCTGCGCCTACCTTTGGTACGCCGGGCCTGATGTGGGCCTCGCTGACCCTGGCGATTCTCGCCGTGCCGGTGGTGATCGTGGCCACTGAAGAAGGCCTGGCGCGTATTCCACGTGCCGTGCGCGAAGGCTCGTTGGCCCTCGGCGCGACCAAGGCGGAAACGCTGTGGAAAGTCGTACTGCCAATGGCCAGCCCGGCGATGATGACCGGCATGATCCTCGCCGTGGCCCGCGCTGCTGGCGAAGTGGCACCGCTGATGCTGGTGGGTGTGGTGAAGCTGGCGCCGTCGCTGCCAGTGGACGGCAACTACCCGTACCTGCACCTGGACCAGAAAATCATGCACCTGGGCTTCCACATCTACGACGTCGGCTTCCAGAGCCCCAACGTCGAAGCGGCCCGCCCATTGGTCTACGCCACCGCGCTGCTGCTGGTGATGGTAATCGCCGGGTTGAACCTGTCGGCGGTGGCCATTCGTAATCACCTGCGCGAGAAGTACAAGGCGCTGGATCACTAACGTCATCCGCGAACGCGGGAAGACGCAGAAAAGAATTTTGTAATTACTGTTGGCCAAATGACCGGTCAGCCAAACGCACACAACGCATCGAGGTTTCTCCATGCAGCACGAAGCCCAGCCACACGGCATCAACATCTCTGCCCTTGGCCGTGAAAAGCAGAACCTGACCCTGGCTGAAGAAGCCGTGACCCTGGAAGTGCCAGGCTTGAGCCTGTTCTACGGCGATAAGCAGGCGCTTTACGACGTCAAAATGAACATCCCCAAGCAGCGCGTGACCGCCTTTATCGGCCCGTCGGGCTGCGGCAAGTCGACCCTGCTGCGCTGCTTCAACCGCATGAACGACCTGGTAGACGGCTGCCGCGTTGAGGGTGAAATCAACCTCGACGGCAACAACATCTACCGCAAAGGCGAAGACGTGGCCGAGCTGCGTCGCCGCGTCGGCATGGTGTTCCAGAAGCCCAACCCGTTCCCCAAAAGCATTTACGAGAACGTGGCCTACGGCCTGCGCATTCAAGGCATCAACCAGAAGCGCGTCCTTGACGAAGCCGTCGAAGCCTCGCTGCGTGGCGCGGCCCTGTGGGACGAAGTGAAAGACCGTCTGCACGAGTCGGCGCTGGGTATGTCCGGCGGTCAGCAACAGCGTCTGGTCATCGCCCGCACCATCGCCGTGCAGCCTGAAGTGCTGCTGCTCGACGAACCGTGCTCGGCCCTGGACCCGATCTCCACCCTGAAAGTGGAAGAGCTGATCTACGAGCTGAAATCGAAATTCACCATCGTCATCGTGACCCACAACATGCAACAGGCCGCGCGGGTGTCTGACTACACGGCGTTTATGTACATGGGCAAGCTGATCGAGTTTGGCGACACGGACACGTTGTTTACCAACCCGGCTAAAAAGCAGACCGAAGACTACATCACCGGTCGCTACGGCTAGTTTCGGTCAGTCCCCTCTTCCGCCTGCGGGAGAGGGTTAGGGAGAGGGGCTTTTGCGTTGTCTGCCAACCCTCTCCCCCGGCCCCTCTCCCGAGGACGGGAGAGGGGAGTCAAATCCCGGTTCAGGACATGCTCATGATCAACAAAGACAGCCTCACCCACCATATTTCCGCCCAGTTCAACGCTGAGCTGGAAGACGTGCGCAGCCACCTGCTGGCCATGGGCGGCCTGGTGGAAAAACAAGTAAACGACGCGGTGACCGCGCTGATCGACGCCGACTCCGGTCTGGCTCAGCAAGTGCGCGAGATCGACGACCAGATCAACCAGATGGAGCGCAACATCGACGAAGAGTGCATCCGCATTCTGGCCCGTCGTCAGCCTGCCGCGTCCGACCTGCGTCTGATCATCAGCATCTCCAAATCGGTGATCGACCTGGAGCGCATCGGCGACGAAGCGACCAAGATCGCCAAGCGCGCCATCGAACTGTGCGAAAGCGGCGAGTCGCCACGCGGCTACGTGGAAGTGCGCCACATCGGCGACCAGGTTCGCAAAATGGTTCAGGAGTCGCTGGACGCCTTCGCCCGCTTCGACGCCGACCTGGCGTTGTCGGTGGCCAAGTACGACAAAACCATCGACCGCGAATACAAAACCGCCCTGCGCGAATTGGTCACTTACATGATGGAAGACCCGCGCTCCATCACGCGCGTGTTGAGCATCATCTGGGTACTGCGCTCGCTGGAACGCATCGGCGACCACGCCCGCAACATCGCCGAGTTGGTGATCTACCTCGTGCGCGGCACCGACGTGAAACACCTGGGTCTGGCAAGAATGGAAGAAGAAGTTAAGGGAATTGCGGATAAGTCGTGACGATCGGCTGGTCGTCGGTCTGGCGTTGTTGAGAGTGCGCGGTAAATGCTCACGTACTTAAGTACGCTGCGCTTTCCCGCACAATCTCGCCTAGCCAGCCTCTAGCCCAGTCAATCTCGAGGTATGGCTACAAAGAGCCCTTAAACGCCCGGCCCAGCCCGGGCGTTGTCGTTTTTGTGCACTACCGTCGGGTTCCGTAAGGCGATTTGCCTATTCGCCGCGTGGCGAGGCTATGCTTATGCCATTACTGAAGGGGTGGTCGATGAGCAAAATCAGCGTGCTGGTGGTGGATGACGCGCCGTTTATTCGTGATCTGGTGAAGAAAGGGCTGCGCAATGCGTTCCCCGGCATCCAGATCGAGGACGCGGTTAACGGTCGCAAAGCCCAGCAGATTCTTGGGCGACAGGCGTTCGACCTGATCCTGTGCGACTGGGAAATGCCCGAACTCTCCGGCCTGGAATTGCTCAGCTGGTGCCGCGAACAACCCGAGATGAAAACCACCCCGTTCATCATGGTCACCAGCCGTGGCGATAAAGAGAACGTGGTCCAGGCCATCCAGGCCGGCGTGTCTGACTTTATCGGCAAGCCTTTCACCAACGAGCAACTGGTCACCAAAGTCAAAAAAGCGCTGCACAAAGCCGGCAAGTTGGAAGCCCTGATGGGCGGCGCCCCGAAAACCGCCGCCTCGCCATTTGGCAATGACTCGCTGTCCGCACTCACCGGCGGCAAGGCCGAAGTGGTCAAACCCAAACCTGCTGCGCCGGCCGCCACCGGTTCGGCCGCCGCGCTACTGGGCGGCGCCGCCAAACCGGCGCCGGCCGCTGCCGCACCATCCGGTCGCGGCCAAGGGCAACTGCGCCTGCCCAGTGGCAGCCTGGCGTGCGTGATCAAAGCGCTGAGCCTGAAAGAGGCCTCGCTGCTGGTTAAGCGCCTGGACACCTTGCCGCAAGTGCTGGAAAGCGCCGTGCTTGACCTGGAGCAGGGCGACGGTGGCGAAGTGGCGCGCCTCAACGGCTATCTGCATTCGGTCGCCGCCTTCGAACCCAAACCCGACAGCGAGTGGCTGCAACTGATCTTCCGCTTCGTTGACCGCGACCCGCAAAAGCTCGATTACCTTTCGCGCCTGATCGCCCGTGGTTCGGCGCAGAAGCATTTCAGTCCGGGCGCCTAACCGCGTCGGCCGACCGATGGCGCGAGGCGGTTCACATCGCGACGGCTGGTGTCTCGCGGGCCCCGCGCGGCGCTGCTAATCTTCCCCGTCCAAGTACCCATTAGAACGATGCCGTTATGCTAGGGCGCATTATCCTTCTCTGTGGTCTGACGCTCGCGGCTGCCAACCCGGCAGCGGCATTGACCATCTACAAATACACCGACGCCAATGGCGTGGTGACCTACACCGACAAAGCCGCGCCCGGCGCGCAGGTGTTCGTGTTTCGCGACCGCATGGTTGAGCGCCTCGACACCCAGGTGAAACTGGAAACCAAAAAACACGACGCCGGCGAAACCCTCTTGGTGCGCAACGACCTTTATGCGCCGGTAGAAATCGAACTGAGCGTGAACAACGCCGTGAACGTCTCCGGCATGCCGGATAAACCCATTCATTGGGTATTACCGCCGCGCAGCAAAATTCGCCTGCTCACCCTGGCCCCGCGCGACCCCAGCCAAGCCATGCGCTACAAACCTAAATTGCGCACGGCGCTGGGCGACCCGCGCTTGCTGCCGATTGCCTATGACTACCCGCTGCCGTGGGTCGGCGGTCCGTTCCGGCAGAGTCAGGGCGCCAACGGCAAATACAGCCACTTCACGCCCAAAGGGCGCTTTGCCATCGACATCGCCATGCCCGAAGGCACGCCTATCGTCTCGGCCCGTGCCGGTACGGTGGTGAAAGTGGAAAACAACCAGAGCGGGCGGGGTAACAACCCGTCGGGCAACTTTGTGCGGGTGCTGCACGATGACGGCACCATGGGCGTGTACCTGCACCTGATGCGCGGCTCGGTGGTGGTCAACGAAGGCCAGCGCATTGCCCTCGGCACGCCGCTGGCGCGCTCGGGCAATACCGGCAACAGCAGCGGCCCGCACTTGCACTTCGTGATTCAGCGCAACATGGGCCTGGCGCTGGAGTCGATTCCCTTCGACTTCGTGCAGCCGGTCGATACCTTGCCCAACTTTGCCGTGGGCGGTGAGTGAGCCGGCCTGCTAGCCTGTGGGCAGAACGTCGGTTTTTGCCATGGACCGACACCGAGGCAAAGGGTGAGCAATGCGGGTACGTGTACAAGTCATAAGCCTGTTGATCTGCTGGCTGGCGGCGTTCAGCTGCCATGCCGCACTGGTGCAATTGCAAGACGACAGCGAGCCCGTGCGCCTCGGCCCACAGCTTGAATACCTGATTCCCCAGCAACCGCTGCAATTCGTCGACGCCCAGCGCTCGCGCGGCTGGCAAGCCGTGAACGCCGAATCGCTGAACCTCGGCCATCAGGAACAACCGGTGTGGGTGCGCATGCACCTGCTCAACCTCGCCGCCATAAACAACTGGCTGCTAGTGGTGGAATGGCCGATTCTCGACCGCGCCGATGTGCGGCTGTACTACCCCGAAAGCCGCAGCTGGGGAAATGTGCAGTCTGCTGGCGACCACATTCCCTTTAGCAATTGGCCGATGGCCGAGCGACAACTGGTGTTTCCCCTGAAGCTGGAAAAGGCCGAGGAAGCCTGGGTCTACATGCGCATCAGCAGCAAAGAAAACGTGCTGGTGCCCATGCAACTGTTCAGCGAAACGCAATTTCAGGCCCAGGAAAAAAGCCTGCGCATGCTGCTCGGCATGTTCTTCGGCGCCATGCTCGCCATCCTGCTCTACAACGCCGCGCTGTACCTGTTCACCAAACACCGCAGCTACATCTGGTACACCTTGTACCTGCTGGGCGTGATCATCTACGAGCTGAGCATCAGCGGTGTCGGCCCGCTCTACGTGTGGCCCGACCTGGGCGAACCGGCGCGGCAGATTTACGCGCTGTCGGCGATCTGGAGCTTCTTTGCCGCCGCCATGTTCGTACGCGCCTTCCTGCGTCTGCCGCGCTACGGCGGCTGGCCGCTGTGGACCAACAACCTGCTGGCCTTCTATTGGCTGGCGGCCCTGGTGCTGGTGGTGGTCGAGCCGGATTGGGTCTACTGGATCGGCGTCAACCAGGTCGCCCTGGCCTCGTGCATTTTGGCCTTGGTGGTGGCGGTATTCGCCTGGCGACGGGGCAACGGCTCGGCACCGATGTTTATCCTGGCCTGGACGTTTTTGATCGTCTGCACCTTCGTGCATGTGGCGGCGCTGGAAGGCCTGCTGCCGATTAACCAAGTGACCCTGCGCATGCAAACGCTGGGCTTTTTCGTCGAATTCATTCTGCTCTCCGTCGCCCTGGCCGACCGCCTCAACCGCGAGCGGGCCGCGCGGGTGAAAGCCCAACACAGCCTGCTCGAAGCCCGCGAACAGGCCTTGAGCACCCAACAGCAAATGCTCGACGTGCAGCGGCGCACCAACGAAGAACTCGAACTGCGCGTGCAAGAACGCACCGCCGCGCTGCAACGCACCAAGCTCGACCTCGAACAAGCCAACACCGAACTGACCCGCATCAGCCACACCGACGCCCTCACGCAACTGGCCAACCGCCGCTACTGCGACCAGCAACTGGCGCACCTGAACGACCCGGCGTTGGCGGTGCTGATGATCGACATCGACCACTTCAAACGCATCAACGACACCTACGGCCACCCGTTCGGCGACACCTGCATCAGCGCCGTGGCGCAGGTGCTCAAACAAGCCACACGGCGCAGCGCGGATTTGGCCGCGCGTTATGGCGGCGAGGAATTCGTGGTGTTGCTGCGCGACAGCAACCCCAAAGACGCGTTTGAACTGGCCGAACAAGTTCGCCAGGCCGTAGCGGGCATAACCCTCGACAGCGGCGTAGAGCCCGTGCAACTCACCGTCAGTATTGGCGTGGCGTGCAACGCACCGGAGCGGGCACTGGATGTGCAGGCGCTGCTGAGCGCAGCGGATCGGGCGCTGTACGCCGCCAAGCAGGGCGGGCGCAACCAGGTTCAGGGCGTGGCGCCGTTGCCGGCGTGATTGATCTGGCTCGTGATCCAGATGTTGATCTGGCTTTTGATCTACCCGCCCCATTCATCGCAGGCCGAGTGGAGTCGACGTGTAGGGGGTTGAGCGGCCGGGAGCCGCGAAAGGAACATCGGGCCATGGATGGCCCGTTGTGACGGCCCCCGGAGCGGCGACGGAAGGAGGGAAGTCGGAGCGCAGCGTAGACCCAAGGTAGGGGCAAGACTTTTTGGTTTCTTTTGTGGCGACTGACAAAAGAAACTCGCGCGTAAGGCGCGAAACAAAACGTTCAGCGCACGCGGTAATGAATACGTTCGTCACCGCGTAACACGCACTGAAACCATGCGCCCTTGCCAGCACCTGGTGCGCCATCTCCAAGCAGCGTCGGCCATACGCCTATACGCCTCCCCAACAACCCCTTGAAAACCCGCAGGTTTTCCCCCGCAGCAAAACCCTGGCACCGACCTTGCTACATCCCTACCCGAACGGGATGAGTTATTCGCGTCGGCACCGCCGTCACAACGCTGCTCATGACGCTTGGCACACAGGAGCTGTAACCAGAGGCGAACTAGGGTTCCGGTCCACAGAAGTGGGCGCTGGTCCGAGAGTTTTCCGGCCCTAAGGAAGAGGGCTACACGGCGGGAGAAAAGCCCGGGAGACGTGATGTCATCCCGTGCCTGTTTCCCTAACGTGTAGGAGTGTTGCCATGACCACGCCGTTGTCTCGCTTCAAGCTTCCTCTGTTGCGCAAAAGCCTGCTCGGGGCTTGCCTGGCCGCTGCCGCCAGCCTGTTGCCGGTCACTTCTCACGCCGTTGAAAAACTGAAAATCGGCACCGTCGTCTGGGCCGGTTACGCACCGTTTTATGTGGCCGACAAGCTCGACCTCTACAAACCCCACGGCCTCAAGGTCGAGCTGCAATTTTTCAACGACCCGGCCCTGATTCCCACCGCCATGGTTGGCGGCGCGCTCGATGGCGGCATGTTGACCTACGACCAGGTCGTCGGCGGCGTGGCCAAGGGCCTGAAGCACCGAGTGGTCATGCCCATCGACTTCTCCAACGGTGGCGATGCCATCGTGGCCGACAAATCCATCGCTTCGGTGAAGGACTTCAAGGGCAAAAAAGTCGGCTACAACCCGCTATCGCCCTCTGACTTCTTGCTCGCCTATGCGTTGAAGTCCAACGGCATGACCGAGAAAGACATCAGCCCGGTGAACATGACCCCCGAGGGCATTCCCGGCGCCATGGCGTCTGGCAGCTTGCCGGTTGGCGTGACCTACGAGCCAAACGTGTCGCAGATTCTCGGCATGCCGGGCGACAAGTTTCACGTGGTGTATTCCTCCCAAGACGCCCCAGGCCTGATCACCGACGTGCTGGTGTTCGACGAGAAAGTCATCGCCAAACGCAAAGTCGCCATCAACGCGCTGATGCAGGGCTATGTCGATGGCCTGGCGTATATCAAAAGCCACCCGGAAGAGTCCGCCGAAATCATCGGCAAGGTGCTCGGCGTCAGCGCCAAAGAAGCCACCGAGCAGATGAGCGGCGTGTACAACATTCCGCTGGTAGAGATGAGCAAGAACTTCGAAAAGTCCGACGCCACCAGCTCGTTCTTTGGCAGCGGCGCGGTGATCGGCACCTTGCTCAAGGACAACGGCCAGATTCCCGCCGTACCGGATTTCGCCGCCACGTTTGACGCGTCCTTTGTCGAGGCGCTGGCTAAGTAAGCCGGTATCGATGTCACGTTGCCGGTGCGCAACCCCCTGCGCACCCACGCAACGCCGATGAGACAGGAGCCATCATGTCTGCTCAGATTTTCCGCTACGCCGACGGGAAAATTCCCAATTCACTGGCGTTCGCCTATGTATTCGCCGCCTACTTCGGCGGCCTCGCCCTGCTGTTTTCCGCCCACCTGGGGCTGAACCTGATCGGCACCTTATTGCTCGGCCACGGCATGATCATCGCCGCCTACCTGATTCACGAATTCGCCCATGGCACCATTTTCGCCAAGCCCAAGCACAACGAATGGGCGGGCGAGGTGTGCAGTTGGCTGTGTGGCAGTTGCTACGCGGGGTTTCAGTACCTGCGCAAGAAACACATGCGCCACCACGTCGACCGCGCCGACGTCATCACCTTCGACACCAAGGCGTTTATGACTGCCTGCCCGGCCTGGCTGCGCAGCATCATTCTGGCGGCGGAGTGGATGTACATCCCGGCCATCGAACTGGTGATGCATTACTACGTGGTGGTGTTGCCCTTTATCACCACCGACGAAAAACACCGCGCCAATCGCAAGAAAGTGCTGCTGACGCTGGCGATCCGCTCGGCCTTGTTCGCGCTGCTGGCGGCGGTCTCGGTGAAGGCGCTGGTGCTCTACGCCGTGGCCTGGATGTTGATGTTGACCGTGCTGCGTTTTGCCGATGCCTACCAGCACACCTACGACGCCTTCGCCGTGCTCGAAGACGGCGGCGCGATTCCCGAAGACAAAGTGCGCGACCGCGTTTACGAGCAGCACAACACCTACAGCAACGTGGTCTCGGCCCGTTGGCCGGCGCTCAATCTGTTGCTGCTGAATTTCTCGTACCACAACGCCCACCACGAAAAACCGGTGGCGCCGTGGTATCGCCTGCCGGCGTTGCACCGCGAGCTGTATGGCAGCGATTACGCCCAGGTGCTGCCGATGCGCCTGCTGCTTAAAAGCTTCCATGAACACCGCTTGCGCCGCGTGCTGGATGACCACTACGGCGAAGTGGCCGCGCCTGAGCAACAACGGCGCGCCGATGGTTTTTACGGCGCGGTGGGCGTGTCGTTTCTAACGGCGGTGTAAACCATGAGCCTCGACTACGTTGGCAAAACCGTGGTGCTCACGGGCGCGGCAAGCGGTATCGGCAAAGGCCTGGCCCGCGCGTTTGCCGAGCAGGGCGCGCGCCTGGAATTGCTCGACCGCAGTGGCGACGCCTTGTCGAGGGTGGCCGACGAGTTGCAGCGCCTCACTCGCGTGAGCGCCCATGTGCTGGATTTGGCCGACAGCGAGGCCGTTGCCGCCTATGCCGCCAGCCGCGCCGAACGGCCGCTGGATGTGCTCATCAACAATGCCGGCGTCGAGTACGCCACGCCGCTGAGCGATACCGGCGCCGCTGCCGACGCTCACTGGCAAGCGCTGCTGGATAACAACGTGGCCTCCATGCTGCGCCTGACCCGCGCGCTGCAAGGTCAACTGAAAGCCGGCGCCAGCATCATTAACCAGGCCTCGATCTGGGGCCTGAAGGGCGTGCCAGGGTTTAGCGCTTACGTGGCCAGTAAGCACGCGGTCATCGGCCTGACCCGTTCGCTGGCGTGGGAGCTTGGCCCCCGGCGCATTCGGGTGAACGCGGTGTGCCCCGGCTGGATCGGCACCGAGGCGGCCATGCGCTCGTTGGCGGTGATGGCGGCCAGTAGTGGGCGCAGTGAAGCCGACGAACTGGCGCTCATCCTCGCCGCCCAGGCAGTGCCGGAACTGCTCACGCCGGCAGACCTGGCGGGCACTTTTCTGTTTCTCGGCAGCGCTCTGGCGCTGCCTCTGACCGGGCAGGCGTTGTCGGTCAGCCACGGCGAGGTCATGCACTGATGACGGACTTACCGCTTAAAGGCCAGGTGGCACTGGTTACCGGCGCCGCCACCGGCATCGGCCGCGCCACCGTGCTGGCCCTGGCCGCTGCGGGCGCCAAGGTATGGATCAATCACCTCGGTCAGGAGCGCGCCGCCATTGGCTTGGTGGCGCGCATCACCTCGGCCGGTGGCTGGGCGCGGGCGGTGGAGGCCGATGTGTCGTCGGCGCCGCAAGTGGCGGCCATGTTCGAGGAAATATTCGCCGCTGGCGTGCTGGATATTCTGGTCAACAACGCCGGCATCATTCTGGAAAAACCCTTTTTGGAAACCACCGAGGACGACTGGGCGAACGTGCTTGGCGTCGACCTGAACGCCGTGTATCGCTGCTGTCATCACGCGCTTGGGCATATGCAGCCGCGCGGCTCGGGTTGCATCGTCAATATCGCCTCGGAACTCGGTCATCTGGGGCGCGAGAAATACGCCGCGTACTGCACCGCCAAGGCCGGGGTGATCGGCCTGACCAAATCCCTGGCGCGTGAATTCGCCCCGGCCATTCGCATCAATGGCGTGGCGCCCGGTCCGGTGGACACGCCCATGGTCAGCGCAGAACACATGAGCGCCGAAATGATCGCCAAGGAAGTCGCCATTCCCGCCGGGCGCCTCGGCCGGCCCGAGGAGATTGCCGCCGCCGTGCTGTTTCTGGTGTCGCCACAGGCCAGTTTTTTCCACGGCCAGATGCTCGGCGCCAATGGCGGCGCGTGGATGGGCTGATGATCAGATTCCTGCTCAAACCCGAAAGCATTTTGCTGCTCGCCGCCGCCATCTGGGGCCTAGGCTGGATGCCGCTGCAACACCTCAGCGGCCTGGGCCTGCGCGGTATGCCGGTGGTGTTGGCCACTTACGGTTTGCTCTGCGCGGTGGCGGTGCCCATTCTGCTGTGGCAGCGCCGCGCCTGGTGGCCGCAGCGCTATGCCTTGCTGGCAATCGCCGTGTTTGGCGGCTGGGCCACGGCTGGGCTGGTCGGCGCCTTGTCCGAGGGCGAAGTGGTGCGCGCCATGCTGCTGTTCTACCTGGCACCGGTGTGGGCGATGCTCGGCGGCTGGCTGTTGCTCGGTGAGCGCCTGACGCTGCTGCGGGTTGGCGCGCTGGTGCTGGCGATGCTCGGCATTGGCCTGACGCTGGGCGTCAGCCGCGACAGTTTCAGTGCCTTCGGCAGCAGCGACTGGCTGGCCCTCAGTGCCGGTCTGGCCTTTGCCCTTAACAACCTCGCCACCCGCCACGCCGAACAGATTCCCTTGGCCAGCAAAGCCGTGGTGGCCTTTATCGGCAGCGCGCTGCTGGCTTGGCTGTTCTGCCTGGCCGAAGGCAGCAGCGTGCCGCCAATGGACGCCTTCACCTGGACCAAGATCGCCCTCTTTGGCGTGTTCTGGCTGCTGGCCATGGGCGCCGCGCAATACGGTTTTACCCATGTGGAAGCCAGCCGCGCGGCGGTGTTGGCCGTTATCGAACTGGTGGCCGCCGTGCTCAGTTCCGCCTGGTTTGGCGACCGTGAATTGGGCCTGCGCGAATGGTGTGGCGGCGCCCTGGTGTTGGTGGCCGCGCTGATCGCCGCCCGGCCGCCCCGTGAACCTTCTCTTATTTCCTGTGAGGCAAGCCGATGAGCGTCGAACCCAACGCAACCGTACGCATGGACCAACTCAGCTGGGTGGAATACGAGCGCCGCGTGCGCGAGCTGTCGCCGGTGGTGTTTCTGCCTTGCGGCGCCACCGAGCAGCATGGCCCGCACTTGCCGCTGGGCACCGATGCACTGCTGGCCAGCGCGTTGTGCGAAGACGTGGCCGCCAAGGTTGGCGGGCTGGTGGCGCCGGCGTTGTCGTATGGCTACAAGTCGCAGCCCAAGTGCGGCGGCGGGAATCATTTTTGCGGCACCACCAGCCTCGACGGACAAACGCTTATTGCCCTGGTGCGCGACGCCGTGCGCGAGTTCGCCCGTCACGGCGTGAAGCGGCTGGTGCTGGTCGACGGCCACTACGAAAACCAGTGGTTCGTCACCGAAGGCATCGAACTGGCCATGCGCGAGCTGGGCAAAGACACGGCCCTGGAAGTGATGCGCCTGGAGCATTGGGATTTCTGCACCGAGCAAACTCTGGCAGCGGTATTTCCCAACGGCTTCCCCGGTTTTGCCCTGGAACATGCGGCCGTCATCGAAACCTCGCTGATGCTGCATTACCTGCCCAACCTGGTGCGCATCGACCTGATTCCCGACGAGCCGCCTGCCGACTTCCCGCCGTATGACATGTACCCGAGCCGCACCGAGTGGGTGCCGGCTTCGGGCGTGCTGTCTTCGGCCAAAGGCTCGACGGCCGAGAAGGGCGCGCGCATGGCGGGCGACATCACCCAGGGCATCGCCCAGGCCGTGCGCAAGGAGTTCCGCTTGTGAGCAAGGCGCTGATCGTGATCGACATGCAGCGCGACTTTTGCGCGCCCGGCGGCTACGCCGATCAGGCCGGGCTGGATATCAGCCTTCTGCGCGCGCCTATCGAACCCATCCAGCGCCTGCTCGCCTGCGCCCGTGCGCAAGGGCTGCTGGTGGTGCACACCCGCGAAGGCCATCGCCCGGACCTCAGCGATTTACCCGAACCCAAACGCCGCCGCGCTGAACAGGCCGGCGCACCGATTGGCCAGCCAGGGCCGCTGGGGCGGCTGCTGGTGCGCGGCGAGTTTGGCCACGACCTGATTGGTGAGCTGCAACCGCTGCCCGGCGAGCCGGTCATCGACAAGCCCGGCTACAGCGCCTTTGCCAGTACCGACCTGGAATTGCTGCTGCGCAACCGTGGCATCAGCGAACTGCTGATTACCGGCGTGACCACCGAAGTGTGCGTGTCTTCGACCCTGCGCAGCGCCGTGGACCTGGGTTACGCCTGCACGCTGGTCAGCGATGCCTGCGGCTCGGCCTATCCCGAACTGCATGCGGCGGCGCTGGCGATGGTGGATGTGGAGGGCGGTTTGTTCGGCCGCGTGTGCGACAGCGTGCGATTGATCACTGAACTGGAGGCACGGCCATGAGCGGTTCGCCATTAACCTGTGGCCCGGTGCCCGAGCGGTATCTGGGCGTGTGGCAGCGCACGCTGCTGACCACCACCGACGGCGTGCACGACACCAGTACCCGCGTGTACTGGCTGCAAACCGCGCGACTGTTTGCCGACCTGCGCATTCCGCTGCCGACGCCCTACAGCGTGCGTGAGCTGACGGCGCAGGGCGGTTTTGCCGGCGTTACCGAAGTGACCCGGACCGGCGACAAGGAAACCTGCCAATGGCACCGCGCCGTGGACTTCCAACCGCCGCGCGGCAGCGAAGACATCGGCTACATGGACTTTCAAAACGCCGACTGCGTATTCGAAGACGGCCTCGACGGCAGCTACCACGAAGTGTGGGAGCGCTTGCCCGAGTCGCTCGGCCGCAACTGGGGCGTATGGCTGGTGGCGGCAGATGACCGCCAGGGCTGCCTGTTACTGGCCGGCGACTGCTTTTTGTTTGTGGCCGGGCGGCCAAGGCCCTTGAGGCCGGCGCCGTCACTGCAAGCCCTGCTGGACGAAGGCGGCAGCGCCGAGCGATTGCTTGAGTGCGAGTTGTCGTTTGGCTGGCATCAACAGGGCGAAACGCCGTGGCTGATTAGCCTGTCGACCATTCCCGAGCGCGTCGGCGATGTGCTGTTGCCTGCCAGCGTCAGCCCGGACGACAGCACGCAGTTGTGCGCCGCCCAAACCCTGGAACAGCTCGGCCATGTACCACCGATTGGCGGCTGGCGCTTGCGCGAGCACCCCGTTTTTCCGTTAGCCGAGGAGGCCGTGCTATGAGCGCGCATCAACCCTTGCCTGAGGTTCAGGCGCCCACCCGGCCGGCCCGCCAACGCTGGTGGGCGATTCGCGGTGAATTGCCGCGCGCCGCGATCTGGGGCCTGGCCACCGCAGGTTTGCTGCTGCCGTTGCTCATCTGGTGGGCCTATACCGCCGCTGGGCTGGCCAACCCGATGTTTATGCCAGGGCCAGACGCGGTGCTGGCGCGGGTAGGGCGCTGGTGGAGCGACGAGGGCTTGCTCGCCGACATCGGCATCAGCGTGTACCGCGTGATGACCGGCTTTCTCGCCTCGGCGCTGTTCGCCTTGCCGCTGGGGCTGTACATCGGCACCTACCGGCCGGTGCAGGCGTTTCTCGAACCGCTGACCGACTTCATCCGCTATATGCCGGCCGTGGCGTTTATTCCGTTGGTGATGCTGTGGGTGGGCATCGATGAAAGCTCCAAGGTGCTGATCATCTTTATCGGCACCTTTTTCCAGATGGTGCTGATGGTCGCCGAAGACGTGCGCCGCGTGCCGATGGCGCAAATCGAAGCGGCGCAAACCATGGGCGCCAGCCGCAGCGAAATCGTCAAACTGGTGGTGCTGCCCTCGGCACGCCCGGCGCTGCTCGACACGCTGCGCATCACCTGCGGTTGGGCCTGGACGTACCTGGTGGTGGCCGAACTGGTGGCCGCGAATTCGGGCCTGGGTTACGCCATTCTCAAAGCCCAGCGCTATATGCAAACCGACAAGATTTTCGCCGGCATCATTCTGATCGGCGTTATCGGCCTGCTCACCGACCAGGCGTTTCGCTGGCTCGGCCGCGCGGCCTTTCCCTGGTTGAAGAGGTGAGCCATGAGCGACGCTAAGATCAAAATCCGCCAGGTCAGCAAAGTCTTCAAAACCCGCGACCGCGACGTGCAGGCGCTGCAAGACATCAACCTGGATATTCAGCGCAACGAATTCATCACCTTTGTCGGCGCCTCGGGCTGCGGCAAGTCCACTCTGCTGCGCAGCATTGGCGGGCTGGAGCAGCACAGCCGTGGCGAAATTCTGCTCGACGGTCGCGCCGTGAACGGGCCGGGCATCGACCGCGCCATGGTGTTCCAGCACTACAGCCTGTACCCGTGGCTGAACGTGATGCAGAACATCAAGTTTTGCCGGCAGTTGAAGGTGGTGGCCGACACGGTGAAAAGCGACGGCGACATTGAATGCGCCAGCGGCCGAGCCGATGCGCTGCTGAATTTGATGGGCCTGTCGGCGTTTCACCAGGCGTACCCGAATCAGCTCTCCGGCGGCATGCAGCAACGTGTGGCGATTGCTCGGGCCTTGATGCCCAAGCCGGAAATTCTGCTGATGGACGAACCCTTCGGCGCGTTGGATGCGCAAACCCGCGAAGTGATGCACGACCTGATCCGCCATGTTCATCGCCTGGAAAAGAGCACCATTCTGTTCGTCACCCATGACGTGGAAGAGGCCATTTACCTGGGCGGTCGCGTGGTGCTGATGGCGCCGCGTCCTGGGCGCATCGACACCATCTATGACGTGCCGCTGCCGGCCGAGCGCAATCAAGACATGAAACTGTCAGCTGAGTTTCTTAAGCTCAAACGCGAGATACTGGCGCGCATTCGCGAAACCTCGGGCATGAGCACCGATTTGGAACTCCTCGAGCAATTGACGCGTACGCAGCCGTTGGCGTTATAGGCGGCAATCGGCGATTCCAGCAATCGAGCCTGAAGCCTCTCCCACCGTCCGTGTAGCAGAGGCTTCAGCCTCGAGCTTTTGATTGGGGTTGGCCGCAACTAACCGCCAACCGTCCGGTCTTACCCATGCCCGGCGTGGAACTTGCTTTTCACGCTGGGAAGCGTCACCCCCTTCTAATAAAAACAATCTGCTTACTTCTGAATCGTGAATAATCGCCGCCGCCGAGTGACCGGCCGTGGCTGTGTGTGTCTGTGAGGGATAACGTGGAATTCGCTCTATCTATTGCGCCCTATGCGGGCATTACCGTGATGATTCCGGCCGTGCTGTTGGTGGCCGCCTGGCTCAATTACAGCGCCTCGCGACGCGTCGCGGTGCTGTGGCTGACGGTGGTGGTGCTCGCCTATGGTGCGGTGATGTTCAGCAAACTGGCATTCAAAGGCTGGGGCCATGGCTGGGAAGCGTTGAACATTGCGGTGTTCAGTGGCCACGCCATGAACGCCTGCCTGGTGACGCCCGTGTTGGTCAGCCTGCTGGCGCGCCAATGGCACCCGCTGCTGCGTTGGCCGGCTGCCGGTGCGGCGTTGCTGGGCGGTTGGTACTTCAGCGTCACGGTGGTTGCGCCCTATGTGCATCCGTTGCCCGAAGCCATTGCCGGCGCGCTGATCGGCGGCTTGGGCTCCATGACCTTCCTGGCCCTGGCCGAACGTGCGGAAATTCGCCCGCTGCCGGCACGCGCCATGGCCATGGGCTTCACCGTTATTGCCGTGTGCGCCAGCTTGCCCAAGTACACCGCCGAGGGCTTGCTCAACCACTTCGCCATCACCCTTTCGGGCGCCGAAGAGCCCTATACCAAACCCCATTGGCACAATTCACCGACCGCGCAATCGTCGCGTTGATCGGCATAACGGCGCGCGCCTGAACTATTAAAGCGCGGCCGGGGTCTGTAGGTGCGTGTTACCGGCGCACCGCCATCAGCGACCACTTGCCTGACCCGTTTAGCTGCAGTCAAACGGGTCGCCAACGGTCGCCGCAGTAGGCGCAAGGATGAACAGGAACGGCCCGCGCGCGACGCTGGCCTTGGGCAGTTTCACCGCAACAAAATGACTGCAGGGATTCGCTATGAAGCGCCTCGAACTACTGGACTACGGCCGTTTTATCGCCGCCATCATGGTGGTGCTTTACCACTACACCTTTAACGGCATTGCCAATGGCAAGCTCAGTTCTCTCAGCCATATTCCCGAGCTGATCGAGTTCACCAAATACGGTTATCTGGGCGTTGAGCTGTTCTTTATGATCAGCGGCTACGTCATCTTCTACTCCGCGCGCAACCGCAGCGCCGCCCAATTCGCCGCCTCCCGCGCGATTCGTCTTTATCCCTCGTACTGGTTCGCCGTGTTGTTCACCAGCGCCATCGCCTGGCAATGGGCGAGCACGCAGATGCAAGTCACGCCGCTGCAAACCTTGGTCAACCTGAGCATGTTCCAGTCATACCTGGGCATCGGCCACGTCGACGGCGTGTACTGGACGCTGGTGCTGGAAGTGCAGTTCTACGTGTTGGTGCTGCTGTGCCTGTTCGTGGGCTGGCAGGACCGCCTGGAAATTCTGTTCAGTTGGTGGCCGGTCGTCATGCTGGTGGCCTTGCTGGTCGGCCTCAACCGGGTGCCGTTGCTGGGCGGCTATTTCAGCTACTTTGCCGCCGGTGCGCTGTTCGCCATTCTCAAAGAAAAAGCCAACTGGAAAAGCGCGGCCTCGCTGGCCCTGGCGTTTGGCTTGTGCGTGCGCTTCTCGCTGGAAGTGGCCGGGGAAAAAGCAGTGGAGTCCGGCGCGTATTTTTCGCCCGTGGTGGTGGCGAGCATGATCTGCCTGTTCTTCGCCTTCTTCCTCACCTTGAACGTGGAAAAAGTGCAGCAACTGCGCCTGCCGTTCTCGAAAACCCTCGGCGCGCTGACCTACCCGGTGTACTTGATTCACGCCCACTTCGGTTACATGTTCCTCAGCCGCTTCGCCACCGACGAGAACCGCGCCTGGATGTATCCGCTGGCGATTGGCATCGTGCTGGTGGTGGCGTTCTGCATGAACCGCTTTATCGAAGTGGGCCTGGCCGGTATGTGGAAAAAACTGGCTAACCTCACCGTGTACCGCGCGGTAGATGGCGTACAACGACTGTCGGCTGGTGTGCTGCGCCGGCCCGCTTAATTCCTGGAAACGGATGTTCCCAATGGCCCGCTGGGTACTGCTGATTGTTGTCGCCCTGACCTTGCCTGCGGGCGCGTACCTATGGGCCAAAGCCGAGTATTACCCCGCCGACGTGGTGGATCGCGCCCAAGCCTTTATCACCCTGCTTGAAGCCGGGCAGATGGACCAAGCCCAGGCCATGGCCATGAGCAACGAGTACATGGGCCGCACGCCGGAAGAATTCGCCGACCGCATGTGGGCTCAGCGCTGCCGCGTTGACCGAGTGGAGTGGACCTCACCACCGCAAACCAACGGCAACCGCCTGCGCCGCTGGTGGCGCGGCGTCGACATCGAAATGCCGGAAGTGGCCGTCGAATTCGAAGGCGACTGCCTGCTGCTGGTGAGCATGCGCCGCGGCGCCGACGGCCAATGGCGCGTGTTCAACATCCAGCGCCACGCCGGCTGAACCCCACCCCAGTTTTTGCCTAACCAACGACGACAAAAAACCTAATTTCGCTATGGCCAGTGCGTGGACAGAATGCGGGCATTGGTCGTGGGTGCTGCAAAAGCGCCCTCTCCCCAGCCCTCTCCCGCGAGCGGGCGAGGGGGCAGACCGCAACTGATCGTCGAACTCCGCTCCAGTCCCCTCGCCCGTTTACGGGAGAGGGTTAGGGAGAGGGGCTTTTCCCACGGCAAACCAGGGCGTCCCATGAGCACACCGACCCACACCCGCATTCGCATGTTCAACACCAAGGACACCTACCCCAACCAGACCCTCGACAACGACCTGTGCCAGGCCGTGCGTGCCGGCAATACCGTGTACGTGCGCGGCCAGGTGGGCACCGACTTCGACGGCAACCTGGTCGGCCTCGGCGACCCCCGCGCCCAAGCCGAACAGGCCATGAAAAACCTCAAGCAATTGCTGGAAGAGGCGGGCAGCGACCTCAGCCATATCGTCAAAACCACCACCTACCTCACCGACCCGCGTTACCGCGAGCCGGTGTATCAGGAAGTGGGGAAGTGGTTGAAGGGTGTGTTTCCGATTTCCACCGGCTTGGTGGTTTCTGCGCTGGGCCAGCCACAGTGGTTGATGGAAATAGACGTCATCGCGGTCATCCCGGACGACTGGAAATGACCTTCTCAATCGTCGGCCGCTGCGCCGAAACCGGCCAACTCGGCATCGCCATCAGCTCCTCCAGCATTGCCGTGGGCGCCCGTTGCCCCTGGGTGCGAGGTGGTATTGGCGCGGTCAGCACGCAGAACATCACCCTGCCGGCCCTGGGCCCGGAAATTCTCGACCTGCTGGAACAAGGCGCCGGTGCCAGCGAAGCGCTGGACAAGGCCCTGACCACCCACGGTTTCAGCCAATACCGGCAAGTGACTGTGATTGATCACCACGGCGCCACCGCGTTGTTCACCGGCAGCGAAGCCCTCGGCGTGCACAACGCCGTGGCGGGTGACCAATGCGTGGCGGCGGGCAATCTGCTCTCCAGCCCGCAGGTGATCGAAGCCATGGTGGCGGCATTTGAGGGCAGCACCGGCGAAGCGCTGGCCGACCGCCTGCTGGCCGCCATGAACGCGGCGATGGCCGCCGGTGGCGAAGCGGGGCCGGTGCATTCAGCCGCGATGTCGGTGGTCAGCGACTTGCTGTGGCCGATTGTCGACTTGCGCGTGGACTGGGCCGAGCACGACCCAATCGGTGAGCTGGGCAAACTGTGGACCGCCTACCGCCCGCAAATGCAGGACTACGTCACCCGCGCCCTGGACCCCACCAAGGCGCCGAGTTATGGCGTGCCGGGGGACGAATGAACACCTGTGGACCTGCGCCATGTATCTGAGCCGCGACCTGCTTTCCCACCTCATCGCCTTCGACACCGTCAGCCGAGAGTCGAACCTGGCGTTGATCGAGTTCGTCCGCGATTACCTCGCCGGCCTGGGCATCGACAGCGAGCTGATTTACAGCGACGACCGCCGCAAGGCCAATTTGTATGCGCGCCTCGGCCCAGCCGGCGCGGGCGGGGTGATGCTGTCGGGGCACAGCGACGTGGTGCCGGTAGATGGCCAGGCCTGGACGCTGCCGCCGTTCGCCCTCACCGAGCGCGACGGCAAGCTTTATGGCCGAGGCACGGCCGACATGAAGGGCTACATCGCCTGCGTGCTCGCGGCGCTGCCTGCGTTTCTGGC
The DNA here is from genome assembly GCF_979254655.1 of Pseudomonas sp. AC229. Lineage (NCBI taxonomy): Bacteria > Pseudomonadati > Pseudomonadota > Gammaproteobacteria > Pseudomonadales > Pseudomonadaceae > Pseudomonas > Pseudomonas sp. AC229. The sequence continues at coordinate 262,800 of NZ_CEEDHK010000006.1, forward strand.
CAGCCCGATGCGCGTGCCGCTGCACCTGGCCATTTCCTATGACGAGGAAGTCGGCTGCCTCGGCGTGCGCAGCCTGATCGAGGCGCTGGAGCATCGGCCGGAGCGACCGAGCCTGTGCATCATCGGCGAGCCGACGTCCATGCGCCCGGTGCTCGGCCACAAAGGCAAACTCGGTATGCGCTGCGAGGTACACGGCGCCGCCTGCCATTCGGCTTACGCGCCACAGGGCGTGAACGCCATCGAATATGCTGCCAAATTAATCAACCGCCTCGGCGAAATCGGCCAGCGCCTGGCCGCCAAAGAGCGCCACGACGCGCGCTTCGATCCGCCGTACTCCACCGTACAAACCGGCACCATCAGCGGCGGTAGCGCCTTGAATATAGTGCCCGAACACTGCCGCTTCGACTTTGAAGTGCGCACCTTGCCCGCCGACAACGCCGAGACCATCGCCAGCGAATTGCAGGCGTACGCCGCCGAGCTGGTGCCGCAGATGAACGCCGTGCAACCCGGCACCGACATCCGCTTCACACCCATCAGCGCCTACCCCGGTTTAGCCACCGCCGCCGACAGCGAGGCCGCGCAATTGCTGGCACTGATCAGCGGTTCGGACGATTTCGGCACCGTGGCCTTTGGCACTGAAGGTGGCCTGTTCGACCAAGCCGGCATCGCCACCGTGGTCTGCGGGCCGGGCAGCATGGACCAAGGGCACAAGCCGGACGAATTCGTCAGCGTTGAGCAGCTAAGCCAGTGCGACGCGATGCTGCGGCGCTTGGCGAAATGGATGCAGGCATAGAGCTTTCTGTAGGAGAGGCTTCAGCCTCGATAGGCTTGACCAAACACCCATCGCCCTACGGTTTCACTGCATCGGGTCCGCCGCTCAACTCCTGCTGACAGTAATCGGCAAACAACTGCGCCGACTTGGTCAGCTGCGAGCGCTTCAACCACGCCGCCACCAGCCCCGAGCCCGTCACGTTCTCGGCAATATTCACCGCCACCACTTTCTGCCCGTCATAGGTGCATTCCGAGTGCGGGCGGGTGACCAGCACCGAGAAGCCGAACCCTTGCCCGACCATGCCGCGCACCATTTCGATGGAGGGCGAGCTGAAGGCGATATGGGGCGTGAGGCCAAGCTCCTCAAACAGGCTGACGAAATAGGTTCGGCTCGGCAGCACGTCGAGCAGAATCATCGGCTCCAGCGCCAGGTCGCGCAGGGACACCTGCGCCTGCTGGGCGAAACGGTGGTCGGCCGGCAACAGCGCGTAAGGGCGCTGCGGCGGCATCAATTCCTGGGTTTCGATGGTGCCGTCCAGGTCGTGGTCGTAAAGAATCGCCAGGTCGAAACTGCCGGACGTCAGGCCTTGCACCAGCTCCAGTTGTTCGCCGTCCCGAATGCGGATTTCCACGCCCGGGTACAGCGCGTTGAAGCCTGCGATCAGGCGCGGCAGATACAGCGGCGCCACGGTTTCAAAGCAGCCGATATCGATTTGCCCGGCAATGATGTCGTTGTCGGCCAGGGCGTTCTGCTCGAACTCCTTGGCCATGCGCAGCAGCTCCTGCGCCTTGCGATAAAAGCGTGCGCCGCTGGGCGTCAGCGACACGCCCTGGGCGTGGTGACGAATAAACAGCTGCACGCCAAAGCTTTCCTCCAGGCCCTTGATGGCGGTGGAAATCGACGGCTGGGCGATGTACAGCTTGCGCGAGGCCTCGGCAACGCTGCCGCACTCCACGGTGGTGACGAAGTATTTAAGTTGGCGCAGGGTATAGGCAGCCACGACAGACCTCAGGTAAGACATTTCCGTGCACACCTTACCGCGTTGGTGCAGCCGTAACGGTCTGGCATGACCACCTTTTTGCGCGGCAATGGGCATATTTTTTCTTGGCCGGCGGCTTGCTGAAGATGCACAAGCAGCGGCTAGAGTGTTGCTAGCAAAACCCATACACACCACACGAACACAGGAGGATGTGCCATGCGTCTGGCGCTCTGGCAAACCGAAGGACACCCCGGCGACGTCGCCGCCAACCTCGCCGACCTGGCCACCCAGGCACGCGCGGCGGCAGCGGCCGGCGCGCAGTTGCTGCTGTGTTCCGAGCTGTGGCTGGGCGGCTACAACCTGCGGGCGCAGCCGGCCGAAGCGGCGGACGGGCCTTCAGCGCAACGCATCGCTGAGCTCGCGCGTGAACACGGCATCGGCATTTGCTACGGCTATGCCGAAACCCACGACAGCGGCGGCAAACCTTACAACTCTGCGCAACTGATCGACGCCCAGGGCACGCGCCTGTGCAACTACCGCAAAACCCACCTGTTCGGCGCCTTCGAGCGCACCTTGTTCACCCCCGGCGAGCGCTTGCAGGCGCCGTTCGAGTTCGCCGGTTGGTCCGTTGGCTTGCTGATTTGCTTCGACGTCGAATTTCCCGAAAACGTACGCAAGCTGACCCTTGAAGGCGCCGAGCTGCTGCTGATTCCCACCGCCCTGACCCCGGAATACCGCGTCGTGCCCGACCTCATCGTGCCGGCGCGTGCCGTGGAAAATCAGCTGTTCGTCGCCTACTGCAATCACAGCGGCGTGGAAGCCGGCCTGGCCTTTCTCGGCGGCTCGTGCGTGGCGGCGCCAGATGGCAGCAAACTGGCCAGTGCGGCCAATGGCGAGGCGTTGCTGGTGGTTGATCTCGACCACGGCCAGCGCGCCGCGCAGGAAAGCACCTTCCCCTACCTCGGCGGCCGGCGTCCGGAGATCTACATCCATTCATAACCCTGTGGGAGCGGCTTCAGCCGCGATGCTCTTGATCAAAAGCATCGCGGCTGAAGCCGCTCCCACACTTAAACACCGATGCACTTTTATCTCGCACTCCGCCCCACCTCGGTGCGCTCCAAAGCAGCTTTTTCATATACCCCGAACACATATTTAATAATTTTCCTATGCAGCCCGTTCCGCCACCATCGCTCTCACTAATCGGTACGAGGGCGTTGGGGTGTTCGAGCTTAATGACTGGCAACAACGGGCGGCGGCTCAGCGCTTTCCTACCCTGGCGCTGATCGATGGCCAGGCGGTTGCCGCGCAATCCGGGGCGACCTTTTCCGCGATTAATCCGGCCACCGGCGCGGTGCTGGCCGAGGTGGCTGCGTGTGGTGATGCCGATGTCGATGCAGCCGTTCGGGCGGCGCGTCAGGCGTTTGAGTCCGGCGTCTGGGCACGTCGTTCGCCCGCCGAGCGCAAGGCGGTGCTGCTGCGCCTGGCCGAGCTGATTCTGGAACACCGCGAAGAGTTGGCACTGCTCGATTCGTTGAACATGGGCAAGCCAGTGATGGATGCCTACAACATCGATGTGCCGGGCGCCGCCGGGGTGTTTCGCTGGTACGCCGAAAGCCTCGACAAGCTCTACGACCAAATCGCTCCCAGCGCCCACAACGTACTCGCCACTATTACCCGCGAAGCGCTCGGTGTGGTCGCCGCCGTGGTGCCCTGGAATTTCCCGCTGGACATGGCCGCCTGGAAGCTCGCCCCGGCACTGGCGGCCGGTAACTCGGTGTTGTTGAAACCAGCCGAACAGTCACCCTTTTCGGCCTTGCGGCTTGGCGAACTGGCCCTTGAAGCGGGCATTCCGGCGGGCGTGCTCAACGTGCTGCCGGGCCTCGGCGAGCAGGCCGGCAAAGCCATGGGCTTGCACGCCGATATCGACTGCCTGGTCTTCACCGGCTCCACGGAAGTGGGCAAATATTTTATGCAGTACTCGGCCCAGTCGAACCTCAAGCAGGTGTGGCTGGAGTGCGGCGGCAAGAGCGCGAACCTGGTCTTTGACGACTGCAACGACCTCGACCTGGCCGCCGAAAAAGCCGCGTTCGGCATCTTCTTCAACCAGGGCGAAGTGTGCTCGGCCAACTCCCGCGTGCTGGTGCAGCGTTCCATTCACGACGAGTTCGTCGAGCGCCTGTGCGCCAAGGCGCAAGCCTGGCAGCCAGGCGATCCGCTGAATCCGGCCAGCAGCGCCGGCGCCATTGTTGAAACGCGGCAAACCGAGCGGGTGATGAACTACATCCGCGACGCCCATGAGCAGGGCGCGCGCCTGGTGTGCGGCGGCGAGCAAGTGAACATCAACGGCAGCCGCAACTTCGTGCAGCCGACCATCTTTACCGGCGTAACGCCGGACATGCGTCTGGCCCGCGAAGAAGTGTTCGGCCCGGTGCTGGCAGTAATCCCATTCGACAGCGAAGAACAAGCCCTGCGCCTGGCCAACGACAGCATCTACGGCCTGGCCGCCTCGCTGTGGACCGACGACCTCAACCGCGCCCACCGCGTGGCCCGGCAATTGCGCGCCGGCACCGTGTCGGTGAATACCGTCGATGCCCTGGACGTGACCGTGCCGTTCGGTGGCGGCAAACAGTCGGGTTTTGGCCGCGACCTGTCGCTTCACTCCTTCGACAAATACACCCAGCTCAAGACCACTTGGTTCCAGCTGAAATAAGAAAAAGATACGGAGACATTTGATGACTGCCCCACTGCCCAAACGCGAAACCAGCGACTACCAAGCCTCTGACGCCGCTCACCACATCCATGCCTTTCTCGACCAGAAAGCGCTGAACGCCGAAGGGCCGCGGGTGATCGTGCGGGGCGAGCGTTTGCATTTGTGGGACAACGACGGCAACCGCTTCCTCGACGGCATGTCGGGCCTGTGGTGCACCAACCTCGGTTACGGTCGCAAGGATCTCGCTGCCGCCGCCAGCCAACAGCTGGAGCAGCTGCCGTACTACAACATGTTTTTCCACACCACCCACCCGGCGGTGGTGGAGTTGTCGGAGCTGCTGTTCAGCCTGTTGCCCAACCATTACAGCCACGCGATTTACACCAACTCCGGCTCCGAAGCCAACGAGGTGCTGATCCGTACCGTGCGCCGCTACTGGCAGATTCTCGGCAAGCCGCAGAAGAAAATCATGATCGGCCGCTGGAACGGTTACCACGGCTCAACACTGGCCGCGACGGCGCTCGGCGGCATGAAGTTCATGCATGAAATGGGCGGGCTGATTCCGGATGTCGAGCACATTGACGAGCCCTACTGGTACGCCCACGAAGGCGAGCTGACGCCGGCTGAGTTCGGCCTGCGCGCGGCGCGTCAGTTGGAAGAAAAGATTCTCGAACTGGGCGCCGATAACGTCGCCGGCTTTATCGCCGAACCGTTCCAGGGCGCCGGCGGCATGATCTTCCCGCCGGAAAGCTACTGGCCGGAAATTCAGCGCATCTGCCACCAATACGACGTGCTGCTGTGCGCTGACGAAGTGATCGGCGGCTTCGGCCGCACCGGCGAGTGGTTCGCCCACGAATACTTCGGTTTTCAGCCGGACACCCTGTCCATCGCCAAGGGCCTGACCTCCGGCTACATCCCCATGGGCGGCCTGGTGCTGAGCAAGCGCATGGCCGAGGTGCTGGTCGAGCAGGGCGGCGTGTTCGCCCACGGCCTGACCTACTCCGGCCACCCGGTAGCGGCTGCGGTGGCGATTGCCAACCTCAAGGCGCTGCGTGATGAAGGCGTGGTCAGCCAGGTGAAAACCGACACCGGCCCGTACCTGCAAAGCTGCCTGCGCGAAGTGTTCGGCAATCACCCGCTGGTGGGCGACATCCAGGGCGCCGGCTTGGTGGCCGCCTTGCAATTTGCCGAAGACAAAACCACCCGCAAACGCTTCGCCAACGAAAACGACATCGCCTGGCGCTGCCGCAGCATTGGCTTTGAAGAGGGCCTGATTATTCGCTCGACCCTGGGTCGCATGATCATGGCGCCCGCGCTGGTGGCGACCCGTAGCGAGCTGGATGAGCTGGTAAGCAAGACCAAGCGGGCGGTGGATCGGACGGCGCAGGAGATAGGGGTTCTTTGACCCAGCGTCACATCCTGTAGGAGGGGGGGGGCGGCCATCCGATTTAGCCGCGATGTTCTTAAAAGATCAAAAGCATCGCGGCTAAAGCCGCTCCCACAGGTCTCCAGTCCCAAGCCCCATTTCCATAGGTCACCAAACACAGCTCCATCGAACATCGCACCACCGCAGAACAAGAACCCAGCCCAACAGAGGCGCGGGTCACGGAATCACTTGGCCGCTGGCCATTACTGCCCCGCAATTCAACCAATAACTAAGCCTTCAGGCTGTGGGAGTGTTCCATGCGTAAGTCCTTGCTCAAGCGTGTCTCGCTGTCCCTCGTTCTGGCCGCTGCCGCCACCGGCGCGCAGGCGGGCAAATTGTCCATCGGCCACACCACCTGGGTGGGCTACGGCACCCTGTATCTGGCCCGTGACCTGGGCTACTTCAAAGACGCCGGCCTCGATCTGGAGCTGACCACCATCGAAGAAGCCTCGATGTACATGGCCGCTCAAGCCTCCGGCAAGCTGTCCGGTTCGGCGTCGACTATCGACGAAATTCTCAAATACCGCTCCAAAGACTTTTGCTTCAAAACCGTGGCGGCGTTGGATGAAAGCCATGGCGGCGACGGCGTGGTGGTGACCAAAGACATCACCAGCATCAAGGGTTTGAAAGGCAAATCGATTGCGGTAAACGAAGGCTCGGTGTCGCAGTTCTGGCTCTCGTACCTGCTCAAGAAAGAAGGCATGAGCATGGCCGATGTCGAGGTGCAGAACATGACCGCCGACGACGCCGCCAGCGCCTTTATCGCCGGTCGCATTCCAGCGGCAGTGACCTGGGAGCCGAACCTGACCATGGTCAAGCAGAAGGGCGCCGGCAACGTGCTGGTCGACAGCAGCGCCACGCCGGGCGTGATTGTCGATGTGGTGGCGCTGTCGTGCGATGTGATCGAAAAGCAGCCTGAAGACGTGAAGGCCCTGGTCGCCGGTCTGTACAAAGCCGTGCAGTACACCAAAGACCATCCCAAAGAGGCCTACGCCATCATGGCCAAAGGCGTCGGCGGTTACCTGTCCAAGCCTGAAGACCTGGCCGAAGCCGCCAAGGGCGTGAAGTTCTACGACCAGGCCATGAGCGAAAAACTGCTCGGCACTAAAGGCAAGCCCGGCGACATCGCTGAAATCATCAAGCTGGCCAACGAAACCTGGAGCGAGCTGCAAGGCAAGCCGTTCACCGTCAGCTATGACGACCTGGTGGACACCTCGTTCGTGACCCCGTAACGCCTTCTCGCCGCGTGTTTCGGCACGCGGCGTGCTTTCTCTGCCTTGTTTCCTTCTGCCCTGCTGATGTGGAGGTGGCGTGATGGCCACTGTTCGATCCTGGATAAACCGCTGCCTGACCCCCAAGGTCGGCCTGCCGGTAAAACTTGTTTTTGCTGCTAGCACGCTGTGCTGGTTGGCTGTGTTGGGCTTGTGGGTTGGGCTGTCGTATGGCGGCGTGGTGCCGACCATGTTTCTGCCCACGCCGGGCGCCGTTTTCGACGCGGCGGTGCGCCTGAGCAACGACGGCACGCTGGCCAAGCATGTGGGCGCGAGCCTGGAAGTGGTGCTGATCGGCTTTGCCCTGTCATCGCTGGTGGCGGTGCCCTTGGGCCTGCTGATGGGCAGCTTTCGCATCGTGCAGGCGCTGCTTGAGCCGCTGGTGAACTTCATTCGTTACCTGCCGGTGACCTCGTTCGTGCCGCTGTTTATTTTGTGGATCGGCATCGGTCTGGAACAGCGCGTGGCCGTGATCATCTTCGGCACCTTTTTCCAGCAGTTGGTGATGATTGCCGACGTCTCCAAAGGCGTTTCCAAAGACCTGGTGAACGCCAGCTACACCCTCGGCGCCACCCGCCGCGATGTGGTGTTCCACGTGCTCGGCCCGGCCTCGTTGCCCGGCGTGCTCGACACCTTGCGCGTGACCATGGGCTGGGCCTGGACCTACCTCGTGGTCGCAGAATTGGTCGCGGCCTCAAGCGGCCTTGGCTACATCAGCCTGAAAGCCATGCGCGGTTTCCAGGTGGACGTGATTTTCCTCGCCATCGCCATCATCGGCCTGCTGGGCCTGATCACCGACCAACTCTTCCGACTGCTCCGCCTGAGGATTGCCGCATGGGCACAATAGCCTCCACCAAGCCCTACATCATGCCGCCGCTGAGCGAGTACGCCGCCGTCGAAAGCCGCCTGAAAGTGGAAGGCGTGAGCCTGCGTTACCAGTCGCCGAGCGGCGACACCTTCACCGCGCTGGATAACGTGTCGTTTGAAGTGCCGGACCAGCAATTCGCCGTGATCGTCGGGCCGTCGGGCTGCGGTAAATCCAGCCTGCTGTACCTCACCGCCGGCCTCGCTGAACCCAGCGACGGCGCCATTTTCGTCGGTGGCAAAAAGGTCCAGGGGCCGGGTGCCGATCGCGGCATGGTGTTCCAGAGCTACACCTTGTTTCCGTGGCTGACGGTGCGCCAGAACATCGAGTTCGGCCTCAAACGCCGTGGGCTGCCGGGCGATGAAATCAACACCATCGTCGAGTTCTACCTGGGCGAAGTGGGCCTGAGTAAATTCGCCCAGCATTACCCCAAGCAACTGTCGGGCGGCATGATGCAGCGCGTCGCCATCGCCCGCGCCCTGGCCAACGACCCGCAGATTTTGCTGATGGACGAACCCTTCGGCGCCCTCGACAGCCAGACCCGTCTGCAAATGCAGCAACTGCTGTTGCAGGTGTGGGGCAACGCCAAGAAGACTGTGGTGTTCGTCACCCACGACATCGACGAAGCGATTCTGCTGGCCGACCGCATCTACGTCATGGGCGCGCGCCCGGGGCGCATCAAGGAAGTGCTCGACGTGCCCATCGACCGCCCGCGCTCGATGGACGTGGTCATGGAGCCTGAATTCATCCGCATGAAACGGCGGATTCTTGAGCTGCTGCATGATGATTTGGCTGAAGTGCACTAGCACCTAAAAGCATCGCGGCTAGAGCCGCTCCCACAGGCTCGTGCAACCTGTGGGAGCGGCCGGGCGGCGATCCGCTTTAGCCGCGATGCTCTTAACCGTTTAAACCGAGGCCATACATGTCTGAGCAATACGACTACATCATCGTCGGCGCTGGCTCGGCTGGCTGCGTATTGGCCAACCGCCTGAGCGCCGACCCGGCCGTGCGCGTGTGCCTGCTCGAAGCGGGCGGCAGCGATGCCAGCCCGCGCGTGCAAACGCCAGCCGGCACCATCACCTTGTACAAGAGCAAAATCTTCAGCTGGAATTTCTTCTCCACGCCGCAGAAAGCACTCAACAATCGCCGCCTGCACACGCCACGGGGCAAGGCGCTGGGCGGTTCCAGTTCGATGAACAGCATGATCTACATTCGCGGCGATGCCTCGGACTACGACCGCTGGGCCGAGCTGGGCTGCGCGGGTTGGAGCTGGGCCGATGTGCTGCCGTTGTTCAAGAAGTCCGAGCGCAACCTGCTGGGTCAGAACCCGGCGCTGCACGGCACGCTTGGCGAGTTGCTGGTGGACCGCGCCCGTGATCCCAATCCGCTGTCGACGTTGTTTGTAAAAGCCGCCGAGCGGGTTGGCATCAAGCGCAACGACGACTTCAACGGCGGCACGCTGGAAGGCGCCGGCATCTACAACCTGACGCAGAAAAACGCCAAGCGCCTGTCCGCCTACCGCGCCTTTGTCGCGCCGATTCGCGGCCGGCCGAACCTCACCGTGCTGACTGGCTGCAACGTGCAGTCGCTGGACATGGACGGCACCCGCGCGCGCGGCTTGCAGGTGCTCAAAGACGGCCAACCGCTAACCCTGGCCTGCAGCCGCGAAGTGATTCTGTGTGCCGGCGCGCTGGGCTCGCCGCAGATTTTGCTCAACTCCGGCATCGGTCCACGAGCCGAACTGGAAGCGGCGGGCGTGCCGGTGGTGTGCGACCTGCCCGGCGTGGGCAAGAACTTGCAAGACCACCTCGACGGTTTGATTACCGTGCGCTCGGCCAGCCCGCTGACCCTGGGTTTTTCCTGGGGTTCGCTGGCTGCCATCGTGCTGTCGCCGTTTAAATACCTGCTGCAGAAAAAGGGCTGGCTCACCACCAACTACGTGGAAGCGGGCGGCTTTGCCCGCACGCCGCTGGCTGATGCGTTGCCCGACGTGCAGTTCCACTTCGTGCCGGGCTACCGCAGCCACCGCGGGCGTCTGTTCGAGTGGGGGCATGGGTATGCCGTGCACACGTGCGTGCTGCGGCCCAAGTCCATCGGCGAACTGCGCCTGAGCCCGCAACGGGAACTGGAGATCGACTACAACTTCCTCGCCGACATGGACGACGCCAAGGTGCTGATCGAAGGCCTCAAGCTGGCGCGCAAGGTGTTGGCCGACAGCAGCTTCGACGCCCTGCGCGGCAAGGAAATGCTGCCGGGTGCCGAGGTGCAGAGTGATGAGCAGTTGCTGGCGTATATCCGCGACTACGCCGCCACGGTTTTCCACCCCGTAGGCACCTGCAAAATGGGCGTGGATGCCATGAGCGTGGTGACGCCGCAATTGCAGGTCAGGGGCGTGCAGGGATTGCGCGTGGCTGATGCGTCGATCATGCCGACGCTGATCAGCGGCAACACCAATGCGCCGTGCATCATGATTGGCGAGAAGGCGGCGGGGTTGATTGTGGCGGGGGAGGTTATCGGATCAGCCCAGCAAACCACCGTCATTCCCGCGAAAGCGGGAATCCAGAGTGTTGCGGCGAACACCTAAACCTGAACGATACTGGATCCCCGCCTTCGCGAGGATGACGGAGTTTTTCAGTAAGACGGTGCTATACCCCTGTTACGGGAGGGTGCCGTTGCGCCGAGGTTCGCAGGGTTCGCCAGCAAGCTGGCTCCTACGTTGAAGCGTTGAGCTGTGCGGCTTAATCCAGCTTCACAACCTTCGCCAAGATCACTTTCGGCCCTTTCATCTTCTTGATGATGATGCGCAGCCCTTCCACGTCGAGCACTTCTTCCTCTTCCGGCATGCGGTTGAGGGTTTCGTAGATCAGGCCGGCCAGGGTTTCCGCTTCGATGTGGTCGAGGTCCACGCCCAGCAGGCGTTCGACTTTGAACAGCGGTGTGTCGCCACGTACCAGCAGCTTGCCAGGCTGGTAGGCGAGGATGCCGCGTTCGGCTTTGCGGTGTTCGTCCTGAATGTCGCCCACCAGCGCTTCAAGCACGTCTTCCATGGTCAGGTAGCCAATCACTTTGCCGTCGGCTTCTTCCACCAGGGCGAAGTGCGAGCCGCCTTTGCGGAATTCTTCCAGCAGGCTGGACAGCGGCATGTGCCGGGTGACGCGCTCGACCGGCATCATCAGGTCGCTGATTTTCAGGGCCGATGGCAGCATTTCCAGCAACGACAGGTGCAGCAGCAAATCTTTGATGTGCAGCACGCCGACGAATTCTTCGGTTTCCTCGTTGTACACCGGGTAACGGCTGTATTTGTGCCGGCGGAATACGGCAAACACTTCATGCAGGGCGGCGTTGAGGTTCAGGTACACCAGGTCTTCGCGGGAGTTGGCCCAGTCCACCACTTCCAGCTCGCCCATTTCCACGGCCGAGGCCAATACGCGCATGTCCTGATCGCTCGGGTCGCTGGCGCGGCTGGAGTGCAGGATCAGTTTCAATTCGTCGCGGCTGTAATGGTGTTCGTGGTGCGGGCCCGGTTCGCCCTGGCCGGCGATACGCAGAATGGCGTTGGCGCTGGCGTTGAGGATGAAAATGGCCGGGTACATGGCCCAGTAGAACAGGTACAGCGGCGCGGCCGTCCACAGCGACAACAGCTCCGGCTGGCGAATGGCCCAGGACTTGGGCGCCAGCTCGCCGACCACGATGTGCAGGTACGAAATGATGAAGAACGCGGTGAAAAACGCGATGCCGTGCACCAGTTGCGGCGAGTCGACGCCCAGGCTGTGCAGCAGCGGCGTTAGCAGCTCGGCGAACGCCGGCTCACCGACCCAGCCCAGGCCCAGCGATGCCAGGGTGATACCCAGTTGGCAGGCGGACAGGTAGGCGTCGAGCTGGTTATGCACGGTGCGCAGAATATGGCCGCGCCAGCCGTTTTTGGCGGCGATGGCGTCCACGCGCGTGGCGCGCAGTTTGACGATGGCAAATTCGGCCGCAACGAAGAAACCGTTGAGCAGAACCAGCAGCAGGGCGAAGAGAATAAGGCCGAAGTCAGCGAAATACGTGGCGGCGTCGTAACTAGGAGAAGGGTCCATAGGGTGGTTCAGGGTGTCCGGATTCGAAGTAGTGAGTGGCGTTAACGCGTCGGTCTGGGCGGTGCAGCCGGCACCGCCAGATCAGCAGACTAGCCGCTAGCGAAGCGCTTGCCCAGCGTGGCAATAACGCCGATTACCGTCTGACCACCTGAGCCGGGGCAAAGTGGCAAGTAAATGTGCTGCCTTTGCCGGGCACGCTGCTGATGTCCAGACGGGCGCGGTGGCGCAGCAAAACGTGCTTGACGATGGCCAGCCCCAGCCCGGTGCCGCCGGTGTTGGAGGCGCGGCTGGAGTCGACGCGGTAGAAGCGCTCGGTCAGGCGCGGCAGGTGCTTGGCGTCGATGCCGATGCCGCTGTCCTGCACAGTCAGGTGCGCGCCCTGGTCATCGGCCCACCAGCGCACGCGAATTTCGCCGTTGTCGGGCGTGTATTTCACGGCGTTGAACACCAGGTTGGAAAATGCGCTGCGCAGTTCCGCTTCGCTGCCTTTGAGGCGGATGTTGTGGTCCGCTTCGAGGCTGATGCGGTGGCGGTCGTTGGACAACGCCTGGGCGTCGCCCTTGATCGACAGCAGCAGCAAGTCGACGGCTACGGGCTGGTTATCTGACGGGTAATCGGTGGCTTCCAGCTTGGCCAGTAGCAGCAAGTCATTGAGCAGGTTTTGCATGCGCCCGCCCTGTTGCTGCATCTGTTGCAGCGCGCGCAGCCAGCGCGGGTTCACGTCGTCGACGTTGTCGAGCAGGGTTTCCAGGTAGCCGGCGATGACCGTCAACGGCGTGCGCAGTTCGTGGGACACGTTGGCGATGAAGTCTTTGCGCATCTGTTCCAGCAAGTGCATGCGCGTGATGTCGCGCACCAGCATCAGGTGCTCGCCGTTGCCGTACTGGGTGATGTGAAACTGCAAATGCATGCGGTCGTTGACCGGCGAGATCAGCTCCAGCGGCTCCGGATGGGCGCTTTGCTCGAAGTAGTCTTTGAAGCGTGGATGGCGCACCAGGTTGGTCACCGGCTGGCCGCTGTCTTGCGGGGTTTTCAGGCCCAGCAGGTTTTCGGCGGCGCGGTTCCACCATTCCAGGTTGCCGTCGTTGTCGAGCATGACCACGGCGTCATTCAGGGCCGCCGTGGATTCCTGCACACGGTCGATGACCGCTTGCAGGCGGCCACGTACGCGCTGATCGCGGCGTTGCAGGTGGTAAATGCTGTCGAACACCTCGCCCCACAAGCCATAGCCATCGGGCGGCGGCTGGTCGGTTTGGTGGTGTTTTAGCCAGTTGTGCAGGCGCAGCAACTGCGAAAGGGTCCAGCCCAGGTACGCACCGAGGCCGACTACCAGGCTCCAGGCATATTCACCACTGATCAGGCCCACCAGCAGGCAGCCGGCGATCAGCAGTAACAAGCGGCGGATAACTACGCCACGCCAGTCTTGATTCACGGAGATTGGACGTCCTAGCTTTTGGTGGAGAAACGATACCCGGTGCCGCGCACGGTTTGCACAAGGTTCTCGTACACCTCGCCCAGGGCTTTGCGCAGGCGGCGAATATGAACGTCGACGGTACGTTCTTCAACGTACACGTTGCCACCCCAGACCTGATCCAGCAGTTGGCCACGGGTGTAGGCGCGTTCCTGGTGGGTCATGAAAAATTGCAGCAGGCGGTATTCGGTGGGGCCCATGTCGGCAGGTTTGCCGTCGATGGTGACGCGGTGACTGATGGGGTCGAGCAACAGGCCGCCCACTTCGATCGGGGTGTCGCTGTCGCCGGTGCCGGCGCGGCGCAAGACGGCTTTCAGGCGGGCAACCAGTTCGCGGGGCGAGAAGGGCTTGGTGATGTAATCATCGGCGCCCACTTCCAGACCTTGGATTTTGTTGTCCTCTTCACCCTTGGCGGTGAGCATGATGATCGGGATGTTGCCGGTCAGCTCATCGCGCTTGAGGCGGCGGGCCAGCTCGATGCCGGAGGTGCCAGGCAGCATCCAGTCGAGCAGGATCAGGTCGGGTTTGCGATCGACGATGATGGCGTGGGCCTGCTGGGTGTTCTCCGCTTCGAGGCACTCGTAGCCGGCCATTTCCAGGGCCACGGCGATCATTTCGCGGATCGGCGCTTCGTCATCAACGATCAGGATGTTCTTACCAACCATGGAGCCAACCTCGGGTCGTTTAATCTGTCTTGCGCCGCATTAGATAACGGAATTATTGCAGCTGTGTGACAGAACGTTGCCGCGTTTAACGCATGGCGAAGTCGACCGCGATACCAAGGAGGATCGCCAGCCCGGCCCAATGGTTGTGCAGAAACGCCGCCAGGCACACCTGCGGTTCCCGCTCACGGGTGCTCCAGAACTCCCAGACGAAACAGCCGGCAGCCGCCGCCAGGCCAAGCAGGAACCAGATGCCCAGGGTGAAACGCGCGCCCGCCAGCGCCAGGCAGAGCAGGGCGATGCTTTGCAGAATAAGGATGATCACGCGGTCAGCGTCACCGAACAGAATGGCCGTGGATTTCACCCCGATTTTCAAATCGTCTTCACGGTCGGCCATGGCGTAGTAGGTGTCGTAGCCGACGGTCCAGACAATGTTGGCGATAAACAGCAGCCACGCAGCGCTTGGCAGTTCGCCGGTCTCAGCGGTGAACGCCATCGGCATGCCCCAGGAAAACGCCGCGCCCAGCACCACCTGCGGGTAGAAGGTGAAGCGCTTCATAAACGGGTAAGTGGCGGCGATGGCCAGCGCGCCGAACGACATAAGAATGGTGGTGAGGTTGGTGAACAACACCAGCACAAAACTCAGCGCCACTAGCACTGCAAACAGAATCAGCGCCTCTTTGGGCGTGACCTTGCCGGTGGCCAGCGGGCGGCCTTTGGTGCGTGCCACGTGGCCGTCGAAGTGGCGGTCGGCGTAGTCGTTGATTACGCAGCCGGCCGAGCGCATCAGAATCACGCCGAGTACGAAGATCACCAGGTTGCCCAACGACGGCACGCCTTTGGCGGCAATCCACAACGCCCACAGCGTCGGCCACAGCAGCAGATAAATGCCGATGGGGCGCTCCAGGCGCATCAACTGAATGAAGTCGAACGCGCGCGGGTGGAGGTGGTTGAGTGACTGCAGCAGGCGGGTGTACATCGAGCGCAACTCCTTGTCAGTGTTCAGACGGCCACGTCGGCAGCGGCCCATAACGATGGCAAAAACACTTCAGCCACCAGCACGCTTAAACCGTCGCGGCTAAAGCATGAGCGCCGCGCCCACAGCTGGTCGGCGCTGAGGCCGGCGGGCAGCCAATGTTGCGGATAGCGGCACACCTGCATCGGGCCACGGCTGAATGCCTGGTCGCTGAACAGCAGCTCGCCGAGTGAGCGGCTGCCGAGTTCGTCCATATGCAGGTCCGAGTCGATCAATTGGCTGCGCGCTGCCACGCTGCGGGCGAATACCCAGGGCTCGCCATGGCCACGCAAAAACACTTCACGCACCCAGCCGACGCTGCCGTCGCGCACATTCAGTGCGGCGCACTCATCGCTGCGCAGGGTTTGCCAGCTTTCGTTCAGGGGCGTGACGCTAAAGGCATCGTGGGACAGGGCGGTGAGGCGGCGGGTCAGCGAGCCGTCGTCGAACAACCAGTCGAACACCGCCGGGGCGGGCGCAGGTTGCAGTTGATCGGCTGTGAGCCAGGCGGCGGTATCGGCAAAAGAGGCGTGCGGCACGGCAAATACATCGGCGGCAAACGGGGCGGCGAGCTTAGCATGTTTGGCCTTTTTGCCCGCGCCGCGCTAACGTCCGGAGCTGACCACCGCCCTTCAGGAAGCCGCCCATGATTACCCTCCACCATCTGAACAACTCGCGCTCGCAGCGCATTCTCTGGCTGCTCGAAGAAATGGGCGTCGAGTACGAAATCAAACGCTACGAGCGCGACCCGAAAACCATGCTGGCGCCGCCAGAATTGCGCGCGGTGCACCCGCTGGGTAAATCGCCGGTGATCACCGATGGCGACCTGACCCTGGCGGAATCTGGCGCCATCATCGAATACCTGGCCGGCCGTTACGGCCAGCAATTGCTGCCTGCCGACGGCACGCCGGAACGCCTGCGTTGCAGCTACTGGCTGCATTACGCCGAAGGCTCGGCCATGCCGCCGTTGTTGCTCAAGCTGGTGTTCGACGGCATCGAAAAGGCGCCGATGCCATTCTTCGTCAAACCGATTGCGCGCGGCATTGCCGGCAAGGTGAAAAGCACCTTTATCAACCCGCGACTGCGTGAAAACCTCGACTACCTCGAAGGCGAGCTGAGCAAGAGCGAGTGGTTCGCCGGCGACACGTTCAGCGCCGCCGATATTCAAATGAGCTTCCCGCTGGAAGCCGCCGCATCGCGCGCCGGGCTGGATGCCAGTCGGCCGAAGTTGAAAGCATTTCTGGAGCGAATTCACGCCCGTCCCGCCTACCAGCGCGCGCTTGAGCGAGGCGGCGTATACGCCTACGCGTAAGAGCGTGCGGCGTTTTCACCCTGCTCAGAATCGTACCGGGCGCACCCGGGCTAAAGCATGGAATCGCCCGATGGCGCTTGATTACCAGCGCTTCGATCAGTAAAAAGCGGGGAGCCTGGCGGCATTTCAACCATCGACCGCTGCGCCTAAAAGCCTGAAGAGCAGCCTGAAGAATTGAGGTAGTAGCAACATGAAGAAGTGGCAATGTGTGGTCTGCGGTCTGGTTTACGACGAAAGCCTTGGCTGGCCGGATGAAGGCATCGCTGCCGGCACGCTGTGGCAAGACGTCCCGGAAGACTGGCTCTGCCCGGACTGCGGCGTCGGCAAGCTGGATTTCGAGATGATCGAAATCGCTTGATTCACGCGTGAGTGGTTTATCAACGGCGACCTTAGGGTCGCCGTTGTTGTTTCTGGATCGAGCCATTGCGCGACGCCTCGCCACCCTGCCCAACACGCCAAACCATGGGCTGGCTGACGCCTGCGGTTATTGGCCTTGCCAGGCAATTGCGGTAGGGTCGCTGGCACATTTGGCCCCAGGGGTGAACCGTGATGCGCAAATGGCAATGTGTGGTGTGTGGCTTTATTTACGACGAGGCCCAAGGCTGGCCTGAGGACGGCATAGCGCCCGGCACGCGCTGGGAAGATGTCCCCGAAGACTGGCTTTGCCCGGACTGCGGCGTCGGCAAGATGGATTTCGAGATGGTCGAAATCAACTGATCAATTTCCCCAAATTTGTTTAGCGCGGCCTCAGCGGCCGCGCGTTTCAGGAGTGAGTCATGTCTGCACCCGTGGTGATCATCGGCACCGGCCTGGCCGGCTATAACGTGGCCAAGGAGTTTCGCAAGCTCGACACCGAGACACCGCTGCTGCTGATAACTGCCGACGACGGCCGCTCCTATTCCAAGCCGATGCTGTCCACCGGCTTTGGCAAAAACAAAGACGCCGATGGCCTGAGCATGGCCGAGCCCGGTGCGATGGCCGACCAACTGAAGGCCGAAATTCGCACCCATACGCGCATCACCGGCATCGACCCCGGCCACAAGCGTTTATGGATTGGCGAGGAGGCCGTGGAGTACCGCGATCTGGTGCTGGCCTGGGGCGCGGAGACCATTCGTGTGCCGGTTGAAGGCGACGCCTCCGATGCGATTTTCCCGATCAACGACCTTGAGGATTACGCCCGTTTCCGCGCCGCTGCCGCCGGCAAAAAGCGCGTGCTGGTGCTGGGCGCGGGGCTGATTGGCTGCGAATTCGCTAACGACCTGACCGCTGGCGGTTACAGCGTCGAGCTGGTGGCCCCGTGCGAGCAGGTAATGCCAGGTTTGCTCCATCCCGCCGCCGCCGGCGCCGTTCAAGCGGGGCTGGAAGGCTTGGGCGCACGTTTTCACCTGGGCCCGGTGCTGGCCAGCTTGCAGCGCACGGCGGATGGCCTGGATGCGCATTTGTCTGACGGCACGCGGGTGGCCTGTGATGTCGTGGTGTCGGCCGTGGGTTTGCGGCCGCGCACCGATCTGGCGTCCGCTGCGGGCCTGACCATTAACCGTGGCGTGGTAGTGGACCGGCAGTTGCGCACCTCACACGCGAACATTTTCGCCCTCGGCGATTGCGCTGAAGTGGACGGCCTCAACCTGCTTTACGTCATGCCGCTCATGACCTGCGCGCGGGCGCTGGCGCAAACCCTGGCCGGCAACCCGACGGCCGTCACGTACGGTGCCATGCCGGTGCAGGTGAAAACGCCGGCGTGCCCGGTGGTCGTTTCGCCGCCACCGCGCGGCACCAGCGGCGAGTGGCAGGTGGAAGGCAGCGGCGCCGATATCAAAGCGCTGTGCCGCGACGCCGAAGGCCGTTTGCTGGGCTACGCGCTGACCGGCACGGCCGTGCAGGACAAGTTGGCGCTCAATAAGGAGCTTCCCGCCCTTTTGGCGTGAATGGCGCCCGTTCTGTCGGATCAGTCACGAAGTTGCGTGTGAAAGTTGTCGGACACGACTGGCGCGGGTCTCATGAGCGTGCCATCCTCCCCCGGTCTGCCGCAGCGCAGAGCTGTTGCGGCGCCTCCAAGCGCTGCTGGATGGCAGCACGGACACAAAAACAAAAAACCGTCTAAGGGGCTTTTTTATGCGTAAACCGGAACTAGCCGCGGCCATCGCGGAACAGGCTGATCTGACTAAAGATCAAGCCAATCGTGTACTCAATGCTGTGCTTGAAGAGATCACCGCCGCCCTGAACCGCAAGGACAGCGTGACCCTGGTGGGCTTCGGCACCTTCGTGCAGCGTCATCGCGGCGCCCGCACCGGCAAAAACCCACAAACCGGTGAGCCGGTGAAAATCAAAGCCAGCAACACCGTTGCCTTCAAGCCAGGCAAGTCTTTGAAAGACGCGGTGAACTGAGCCCAAGTGCGCCCGGGGCCGAACGGCTCCGGGCGCACTTCCCGCTTTTAACGTCCTATTCGCTGCAAATCCCCGCCACAACCCACCAGAAAGCAGGCTGTAGTCCACGCCGCAAACCGCTACAATGCGCCGCCGTTTCACTATTTGATTGAGGCCAGCGCGCATGAA
Organism: Pseudomonas sp. AC229; assembly: GCF_979254655.1. Lineage (NCBI taxonomy): Bacteria > Pseudomonadati > Pseudomonadota > Gammaproteobacteria > Pseudomonadales > Pseudomonadaceae > Pseudomonas > Pseudomonas sp. AC229. The sequence goes on from NZ_CEEDHK010000006.1 coordinate 281,912, forward strand.
ATTTCGTTTTCTCCTCTGGATGCTCGGCCGCATGATGGCCAAAGCCAGCAAGACCAATCCCGCGTTTCAGCAGCAGCTCGAAGGCCGCGACCTGGTGTTTCAGTTGCACACGCTCGATGGCAAAGTGGCCCGTCATTTCATCGTTAAAGACCAACGCCTGACCAGCAAACGTGGCCCCGCCGCGCAGCCGGATTTCGCCTTGGGCTTCAAAGACGCCGATTACGGGTTCGCTACCATGAACGCGAAGAACAAGCAGCTCGCGTTTATGCAGGGCATTCAGAACAAAGATATTCAGATTCAGGGCAACCCGGCGTTGGTCATCTGGTTCCAGGGTTTGACCAAATACATCATGCCCAAGAAGAAAAAAACCGCAGACAAAAAAGCCGCCTGATTCTCGCTATGGCCGCATCCAACTGGTTGGAATGCTGCACGTTAGCTAGGCTGGGGTGAATTTCTCGCGGAAGCCATCCCATGCGCAGTTCTTTTGTCCTACCCCTGATGTTGCTGGCGACGGTCGCCCAGGCCGAACCGAGCAAGCCTGCGACATTCGAGCGGGTGTTCGAGCTGGCCGGCATCCGCTTGCTCTGCGAGCAAAGCGGGCCCTTGGTAACGCGGGGTTTGCCGGAAGAGAAGCAGCCGCCAGTGGCCGAGGCATTCGATGCCGACTCGTTCTGCATTGACTTGGCCTCGCGCCTGGCGCCTGCCTTTACCGCCGAGCAGGTTGAGCAGGCCACCAAGGTGCTGGAAAGCCCGCTGGCCCAGCGGTTCACCGTGGCTGAGCGCGCGGTGGGCGAGGGTGACGGCGGCGCTGCCTTGGCCACCTACCGCGAGCAAGTACGCAGCAAACCGCCACGCGCGACGCGTGTTGAGTTGGTCCGCCGCCTGGACGCCGCCGCGCATACGACCGAGCTGTCGACCCTGCTGCGCTACGAAGTCGGTAAGACTCAAGCTTTACTGGCGCTGCGGGAGAAAAAGCAGAACCTGACCGAGGCCGAACTGGCCAAGCAAACCGAACAGCAATTGACGCCCCTGCGCATGTCCAGTGCGGAAGCCGTGGAAACCTTCATGCTGTACGCCTACCGGCAAATGCCCAGCGGTGAGCTGGCCGAATACGCGGCGTTGTATGAGCAGCGGCCGGTGAACGAATTGCTGGCTGCCGCCGTGAAGGAATTGCCCGCGGTGTTCGCTGCGCGGCGAGCGGTGTTGAAATAACCGTCGCAAAAAAAAAGGGGCCCGATTGGGCCCCTTTTTTTCAGTGCGTTTTTTATGCGGGGAATTGCGCAGCCAACTCGCGCAGCGCGGTTTCAGCTTCCAGCACTTTGTTGATCGCTTCGTTGGCCTTCTCGCGGCTCAGGCCCAGGCGGTCGAACAGTACTTGCGGAATTTCAGCCTGCGGACCGGTGCCGATGCCACGGTTGCGCAGCAGGCTCACGGCCAGACACACCAGATTCGGATACGCCGAGTGAGCACCTTCGTAGTCCGGGTCGTGCTGGAAGCGCAGCGCGGTGGCCAGCTCGTCCGGCATGTCCCAGAAGCGCATCAGCCACGAACCGATTTGTTCACGGGTAATGCCCAGCAGGTGTTGCTCGATGTAGCTGTGATCCAGGTGCGGGTTCACTTCAAGGTGGCGGCAGATCAACGAAAAGTGCGGTGGGAACACGTGTGCCAGCACCAGATAGCCGAAGTTGTGCAGCAGGCCGGCCAGGTACGTCAGGCCCGCTTCCGGGCGCTGCGCACGTGGCATGGCGCGCGTCAGGCCTTCGATCACGGCGGCGGTGTAAATCGCTTGGTGCCAGTACGGCGTGGCGTGTTGCGGCTGGTCTTTAGGCAGGGCCAGGGTTTTGCCCAGGGCCAGGCCAAGCGCCAGGTTGATGACCAAATCGAAGCCCAGTACGCGCACGATGGCGTCTTCAACCGAGCGAATTTTCCCCGGCGCGGCGTAGTAGGGCGAGGCGGCCCAGCTGACCACTTGCGCGGCCAGCGCGGGGTCGGTTTCTACCACGCCGGTGATGTCGTCGACGGTGGCGTCGGGGTCGACGCGAAGTTTGATAATTTTCTGCGCGGTTTCTGGCAGCGGTGGAATTTCAATGGTTTCTTCCAGGCGCTGCTGAATGCGGCGAGCGGTGAATGCCTGCACGGCCTGGGTGATTTCCGCGCGGTCGTCGTCCGGGCGGTCGAGGTTGGGGCGAATGCCGCTCAGTGGCTCGCCGAAACGCGCGGCGCTGGCTTTGCTGAGCAAGGTTTTGTAAGCGTCGCGGGGAATTTCCAACAGCACACCGGCCTGGCCCGATTCGATCACCAGCGTCGGCGCCAGCAGCAGTTGTTCGTCGTACAAGCAGGGCGAGCTGGTCAGTGGCGGCAGTGCGGGCAGCACGGTCAGGTTGTGCTTGGCGAGCATGCGTTCCTGACGATCCGGTTTGACTGCCGCGAGTTTGCGGCCGGTCAATTCGGCGAGGCGATTGAGATCGAGCAATTGGGTGTGCGGGTAGAGCACCAGCAGGGCGCCGATGGCATCGTCGAGCAGCACTGCTTGGACGCGCTGGGCCAGGGCCAGCTTGGGTTGCTCGTAGCAGACTTGATACGGAACGCTGAGCTTGTCGAGTAGCTGCAGAATCACCATCGGCGGCTGTGGCGAGGTATCGGTGGCGAGGGCTACTTCCGTCATGAGCGTGCGATCCGGTGCGATGGGTTAGCCCGAGTATAACCAGCGGGGATTATGACTGGCCGGTCAGCCGACGGGCGTTTGTGAGCTATTTCACACTTGCCCGTATTGCTGCCCGTGGCGTAACCAGCGCTCCAACAAAGGACTGACATGTTGCGGCCAGCGTTCCAGCAAGGCTTGGGCCGCGTCACGTACGGCCGGCAGCAAATCGGCGTCGCGCATCAGGTCGGCCACCTTGAATTGCAGCAAACCGGTTTGCCGCGTGCCGAGCATTTCGCCGGGGCCGCGCAACTCGAGGTCTTTTTCGGCGATCACAAAGCCATCGCTGGTTTCGCGCATGATGCCCAGGCGCTCGCGGCCCAGTTGCGACAGCGGCGGGTGGTACAGCAGCACGCAATGGCTGGCGGCGCTGCCCCGGCCCACACGGCCGCGCAATTGGTGCAGTTGAGCCAGGCCCAGACGCTCCGGGTTTTCAATAATCATCAGGCTGGAATTGGGCACGTCGACGCCCACTTCAATCACCGTGGTGGCGACTAATAGCTGCAACGCGCCTTCTTTGAACTGCTGCATCACCGCCGCCTTTTCCGCCGGCTTCATGCGCCCGTGGATCAGGCCGACGTTCAAGCCGCCGAGGGCCGCCGACAAGTCTTCGTAAGTGGTTTCGGCCGCCTGGCAGGTGAGTTCTTCCGACTCTTCGATCAGCGTGCACACCCAATACGCCTGCCGCCCTTCGTGGCAGGCCGAACGTACGCGCTCGATCACTTCGAAGCGGCGGCTGTCGGCCACCAGCACGGTGTTGACCGGCGTTCGGCCGGGCGGCAGTTCGTCGAGAATCGAGGTGTCGAGATCGGCGTAGGCGCTCATGGCCAAGGTCCGCGGAATCGGCGTGGCGGTCATGATCAACTGATGCGGGCACATGCGCCCGTCGACGCCTTTTTTACGCAGGGCCAGGCGCTGCTGCACGCCGAAGCGATGCTGTTCGTCGATGATTACCAGCGCCAGGCGCTTGAACTGCACTTCGTCCTGGAACAGCGCGTGGGTGCCGACCACCATGGGCGCACCGCCGGCGATCTTTTCCAGGGCGGCGGCGCGGGCTTTGCCTTTGAGCTTGCCGGCCAGCCATGCCACTTCCAAACCCAGCGGTTCCAGCCAACGTGTGAAGTTGATGAAATGCTGCTCGGCGAGAATCTCTGTAGGTGCCATCAGCGCCACTTGATAGCCCGCCTCCAGTGCCTGCAAGGCAGCAAGGGCGGCGACCACGGTTTTGCCCGCGCCGACGTCGCCCTGCACCAGGCGCAGCATCGGTTCGGGTTGGCTCAGGTCGTAGGCGATTTCAGCGCCCACGCGCTGTTGGGCGCCGGTGGGCGCGAAGCCGAGGTTCTTAAGAAATTTTGCCGGCAGCTTTTTCGCTTTCGGCAACTGCGGTGCCTCTTGCGCGCGCAGGCTTTCGCGCAGGCGTTGCAAGGACAGCTGATGCGTCAGTAGTTCTTCAAAGGCCAACCGGTGCTGGGCCCAGTGCCGGCCTTCGGCGAGTTCTTCGAGGTCGGCGTCGGGCGGCGGACGGTGCAGGTAACGAATGGCTTCGTCGAGCGGGCTGAGCTGGTAGTCGCGGGCCAGTTCGTCCGGCAGCCAATCGGGCAGGCTGTGCGGACCCAGGCGCGCCAGCGCTTGCTCACTGAGTTGGCGCAAACGCTGCTGGGTCAGGCCTTCCGTGGTGGGGTAAATCGGCGTCAGGGTTTGCTCGACGCCACTGTCGCTGTCGGCGGTCAGCGCGCGGTATTCAGGGTGGTAAATTTCCAGCCCCGAGGCGCCCGGTCGCGCTTCGCCATAGCAGCGCAACTGCGTGCCGCGTTTCAGGCCGTCTTTTTGTGCCTGGCTGAAGTGATAGAAACGCAGGCTCAACGTGCCGCTGCCGTCTTGCAGGCGCACCAGCAGGCTGCGGCGTTTGCCCATCAGCACATCGGCGCCGGCCACCACGCCTTCGACCACGGCGTCTTGCCCGGGCCGCAAGGCGCCGATGGGCACCACGCGGGTGCGGTCCTGATAGCGCAGTGGCAGGTGGAACAGCACGTCCTGCAGGTTTTCCAGGCCAACGCGCGCGAGCTTTTCTTCCAGCGCCGCGCCCACGCCTTTCAGCGCGGTTACCGGCACCGCCGCCAATTCAGTCATGGGCGCGCGGCCTTAGGCGGTTTGTGGCAGCGGGTTGGCCACCGAACACAGGCGGATGGAGTCGGCCAGCACGTCGATGGCGCGCGGGCGCGGGAAGCTGGCGCGCCAAGCGATGGCCACAGTGCGGAAAGGCACCGGCGCCGTCAGGGGACGCACTTCGAAAACGCCGGGGGCGTAGTGGTGGCTGTCGACCGCCGAGAACGGCAGGATCGAAATGCCCATGCCGGAGGCGACCATATGGCGAATGGTTTCCAGCGAGCTGGATTCCACCGTGGTGTGCTTGGCGTGCTCTTCGCCGCCTTTGCGCAGCGTGGGGCAGGCTTCCAGCACCTGGTCGCGGAAGCAATGGCCTTCACCGAGCAGCAGCAAACTTTTGTCGTTGAGCAGTTCGGCGTCGATGGTTTGCTTGGCGGTCCACGGGTGGCCGCTAGGCAGCAGCACATAGAACGGCTCGTCATAGAGCACTTTGGTCAGCACGTCGGCTTCCTGGAACGGCAGGGCGATGATGATCGCGTCCAGCTCGCCGTTACGCAGTTTGTCGCGCAGAACGTGGGTGAAGTTTTCTTCGATATACAGCGGCATCTGCGGCGCGACGCGGTGCAGTTGCGGAATCAGGTGCGGGAACAGGTACGGGCCGACGGTGTAGATGGCGCCGACTTTGAGCGGCGCGGCCAGTTGGTTTTTGCCGGCCTGGGCCAGCTCACGAATGCCTTGGGCTTGTTCGAGTACTTTCTGCGCCTGGGTGACGATGCCTTCGCCGACCGGGGTGAGGCGCACGGCACTTTTACTGCGCTCGAATATCAGGATGCCCAGCTCGTCTTCCAGTTTTTTAACGCCGACCGAGAGGGTGGGCTGGCTGACGTGGCAACGCTCGGCTGCGCGTCCGAAATGCTGCTCTTGTGCCAGGGTGACGATGTAGCGCAGTTCGGTGAGGGTCATAGTGTTTATCCATTGATTTGCGCCAAAGCATAGCGGTTGTATTCAATGGAACCAACCCGCACCGCAGGTTAAATGTGCCCGATGTTTCGGGCACTGGCGGGGTGCGGGTCCGGTGAGCGCGCGGCCGTTTTACCGCGAAAACGGCTAGCGACGATCCAGTGAGTACACGAACGGTGCGACCACTTCGACGCTATTGCCGTTAAGGATGTCTTCCGGCGGCTTGGGCAGGGGCTGGGCGCGACGGATCATGGCGAGGGTGGCGCGGTCCAGCGAGGCGTTGCCCGAGGAGCCGGCGAGCGACGCGCTGAGCACCTTGCCGTCGGCATCGACGCTGAAGCGAATGCGGCTGGTGCCCTCGGCGCCACGGCGTCGGGCATCGTCCGGGTAACGCTTGTAGCGCGCCAGGTGGCTGAGCAGTTTGCTCTGCCAGGTAATCTCGGCCTGCGACGGTGCGCTGGTGCTGCTCGGCTGCGGCGCGGTGGGCGCAGCGGGCGGCGCCGGCGGTGCGGGCGGTGCATCGGGCATCGGCTGCTCAGCCGGTTTTTCCGCAGGCTTAGGCGGCTCGACCGGTTTGATCTTCGGCTTGGGTTTGGGTTTTGGCTTGGGCTTTTCCAGCACAATCTTCGGCTTCGGCGCCTCGACTACTTCCGGAATCGGCTCAGGTTCAGGCGCGATGATTTGCGCCGGGGCCGGCGGGGGAGGCACCACTTCGGGCAGCGGCGGCAGTTCGATCATCATGGCCGGCGGCGGCAATTCCACTGGAATCGCTTCGGCGTGCCAGTACAACGCCCACAGGCCGATGCCGATATGCAGGGCGAGCACCAACAGCCAACTTACCGTCCAACCGGAAGCTTTGCGCAGCGTGAGGGTCATTTCTGCCCGACCGCCTCAAGGCCGACCAGGCCCACTTTGAGGTAACCGGCAGCGCGCAGGCTGTTCATGGCGTCCATCAGATCGGCGTAGTCCACGCCTTTGTCGGCGCGGAAGAAGATCGTGGTGTCCTTCTTGCCTTTGGTCTGTTGGTCGAGCGCCTGGCCGAGCTGCTCTTTGGTGACTTGCTGATCGCCTAGGTAGAGGTTTTTGTCCTCTTTGACGGTCAGGTACACCGGCTTGTCGGGGCGCGGTTGCGGCTCGGCGCTAGAGGCCGGCAGGTCTACTTTGATGTCCACGGTCGCCAGCGGCGCGGCGACCATGAAGATGATCAGCAGTACCAGCATCACGTCGATAAAGGGCGTTACGTTGATCTCGTGGGATTCGACCAGATCATCGCCGCCGTCGTTGAGGTGCAGGCCCATGTCAGCTCACTTTTACCGCGTGCGGCTGGCTGCGTTGCTCAGCCGGCAGGTGGTCGAGGTCACGGCTAACCAGCAGCAGAACCTGCGCTGAAGCGTCTGCCACTTGGGCTTTGTAACCGGTGATGGAGCGGGCGAAGACGTTGTAGATCACCACCGCCGGAATCGCCGCTACCAGGCCCATGGCCGTTGCCAGCAGGGCTTCGGCGATACCCGGTGCAACCACGGCGAGGTTGGTGGTTTGCGATTTGGCGATGCCGATAAAGCTGTTCATGATGCCCCACACGGTGCCGAACAGGCCGACGAAGGGCGCTGTGGAGCCAATGGTGGCGAGCACGCCGGTGCCTTGGCTCATTTCCCGCCCGCAGGCGGCGACCAGGCGTTCCAGACGGAAGCTGACGCGTTCCTTGATGCCTTCCTTCTCGCGGGCGTTGGCCGACAGGCGCATTTCTTCCAGGGCGTCATGCACCAGCACATGGGACAGGCTGCCCTTTTTGTCCGCCTTGTCGGCGGCGTCTTTCAACGAGCGGCTTTGTTTCAGCAATGCCAGCTCACCGCGCAGGCGACGCTTGGCGCCGATCAGCTCGAAGCCTTTGGCAATCCAGATGGTCCAGGTGATGACCGAGGCCAGGGCCAGGCCGATCATCACGGCCTTCACCACGTTGTCGGCGTTCTGGTACATGCCCCACGGCGACAGGTCGTGGGCGAAGGCGAGCTGGTCGTCGGCGATCAGTTCGTTGGCCTTGGCCAGGTTGTCGAGCGCTTGGTTTACTTCCTCGGGCGTGGCGCCGTTGGCTTCCAAGGTTTCTTTGGTGGCGGTGCTGATCTGCTCGGGGGTCGCATCCGGGCCAAGGCTGGCGATTTTCTCGCGCAGGGCAGCGGCAGCAGGCGTCTCGGCAGCCGGCGCCGGCACGGCGGCGGTAGCCGGCGCTGGCGCGGTGGCGGCCGGTGCAGTCGAGGGGGCTGGCGCCGCAGCGGCAGGTTCTTCAGCGAAGCTGTTCACTGGCAGCAGCAGGCTGAGCAGCAGCGCACCAGCGGTGAGCAGGGCGCGGGGCTGCAAACGGAAAGACGGAGCGCGGTAGGCGTTGAAATTCATGCTGGCCGGACCTGAAAGGGTAAAAACGGTGACCGAAGCCCGAAGGCTCCTGGCGCAAAAGGGCAGTTAGTATTGCAAATTATTCTTGTTTGTTAAAGTGATAATGTAACGCTTGGATGACCGTTGAAGTCTTTCCCTTCTTTCGTGCGGCCTGCCTAGAATGCCGCTTTGCCTTGAGGTAGCCGCATGTCCGCCGTTCCCACCCTGATGATTGCCGGTTGCGGCGATGTTGGAAGCCGCCTTGGTTCGCAGCTGCACGCCGCGGGTTGGCAGGTGTTTGGTTTGCGGCGATCGGTCGCAGCGCTGCCCGCTGAAATCGTGCCGGTGGCCGGCGATTTAGGCGCTGTCGATTGCCCGTCGGCATGGCCGCACGGCGCGCTGGATTACCTGGTGTATGCCGCCGCTGCCACCGACCACGACGAAGCCGGATACCGCCGCGCCTACGTAGATGGATTGACGAACGTGCTTGGCTGGCTGAAACAACGTGATCAGTCGCCGAAACGGGTGATTTTCGTCTCCAGCAGCGGCGTGTATGCCCAGGACGGCGGTGTGTGGGTGGATGAGCACTCGCCCGCCGAGCCCACCCGCTTTTCTGGCAGCATCATGCTTGAGGCCGAGAAAGTGGCGCGCGACAGCGGAATTCCCGCGACCGTGGTGCGCCTGACCGGCATCTACGGGCCAGGCCGTGAATGGCTGCTGAAACAGGTGCGCATGGGCTATCGCGTGGTCAGCGAGCCGCCGCTTTACGCCAATCGCCTGCACGCCGACGACTGCGCGGGCTTGCTGGCGTTTCTGCTTCAAGCCGATGCCGCGGGCAAGACACTGGACGGCCTTTACATCGGCGTCGACGACGCGCCGGCGCCGCTGCACGAGGTGGTGGCCTGGTTGCGCGATTACATGGGCGTGACCGACTGGGCTGAGGAATCGACGGTACGTCGCGCTGGCAGCAAACGCTGCAGCAACGCCCGCGCCCGGGCGCTGGGGTGGGTGCCGCGTTACCCCACTTTCCGCGAAGGGTACGCAGCGGTATTGGCCGGGCAGTGAGCGCGGACGCCAATCGGCTGCTGGTGCAGCCCTGGCTGGCCGGCGTCGAGCTGTTTCAGGCCGACTTTTCCGGTCAGCCGTTTGGTCGTCACAGCCACGACGCGTTTGCCATTGGCGCGATTATTGAGGGCGTTGGCGGCTATCAATGCCGCGGCGCTCGGCACGCGTTGCCGGCCGGAACGTTGTCGTTAATGAACCCTGAGGAGCCGCACACCGGTCACGCCATTTCTTCACGGCTGGTCTATCACATGCTCTACGTCGAAGAGGCGCGGTTGCCGGCGTTGTTAGGGCGCAAACGCTTGCCGCGCGGCTTCCATCAGCTCAACCCGGCCGACGACGGTGCCGTTGCGCAGCGTATGGCCGGGCTGGTGCAGGAATTCGAGCGCCACGACGCGCTGGCGTTGGAAAGCCAGCTGCTGGCGGTGCTGGAAATGGTGTTTATCCGACATGGCGGTATGCGCCCGCTGCCAACCGTAGCGCGCGACGGCGGCAGCACCGCGCGGCTGCGCGAATACCTGGAAGCAAACTTTCAGCAGGCGGTGAGCCTGGAGCAATTGGCGGTGGTGGGCGAGCGCCATCCTCGGCATCTGATTGAAGCGTTCCGCCGTGCTTATGGCGTACCGCCGCACACCTATTTGTTGCAACGCCGGGTGCGCGAAGCCAAGCGCCTGCTGCTGGGTGACGCGCCGCTAAGTGATGTGGCGTTGCAGCTGGGCTTTTACGATCAAGCGCATTTTATTGGCACCTTCAAACGCTTCACCGGCGTTACGCCCGGGCGTTTTCGCCGCGCTGCGCACGTCTGATTTTTCTCCAATACCGCTTGCTTAGCCTCGTCACAGACTGGCCGCCGAATTCGATCGGAGGTCGTCATGGTTGCGTTGTTTCTATTGGTCGCCAGCACCCACTTTGCCGCGCTGCTCTCGCCTGGCCCGGACTTCTTTGTGCTGTTGCGCACGGCTTTGCTGCAAGGGCGACGGCAAGCCTACGGCTGCGCGTTTGGCATTGCGGCGGCGAATGTAGTGGTGATGCTGGCGGTATTGCTCGCGCAGAGCCTGATGCCTGCACAAGGCGGTTGGGTGTGGCGGGCATTGCAGGCGGCGGGCGGCGCGTATTTCGTGTGGCTGGGTGCGCACGCATTTATCGGGCGACGGCAACTGGACCTGGCCGTTGGTGCCACGGAGTCGGCGGGCCTTTGGTGGCTCGGCTTTTGGCAGGGCTTGGCTGCAAGTCTGATGAACCCCAAGTGTCCAATTTTCTATGCCGGCTTGTTTGGCGTGCTCCACGGCGCCGCCATGCCCGGCTGGGGACTGGCGTTGTGCATGGCCTGGATGGCTGTGGTGGTGCTGGTGTGGGATGCCGCGCTGGTGCGCCTGCTGAGCATCGAGCGCTGGCGGGTGTGGTTGCAGCGCCGGGTGGTGATTCTGGACAGGGTGTGCGGTGGGATGCTGCTGGTGTTGGGTGGATATCTGCTTGTGGCGGCGGTGTGAGGGCTGGAAAGCATCGAGGCTGAAGCCTTTCCTACAGAGGTTGCGTGATCTGTGGGAGGGGCTTCAGGCTCGCTTTTTTAGTCTTTTTCCAGCACCCAGGTGGTCACGCCGGGCAGGTAGTCAGGCATTTCATTGGCTTGCGCCTGGTTCACGGCGCGGAAGATTTCCAGCTGATCGCCTTCGCGTTTGAACAGCCAGACGCTGCCTTGGTTGCCCAATTGCAGCCAGAGGCTGTCGGTGTCGCCGCTCATGGCTGCGCAGTCGCCAGCCAGACACAGTGCGTAGCGGTCAGCGCCGGGCAGGCCTTCCACTTTGCCGTCCGGGTGAAACAGCACCAGGCCTTTGGCCCCCGGCCCTTTGCTGATTTTCCAGGTGCCGCCCAGGTAGGCCGAGTACAGCGCCTGTTCGAAACTGCTGCCCGGTGGAGCGCCGAGCGGCAAGGCGAGGGTCGAGCGCTGGAAGCGTTGTTCAGGGCCGGTTTTGCTTTCGCCCTGAACCATGCGGTCGTTCTCGACGTTCAGTTGTTCGTGGAAGTCGCCGTAGAAGTCGACACGCCATTGGCCGTCGGGCTGGTCCACGAGTTGGCCTTCGTCCAGCTCAAAGCCATTGCTGACGTTGGCGGTTTTGCGCGCGGTGTCGATGGTCCATTCCAGATTCGGCCCGTAGGCCAGCAACGCCTCGCGCAAGTTGCCGCCCTGTGAGGCGGCATCGATAGCGGCCTGGTTGATCCAGATGCCGTTCGGGTCGTGGCTCGCAGGGCTGCTGCAACCGCCCAGGAAGGCGGCGCACAAGAGCAGGACGAAGGCGTTGCGCATGGCGGGTTCCTTCCTTGGAAAGTCCGGTTATTCGATAACCAGAATGGCGTCCATCTCAACCTGGGCGCCACGCGGCAATGCCGCTACGCCGATGGCGGCGCGGGCCGGGTAGGGCTGTTCGAAGTAGCGGCCCATCACCTCGTTTACCTTGGCAAAGTGCGAAAGGTCGGTGAGGAAAATGTTCAGTTTGACGATGTCTTTGAACGAACCACCGGCGGCTTCGGCAACGGCCTTGAGGTTTTCGAATACCTGAACGGTTTGGGCTTCGAAGCCCTCAACCAGCTCCATGGTTTTTGGGTCCAGGGGAATCTGGCCGGACATGTACACGGTATTGCCGGCCTTGATGGCCTGCGAGTAAGTGCCGATGGCGGCGGGTGCGTGTTCGGAAGTGATGACGCTCTTGCTCATGAAAAAGCTCCTTGAGGTTTAGTCCTGCGTAGCGCAGGCCGTCGTTACGAAAGGGGTCAGGCGCGGACGCGGGAGATATGCACCACGCCTTTGAGGGCTCGCAGCTTTTTGATGACGCGGGCCAGGTGCACGCGGTCATGCACGCTGACGACCAGCTGAACCACGCTGATGCGACCGTCGCGCTCGTCCATGCTGATTTTTTCGATGTTGCCGTCGGCGGCGTTGACGCTGCTGGCGAGCAGGGCGATCAGGCCGCGCTGGTGTTCCAGCTCAATGCGCAGCTCGACGTTGAACTCGCCGACCACGTCTTTGGCCCACGACAGCTGGATGCATTTTTCCGGGTTCTGGCGAATGTCGCTGATGTTCTTGCAGCTTTCCAGGTGCACCACCATGCCTTTGCCGGCAGAAAGATGGCCGACGATGGGGTCGCCTGGAATCGGCGTGCAGCATTTGGCGTAGCTGAGCACCAAGCCTTCGGTGCCGCGAATGGCCAGCGGCCCTTCGGCGCTCGGCAGCTGTTCGCTTTCATGGGCGAGCAACCGACGCGCCACGACATAGGCCATGCGGTTGCCGAGGCCGATGTCTTCGAGCAGGTCTTCGATAACCTCGAGGCGGTATTCGGCCAGCACGCTCTGCACTTGCTCGGCGGGCACTTTGTCGAGATGGCTGTTGAGGCCGGTCAGCACCTTGTTCAGCAGGCGTTCGCCCAGGCTGATGGATTCCGAGCGACGTTGCAGTTTCAGCGCGTGACGAATGTGCGTGCGGGCCTTGCCGGTGACCACGAAATTGAGCCAGGCCGGGTTCGGACGCGCGCCGGGCGCCGTGACAATTTCCACCGTGGCGCCGCTTTGCAGCGGCTCGGACAGCGGGGCCAGCCGGCGGTTGATTCGGCAAGCGATGCACGAGTTGCCGACATCCGTGTGCACGGCATAAGCGAAATCCACGGCCGTGGAACCCTTGGGCATCTCCATGATTCGGCCTTTGGGCGTGAACACGTAAACCTCGTCCGGGAACAGGTCGATTTTTACGCTTTCGATAAATTCCAGGGAGTTGCCGGCGCGCTGCTGCATTTCCAACACGCCCTTGACCCACTGACGGGCGCGGGCGTGGGTGCCTTTGGGCTGGTCTTCGTCGTTGGACTTGTACAGCCAGTGGGCGGCGATGCCGTTGTTGGCCATTTCTTCCATTTCGCGGGTGCGAATCTGGATTTCAATCGGCACGCCGTGCATGCCGAACAGCGTGGTGTGCAGCGACTGGTAGCCGTTGGCTTTGGGGATCGCGATGTAGTCTTTGAAGCGCCCCGGCAGCGGTTTGTACAGGTTGTGGACGGCGCCAAGCACGCGGTAGCAGGTGTCGACCTTGTCGACGATGATGCGGAAGGCGTAGACGTCCATGATTTCGTTGAACGCCCGGCGCTTGCCACGCATCTTTTGGTAGATGCCGTACAGGTGCTTTTCGCGGCCCATCACTTCGCCTTCCATACCTTCGCGTTCGAGGCAGTGGGTCAGCGATTCTTCAATTTTGTTGACGATTTCCTTGCGGTTGCCCCGTGCGCGTTTCACCGCCTGGCGAATGCGCTCGGAGCGCATCGGGTGCATGGCCTTGAAACCCAGTTCTTCAAATTCCACGCGCATGCTGTGCATGCCCAGCCGGTTGGCGATGGGGGCGTAGATTTCCAGGGTTTCTTTGGCGATGCGCCGGCGCTTTTCGCCGGCCAGCACTTCCAGGGTGCGCATGTTGTGCAGGCGGTCGGCGAGCTTGACCAGAATCACGCGAATGTCACGGGCCATGGCCATGGCCATTTTCTGGAAGTTTTCCGCCTGGGCTTCAGCTTTGGTTTCGAAGTTCATCTGGGTCAGCTTGCTGACCCCGTCGACCAGTTCGGCGACGGTTTCGCCAAATTGCGCAGTGAGCGCTTCTTTGGCGATGCCGGTGTCTTCGATGACGTCATGCAGCATCGCAGCCATCAGGCTCTGATGGTCCATGTGCATGTCGGCGAGAATATTGGCCACCGCAAGCGGGTGGGTTACGTAGGCTTCACCGCTGCGGCGGCGTTGGCCGTCGTGGGCTTGCTCTGCGTAGAAGTAGGCGCGGCGAACAAGGTTGACCTGTTCACCGCCCAGGTAGGTCGAAAGTCTGTCGGCGAGGGCGTCTATGCTCGGCATGGGATTGCCCCGTGCCAAGCGCAGGTTCGCGCCGCGTCGCTTTGGTTAGACAAGCATCGACCTGGCATAGGCTTAGAGGGCCTCGTTGGCCTCTTCCTCATAGGTAGCGAAGAGCGGTTCGTCGTCGACGATTTCGTCGGCAGCGATCACGTCATAGTCAACCAGACCTGCAGCGATTTCGCGCAGGGCGACTACGGTAGGTTTGTCGTTTTCCCACGCTACTTTCGGCTCTTTACCACCGGTAGCCAGTTGGCGGGAGCGCTTGGTAGCGAGCATGACCAGCTCGAAGCGGTTATCAACGTTGTCCAGGCAGTCTTCAACGGTAACGCGGGCCATGGTATTCCTCGTAGCGACAGGTACTTAAATAAGAGAAGTGCAAAAAACTTTAGCCCAGGTGGGCGGAAGAACTGTGCAGTCTAAAAAATAACCAGCCGTTAGGGAAGCGCAGATTTTCCCTACGCAGCCCGACGGCAAGCTTTATTCCCTATGCCAACAGCTCGGTTAGCAAGGTTTTGTGCCGTTGTTGCTGCACGTCTTGGCGCAGGTTGTTGGCACGGAAGATCGATTTGAGGTCTTCCAGTGCAGCGGCGAAGTCGTCGTTGATGATCAAGTGATCGTATTCAACGTAGTGGCTCATTTCGCTGACCGCCTCGCGCATGCGCGTTTCGATGATCTCTTCGCTGTCCTGGCCGCGGTTGTTCAAACGTTGGCGCAGCGCTTCCTGGCTGGGCGGCAGGATGAAGATCGAGCGGGCGTCGGGTAGCAGGCGACGCACTTGCTGGGCGCCTTGCCAATCGATTTCCAGAATCAGGTCGAAGCCTTCAGCCAGGGTTTTTTCCAGCCAGCGCTGCGACGTGCCATAGAGGTTGCCGAACACTTCGGCGTGCTCGAGAAAGTCGTTGTGCTCGAGCATTTGCAGAAAGCTTTCACGGCTGACGAAGTGATAGTTCTCCCCGTCGGCTTCGCCTGGGCGCATGGCGCGCGTGGTGTGCGACACGGAGACGCGAATGTGCGGCTCGGCGTCGATCAGCGCCTTGACCAGGCTGGTTTTGCCCGCGCCCGAAGGTGCGGAAATGATGTAAAGGGTGCCGGTGGTGGCGTGCATGAGAGGGTCCGCCTTACTCGATGTTCTGTACTTGTTCGCGCATTTGTTCGATCAGCACCTTGAGGTTTACCGCCGCCTGCGTGCTGCGGGTATCAAAGGCTTTGGAGCCGAGCGTGTTGGCTTCGCGGTTGAGTTCCTGCATGAGGAAGTCCAGACGCCGGCCTGCAGCGCCGCCGGCTTTGAGCACACGGCGCACTTCGCTGACGTGGGTGACGAGGCGATCCAATTCTTCGGCGACATCACTTTTCTGCGCCAGCAACACCAACTCTTGTTCGAGGCGATGGGGATCGAGTTCAGCCTGCATTTCAGCGGTGCGGTCGAGGATGCGCTGGCGCTGACCGGCGAGCATCTGTGGCACCAGCTCGCGCAAGGAGGCGACTTCGTCGCCGATGTTGTCGAGGCGCTCGCTCAGCAATTTGGCCAACTCCGCGCCTTCGCGGGCGCGGCCGGCTTTGAGTTCGTTCAGGGCGTCGTTGAACAGCGCGAGGGCGGCGCTGTTGAGGGCTTGCGGGTCGGCAGCGTCAGCCACCAATACGCCGGGCCAGGCGAGCACTTCGAGCGGGTTCAGCGGGGCGGGCGAAGCAATCAGGCGAGCCACGCTTTCAGCGGCTTCGACCAATTGTGCGGCGCGCTCGCGGTCTACTTGCAGCGGCTTGCCGGCAGTTTCTTCGGTGTAGCGCAACGTGCATTCCACTTTGCCGCGCGACAGGCCTTGGCGCAGGGCGTCACGCACGCCGCCTTCCAGGTCGCGGAACGACTCGGGCAAGCGCAGGTGGGGTTCCAGATAACGGTGGTTAACCGAGCGCAATTCCCAACTCAGCGTGCCGTTGGCAGTGGCCCGCTCGACGCGGGCGAAGGCGGTCATGCTGTGCACCATGGGAGACCTCGCAAAAATGGGGCTGATCAGCGGGCGGCAGGAAAGTGGCGCGTTACGCGGTAATTTCACACGGCCTATAAAGGCGCAGGATTGTAGCGCAGTGCGTCGTTCGCTCCCAATTTGGCGTGTGAGTGGCGCGCGGCCCCCCTATAATGCCGAGCAGATTTCCCGTCCCGAATAGGTATTCCTGATGAAACGTCCGAGTGGCCGTGCCGCTGACCAGCTGCGCTCGATCCGCATCACCCGCAACTACACCAAACATGCCGAGGGCTCGGTGCTGGTGGAGTTTGGTGATACCAAAGTGATCTGCACAGTAAGTGTGGAAAACGGCGTGCCGCGTTTTCTCAAGGGCCAGGGCCAAGGCTGGCTGACCGCTGAATACGGCATGTTGCCGCGCGCCACCGGCGACCGTAACCAGCGCGAAGCCAGCCGCGGCAAACAGGGCGGTCGCACCCTGGAAATTCAACGTTTGATTGGTCGTTCACTGCGCGCTGCGCTGGATATGTCGAAACTGGGCGAAGTGACCCTGTACGTCGACTGCGATGTGATTCAGGCCGACGGCGGCACCCGCACCGCGTCCATTACCGGCGCGATGGTTGCCGTAATCGACGCCTTGAAGGTGATCAAAAAGCGTGGCGGCCTCAAAGGTGGCGACCCGCTTAAGCAAATGATCGCCGCCGTGTCGGTGGGCATGTATCAAGGCGAGCCGGTGTTGGACCTCGATTACCTGGAAGACTCCGCCGCCGAAACCGACCTGAACGTGGTGATGACCAGTCAGGGCGGCTTCATTGAAGTACAAGGCACCGCCGAAGGCGCGCCGTTCCAGCCGGAAGATTTGACCGCCATGCTGGCGCTCGCGCAAAAAGGCATGACCGATCTGTTCGAAATGCAACGCGTGGCGCTGGCCGATTAAGCCCGTCTCGCTCAACCCGCAGGCCAAGGAGAAGCAGCATGACCGAGGATTTGGAACCCGTAATCACCCCTGATAAAGAAGCGCGTCAGTGGGCTATGTTTTGTCACTTTGCGGCATTTCTGGGCATGATCTTCCCGTTCGGGAATCTGCTGGGGCCGTTGATTGTCTGGCAGCTGAAGCGTGAAACCGCTGCGTTTGTCGACGATCAAGGCAAAGAAGCGTTGAACTTTCAAATTACGGTCGCGCTGGCCATGCTGGTTTGCTTCCTGCTGATGTTCGTGTTTATCGGCATAATCCTGATCTGGGTGGTGGGCATTGCAGCGTTGGTGCTGACCATCATTGCTGGCATCAAGGCGAATGAAGGCAAGGCGTACCGCTATCCGTTCTGCTGGCGCCCGGTTAAATAGGCAAATCCCAGACGTAAAAAAGCCGGCAGTGATGCCGGCTTTTTTTATGCGCGCTGAGTGTGGGTCAGACGCTAAGCGTCCAGTCGTAGTCGACAATCAGTGCCGCATGCTGCGAGAACCGAGGCTGACGCGGCAACCGCGCACCACGCACAAAACGGCGCAGGCCGGTAGTGAGCAATTGGTAGTCGTAGCGATAGCCGAGGTTTAACAGTTCGGCTTGCTCGCTGTTGGGCCACCAACTGAACTGATCACCTTCGCGATTCACTTCTCGCAGGGCATCGACATAACCCATGGTGCCGATGATTTCGTCCATCCAGGCCCGCTCAGGCGCCAGGAAACCAGGCTCTTGCTGGCAGTCGCGCCAGTTTTTCACGTCCAGTTTCTGGTGCGCTACGTACAGCGAACCGCAGTAAATGTACTCGCGGCGCTTACGCCGTTGCTTATCCAGGTACTGGGCGAAATCGTCCATGAACTTGAATTTCTGGTTCAAGTTCTCATCGCCGTTCTGCCCGGTAGGAAGCAGAAGCGTGGCGATACTTACTTTGTCGAAATCGGCCTGCAGATAGCGCCCGTAGCGATCAGCTGTCTCGAAACCGAGCCCACTGATCACCGCCTTGGGTTGCAACCGCGAATACAGCGCCACACCACCTTGGTCTGGTACTTCTGCGTCGCTGGCGTAGAGGAAATAGCCATCCAGTTGGAGGGCCGGGTCGTCCAGTTCAAAGGCGGAGGCACGGGTGTCTTGCAGGCAGATGACGTCGGCATTCTGCGCTTGCAGCCAACTGAGCAAACCACGCTCGACTGCAGCCTGAATACCATTCACGTTCACACTGATGATCCGCATAAATGGCCCCCAAAAACACGTGCGTGTATGATACCCGAGCTCATCCTTATTAGCTAAACCCACAGCTAAATCCGTGTGTTTTGGGGCTTTTTATGCAGGCGTACCAGCGCGAGTTCATTCGTTTTGCCATCGAGCGCGGCGTGCTGCGCTTCGGTGAGTTCACCCTCAAGTCCGGGCGCACCAGCCCCTATTTCTTCAACGCAGGGCTGTTCAACAGCGGCTCGGCGTTGGCTCAGTTGGGGCGCTTCTACGCCGAAGCCGTTGTCGCCAGCGGCATCGATTTCGATGTGCTGTTCGGCCCCGCCTACAAAGGTATCCCGCTGGCCGCGACCACCGCGGTGGCCCTAGCCGAACACCATCAGCGCGATCTGCCCTGGTGTTTCAATCGCAAGGAAGCCAAGGATCACGGCGAAGGCGGCACACTGGTCGGCGCGCCGCTGGCGGGTAATGTGCTGATCATCGATGACGTCATCACCGCTGGCACGGCCATCCGTGAAGTCATGCAAATCATCCAGGCCCAAGGCGCAACCGCAGCTGGCGTGTTGATTGCATTGAATCGCCAGGAGCGCGGCAAAGGCGAGTTGTCGGCCATTCAGGAAGTCGAGCGAGATTTCGGTATTCCGGTGGTCAGCATCGTTTCGTTGGAACAAGTACTGGAATACTTGGCCGAAGATGCTGAACTGAAGAAATACCTGCCGGCAGTCCAGGCATACCGCGCGCAGTACGGAATTTAAGTCTCAACCATGTCAGGGTGTTGTTTGCATGCTCAAACTGGACGTTATCCGCTGTTCGCTAGTCTTCAGCATGCTGCTGTGCGCGGGTGCTTCGGCAGCCGATAGTGCAATGCGCTTTTACCGTTACGTTGATGCCAAGGGTGTTACCGTTCTGGACCGTCAGGGCGTGCCGCCCGACCTGATTTCCAAAGGGTATGAGGTGCTCAACGACCAGGGCCGTGTCGTTCAGGTGGTTGCCCCGGCGCCCAGCCTGGAAGAGCGCCAGCGCGCCATTGCCGATAAAGCCCGCGCCAGTTCCGACGCTCAATTGCTGCGTTTGTATTCCACCACCGAAGACGTTGACCGCGCCAAGGCGCGCAAGCTGGCTGAGCTTGACGGTGTAATTTCCGTGGCGCGTGGCAACCTCGCTTCGCTGAAAACCCAGCAAGCCAACCTGCAAGGTCAGGCCGCAGACCAAGAGCGAGCCGGCAAGCAGGTGCCGGATCATCTGGTGGCGCAAATCGAAAACCTCAAAGCAGAACAAGCCGGGCTTGAAGGCGACATCAAGCGCTACCTCGAAGGTCGCAAGCAGGCCGAGGCCAGCTTCGATTCCGACCGCGCCAGGCTGCAAGCCCTGATAGGCCCGAAGCAGTAAAAGCGCAGGGCAGTAAAAAGCCCCGACGAGTCACCTCGCCGGGGCTTTTTTGTACCTGTTACCGCTTAGTGATGCTTGCGGTTGCAGATCAGCGTGCCGACGCCGCTGTCGGTGAAAATCTCCAACAGCACGGCATTCGGTACACGACCGTCGATGATGTGTGCGCTGATTACGCCGCATTGAACGGCCTCCAGCGCGCAACGAATCTTCGGCAGCATGCCGCCATAGATGGTGCCATCGGCGATCAGCGCATCCACTTGAGCAGTAGACAAACCGGTCAGCACATTGCCTTCCTTGTCCATCAAGCCGGCAATGTTGGTGAGTAGCATCAGCTTTTCAGCCTTCAACGCCTCAGCCACCTTGCCGGCTACCAAGTCAGCGTTGATGTTGTACGACTCGCCATTGGCGCCCACGCCGATTGGCGCGATCACCGGGATAAAGTCGCCCTTCACCAGCATGTTCAGCAGATCGGTGTTAACCCCAACCACTTCGCCCACATGGCCGATATCAATGATTTCAGGCTGGGTCATTTCCGGCGTTTGGCGGGTGACTGTGAGCTTTTTCGCGCGAATCAGCTCGGCATCTTTACCGGTCAGGCCAATAGCGCTGCCGCCATGGCGGTTGATCAGGTTGACGATGTCTTTGTTCACCTGACCGCCAAGCACCATCTCCACCACATCCATGGTCGCGGCGTCGGTAACCCGCATGCCGTCGATGAAGTGGCTCTCAATGGACAGGCGCTTGAGCAAGTCGCCAATTTGCGGACCGCCACCGTGCACCACGACCGGGTTGATACCCACCGCTTTCATCAACACGATGTCTCGCGCGAATCCGGTTTTCAGCTCGTCGCTTTCCATGGCGTTGCCGCCGTACTTGATAACCAGGGTCTTGCCGACAAAACGTCGAATGTAGGGCAAGGCCTCAGAAAGAACCTTGGCAACATTGGTGGCGGCATCGCGTTCGAGGGTCATGCGGGGCTCCAGCAAAACGGCAAAGCCGGCCGCGAGGGCCGGCTAAACAGGCGGGTCAGAAAGGCAGGTTGAGGTCGGGTGCGGCGGTGTACAGCTGAGCGCGGAACAGTTCTTTAATGCGTTCCAGCTCTTCATTGGTGTCGGCTTCGAAACGCAGCACCAACACCGGTGTGGTGTTGGAAGCGCGGACCAGGCCCCAGCCCTTCGGGTAGTCGACGCGAACGCCGTCCAGCGTGGTCACGCTGCCTTCGCCCCAATGACCATCGCGCTGCAAGGCCTCGATGATGCCGAACTTGTTTTCGTCGGTAACGGTGATGTTGATCTCCGGCGTCGACACGTCGCTTGGGAACGCGGCGAACACCAGCTCGGCGTCGCGTTTGTCCTGGCTGAGAATTTCCAGCAAGCGGGCGGCGCTGTAGATGCCGTCGTCAAAGCCGAACCAGCGCTCTTTGAAGAAGATGTGGCCGCTCATTTCGCCAGCCAGCAAGGCGCCGGTCTGCTTCATTTTTTTCTTGATCAAGGAGTGACCGGTTTTCCACATCACCGGACGACCGCCGTAGCCGCTGATCAGCGCGCCCAAACGACGGGTGCACTTCACGTCGAAGATCACGTCGGCGCCAGGGTTGCGCGACACCACGTCTTTGGCGAACAGCATCATCAAGCGATCTGGGTAAACGATGGTGCCTTTGTTGGTCACCACGCCCACGCGGTCGCCGTCGCCGTCGAAGGCCAGGCCCAGGTCGGCGCCGGTTTCTTTAACTTTGGCGATCAGGTCGACCAGGTTTTCTGGCTTGCCCGGATCCGGGTGGTGGTTCGGGAAGTTACCGTCGACGTCGCAGAACAGCGGAATCACGGTGCAGCCCAGCGCTTCGATCAGTTGCGGAGCGATAACGCCCGCCGCGCCGTTGCCGCAGTCCACCACCACTTTCAGCGGCTTGGCCAGGGCGATGTCGTCGCGAATCTGTTTGAAGTAGCGATCCAGCAATTCAACTTGCTCAACGCTGCCTTGGCCGCTGCTGAGGTTGTTGGTTTCGATGCGTTCACGCAGCGCCTGAATTTGTTCGTTGGCCAGGGTGTCACCCGCGACCACGATCTTGAAGCCGTTGTAGTCAGGCGGGTTGTGGCTGCCGGTGAGCATCACGCCAGTTTTGCCGGCCAGTACGTTGGCTGCGTAATACAACACAGGCGTTGGCACCAGGCCGATGTCGCTGACGGCGCAGCCAGCATCTACCAAGCCTTGAATGAGCGATTGCACCAGTTCAGGGCCGGACAGACGACCGTCGCGACCTACCGATACATTGGGCTCGCCAGCAGCGAGGCTTTCGGCACCCACTGCGCGGCCGACCCAATACGCGGTTTCAGATGTCAGGGTGTCGCCAACTACGCCACGAATGTCATAGGCGCGGAAAATGCTGGCGGGCAAGTTGGGTGCGGTTTGCGGCACATTGCTCATAGCGGGGGCTTGCTCCAATCCCAGGAGATCCTGGTCTTCGTCGAGGATGTCGATATCGAGAATATCGGTTTCTTGAAAGAGAGGGTTCACCAGCTCGGCAGGCTCTACGGCGGCAGGTGCTGCCACTTTCGTGCCACTCGTACTGCTGCCAGTCGCCTTGGTCTCTTCAATGGGTAGTGGTGCGCTTTGCCGGCGAGGCATTCGCGCGAGTTTCTGAGCCAGCGCATTGAGTACTGGCGAGCGCAGGCTGAAGGCTTTGACGCTTTTGCCTGCAGAGAGTTCTTGTACTAATTGGGTGAGCTGTTCGGCGTCTTTACGCAGTGCACTTTGCTGACGATTGTTGAGCCACATCAGCCCCAACAACGACCCGGAAAGGGCTAAAAGTACGGCCAGCAGCAGCGGCATGGGCGACACCGGCGGCATCGACAAATCCGGCCCCGGCAAGAATTCCAGCTTCCAGTTCGAGTTGCCGCTGGTAAAGGCCAGCGGCGCGCTTTGTGCGTCCTGCCCGCGGGTGGCGAGCACTTGCGCCGGGCTCTGACCGAATTGCTGAGACAGGCGCAACTGACCAATGCCATCGGGCAGCGGTGGCAGAGCCGACAGCAGCCGTTGCAGATCGATGATCAGCAGCAGCGTGCCTTGGGAGGGCTGATCGTCGCTCAGGCGCAGGGGCGCTGCGCTGTAAACCAGCCAGCGCTGCCCGACTTTATAAGCTTCCGGCGCCGGCGTTTGCCCAGCCTCGACACGCCGCAGCAGGTCCATGGCGGCGAAGTTCATCGGCGCGGCGCGCGTGTTGTTCTGCGCCGCTTGGCCCGGCAGGTTGATGTAGGCATCCACCACGCCGTCCCAATAACCGAGGTCACGTTCAGCGGCGGTGACCATATCCGGGCTCTGGCTTTGCAACGCCAGCAGCAACTGCGGGTTGCGTGCGGCGGCCTTGGTGTCGGCGCTCAGCTGGCGCAATGCCTGCTGTAGCGCTGAGGCCTGGCTGCCGCCCCAGGCGTGGGCGAGTTCGTCCTGCGTTTTGGTTTGCGCGCTGGTCAGCAAGGCGAACCACAACACGGCGGCCGCCGCGAGCAAGCCGGCAAAGGCGAAGCCAAGCCCGGGCAAGAGTTTTTTCAGCAACGGCTCTTCGTCCGCCTTTCTGGCGGTGGGGTCGCTCACTTGCGGTAGGGTTTCAGCGTCCTTGGCGGTGCGCTTGAAGAGTTTCAATCGGTATCTCCTCGGCGGTGCGTCCTGGCTTTTTTATTAGGGGAGCCGGGTGTATCGGTTATTGGCTACCGGAATGGCCGAAGCCACCGGCGCCGCGCTGACTCTCATCGAAGTGCTCAACCAATTCAAAGCGCGCTTGCACAACGGGCACCAGCACCAGCTGCGCGATACGCTCGCCGATGGTGATGGTGAACGGCGTCTGGCCACGATTCCAGCACGACACCATCAGCTCGCCCTGGTAATCCGAGTCGATCAAGCCGACCAAATTGCCCAGCACGATGCCGTGCTTATGCCCCAGGCCCGAGCGCGGCAAAATCAGGGCGGCGAGGGATGGGTCGCCGATGTAAATCGACAGGCCGGTCGGAATCAGCACGGTTTGCCCAGGCTCCAACACGCGGTCTTCCTGCAGCATGGCGCGCAGATCAAGGCCGGCCGACCCGGGCGTGGCATAGTCGGGCAGGGGGAAATCACGGCCAATCCGCGGGTCGAGAATCTTGGCTTGCAGTGCGTGCATGGGGTGCTCTTAACAGGTGGTAAACAAGCGTCAGGCCCGGTTCAGGCGGTCGGCGATAAAAGCGATCAGTTGCCGGGCGATCTTGCCCTTGCTGGTTTGCGCCAAGCTGCTTTGCTGCAAGTCGCGGTCAATGATGGTGATCGCGTTCTCTTCACTGTTGAAGCCGATGCTGGGGTTGGCCACATCGTTAGCAACGATCAGGTCGAGGTTTTTGTCTTTCAGCTTGCGAGCAGCATAGTCGAGCAACTTTTCAGTTTCAGCAGCGAAGCCAACGCTGAACGGCCGATCGTCGCGCTGCGCGAGGGTGGCGAGAATATCCGGGTTACGCACCATTTGCAGGAGCATGCCTTCGCCGGTCGACGGGTCTTTTTTC
The DNA here is from genome assembly GCF_979254655.1 of Pseudomonas sp. AC229. Taxonomy (NCBI): domain Bacteria; kingdom Pseudomonadati; phylum Pseudomonadota; class Gammaproteobacteria; order Pseudomonadales; family Pseudomonadaceae; genus Pseudomonas; species Pseudomonas sp. AC229. The sequence goes on from NZ_CEEDHK010000006.1 coordinate 306,026, forward strand.
AGCTTGTGCTGGGCGACCACCTCGGGGCGGTAATCGGCGACGGCGGCGGCGGCGATCAGCAGGTCGCAGGGCATGGCTGCTTCGCAGGCGGCGAGCATGTCGCGGGCGCTGACCACATCGATCCGGTTAACGCGGTCAGGCGTGGGCAAATGCACCGGGCCGGTCACAAGCGTGACCTTGGCACCGGCTTCCACCGCCGCTTCGGCCAGGGCAAAGCCCATTTTCCCGGAGCTGTGGTTGGTGATGTAGCGCACCGGGTCGATGTTTTCCTGAGTCGGGCCGGCGGTAATCAATACATGGCGGCCGGTCAGCGCTTCGCGCTTGAAGCAGTCGGCGGCAAGTTGGGCCAGGTCGTCGGGCTCGAGCATTCTGCCGAGGCCCACGTCGCCACATGCCTGGCTGCCGGATGCCGGACCAAACATATGCAGGCCGCGCTCGATGAGCACTTGGCTGTTGGCTTGGGTGGCGTCATCACGCCACATGGCCTGGTTCATCGCTGGCGCCAAGGCCACGGGGGCGTCGGTGGCCAACACCAAGGTGGTGAGCAGGTCGTTGGCGATGCCTTGGGCCAGGCGCGCCATGAGGTCGGCGGTGGCGGGTGCGATCAGAATAAGGTCGGCCCATTTGGCCAACTCAATGTGACCCATCGCGGCTTCGGCGGCGGGGTCGAGCAAATCCATATGAACGGGGTGACCGGAAAGGGCTTGAAGGGTGAGCGGCGTGATGAATTCGCGACCGCCCTGGGTCATCACCACACGGACTTCCGCACCTTGGTCGCGCAGGCGGCGAACCAGTTCGGCACTTTTATAAGCGGCAATGCCGCCACCCACGCCAAGGACGATGCGTTTCCGGTACAGCCGCTGCATAGGCCTGCCTTATATGAAGTGGACTTCGCCACGGGCGGCCTCCCCAGGCCGCCCGCCGCGCAAAAAAGTGGGGCTAAGATAGCACAGCGCCCGCAGTGGAACAGCGGGCTACATTCGACAAGGAGGGTTGTATGAGTATTCGCAATTGGCCAGCAGAAGAACGCCCGCGTGAGCGGTTATTGGAGCATGGCGCGAGCAGTCTTACCGACGCACAATTGCTGGCCATTTTCCTACGAACCGGGGTCGCCGGAAGAAGCGCTGTCGACCTGGCGCGTGTGCTCCTCGATGAGTTTGGCGGCCTGCGCGCTTTGCTCGAAGCAGACCAGAGCAGCTTCAGTTCCCACTTGGGATTGGGCCCCGCCAAGTACGCGCAATTGCAGGCGGTGCTGGAGATGTCACGGCGTCATCTGGCCGAGCACTTGACCCATGAATCGGTGTTGGAAAGCCCGGCCGCCGTGCGTGAGTACCTAATCGCGCAGCTTCGTCACGAATCGCACGAAGTGTTTGGCTGCCTGTTTCTGGATTCCAAACACCGCGTGCTGGCCTTCGAGGCGTTGTTCCAGGGCACCATTGATGGCGCCACCATTTACCCGCGCCAGGTGGTGAAACGCGCTCTGGCTCATAACGCCGCAGCCGTGATTTTGTGCCACAACCATCCCTCCGGCGTCGCCGAACCCAGCCAGGCGGATCGGGTGCTGACATCGCAGTTGAAAGCGGCGTTAGCGCTGATTGATGTGCGAGTGCTCGACCATTTCATCATCGGCGAGGGCTCGCCGTTGTCGATGGCGGAATGGGGGCTTATGTAGGCAGACGCGGGGGAAAGGCAAGGCGTAGGGAATGGCCCGCTACGCCTTTTTCATGCCTTACGGCGTGAGGGAAATGCGTGAGAAATCCTGGCGGCCGAATGGGCTAACCTGATATCCCCGTACGTCTTTTCGCGTTAAAGCCGTTGCCGTGGGATGAGCCAGCGGCAACCACAAGGCTTGCTGCTGGATCTGCGTTTGCGCCTGCTGATAGAGCGCGGTGCGCTTGTCTGTATCGCTGGTGCCTTTGCCGTCGCTGATCGCCTGGTCCAACGCTTTGTCGCAGTAACGGGCGAAGTTGGTGCCCGATTGCACGGCGGCACAGGAGAACTGCGGGGTCAGGAAGTTATCCGGATCGCCGTTGTCGCCTGCCCAGCCCATAAAGAGAAGGTCGTGCTCGCCAGCTTTGGCGCGGCGCACCAACTCGCCCCACTCGATCACGCGGATTTGCGCGCGAATGCCGACTTTCGCCAGGTCTGCCTGCAATAGCTGCGCGCCGAGGCTGGGGTTGGGGTTGAGGAGGCTGCCGGTTGGGCGGGTCCAGATCGTCGTCTCGAATCCGTCTTTCAGCCCGGCCTTTTCCAGCAAGGCTTTGGCTTGCTGCGGATCATGGGCGTAGCCGGGCAACGCTTTGGCGTAACTCCAGGTGTTTGGTGGGAACGGGCCGTTGGCGGCGATGGCGCTGTCTTCGAAAACGGCCTTGAGGTAGTTGGCTTTGTCGAAGGCCAGGTTGATGGCCTGGCGCACCTGCGGTTTATCCAACGGCGGGTGCTGACTATTAAAGGCGACGAAGGCGGTCATGAAGGCTGGCGTCGACACCACGTTCAGCGCTGCATCTTTGCTGGCAGCGCTCACATCCAGCGGTTTGGGCGACAACGCTACTTGGCACTCGCCGCGCCGCAGCTTTTGCAGCCGCACATTGGCGTCCGGAGTGATGGCGTACACCAGCGCATCAACCTTTGGTTTACCGGCGAAGTAACCCGGATTGGCCGCGTAGCGCACCACGGCATCTTTCTGAAAGCGCTTGAAGACAAACGGGCCGGTGCCAATTGGCTGAGCGTTAAGTTTTTCCGGCGTGCCGGCTTTTAGGAGTTGCCCGGTGTACTCGGCCGAATAGATAGAGGCGAAGCCCATGCTCAGCGTGGCGAGGAAAGTGGCTTCCGGGTGATTAAGGGTAAAGCGCAGGTGTTGGGGTGAGGGCGCCTCGACCTTCTTTATAAGGGCGGGCAGTTGCATCGACTGCGCATGGGGAAAACCGCTTTGCGCCACCTTGTGCCAAGGGTTGTTGGGGTCGAGCATGCGCTGGAAGCTGAACAGAGCGTCGTCGGCGGCAAATTCGCGGGTCGGGGTGAAGTAGTCGGTGCGGTGGAACTTCACACCTTGGCGCAGGGTGAAATCGTAGGTAAGGCCGTCGTCCGACACGGTCCAGCTTTCTGCCAGGCTCGGTACCAGCTTGCCGGTGGCGGCGTCGAATTCGACCAGACGGTTCATTAATACGTCCGCCGAGGCGTTGGTGGTGGTCAGGGTGTTGTACTGAACCACATCGAAACCCTCAGGACTGGCTTCGGTGCACACACTCAACGTGGCGGCTTGCAGGGCCGAACTGAATAGCGGAATTACGAACAGCGACAGGGCGGCACGGCGCATCGGCAGACTCCTTGAATGCATCGCCAGCGTTGAGCGGCGAATCGGCGGCCCATCCGCAGGGCCGGAAATAACGCGAGCGGTCTACCCTAGACCATGGGGCGCGGCAGAACAATCGATCTCGCCTGACGAGTGGTTGAGCCGCCGATGGCGCTTGTTGAAGCGGTTGCAGGTAGAATGCTCGCCCCCATTTGGCCAGCAAACGGTAGTTATCCTTGTTGCTATGGGGGCTTTCTGGTATAAAGCAGCGCTCTTTTCTAGGGGCCCGGTTCCTTCGCTTGTAGGTGTGGCCGGTAAGACCCTGAAGAAACGCGGCGCAGAGCGCCAAATGACTTTGAGTTTAAGCGGCCAACCCATGCCGGGTTGGGCATGTGGTTTTAGAGGGCTGATGTATGTCGAGAGTCTGTCAAGTTACCGGTAAGGGTCCGGTAACTGGGAATAACATTTCCCACGCTAACAACAAAACCCGTCGCCGTTTCCTGCCAAACCTGCAGCATCACCGCTTCTGGGTTGAATCGGAGAAGCGTTTCGTGCGTCTGCGCGTCACTGCCAAAGGCATGCGTATCATCGACAAGCGTGGCATTGATGTCGTGCTGGCCGAAATCCGCAGCCGCGGCGAAAAGGTTTAAGGAGCTAAATCATGCGTGAATTGATCCGTTTGGTGTCGAGCGCCGGTACTGGCCACTTCTACACCACCGACAAGAACAAACGTACTACCCCGGACAAAATCGAAATCAAAAAATTCGATCCAGTTGTTCGCCAGCACGTGATCTACAAGGAAGCCAAGATCAAGTAATTGATCCGGCCCTTGCCCAAAAAGCCCCGCACATGCGGGGCTTTTTGTTTTCTGCTGGTTTGTCGCTGAGCGCTCGGTTTTCGTCTCCAGGCGCCAGAAACGCAAAAAGCCCCACGCGTGAACGTGGGGCTTTTCATTTATATGGTGCACCAGGCGGGATTCGAACCCACGACCCCTGCCTTCGGAGGGCAGTACTCTATCCAGCTGAGCTACTGGTGCAACGCGGGCGCCATGATACGCATGTCGCTCGCAGGCGTCCATGCCGAGGTGTTTTGTTCGCGATATCAAACGAAAGTACTAATCCCTACACCTTCTTGCTCAGAAAACGACCACCTTATACGTGTTTTCGTATATTTTTTCGAACAGCCTATTGCCCTTTGGCAGTGACGACCCTACGATTCGTTTGAGATTTCAAACGCCCTCGACGCTCATGGCCGCAGACCGAACCAAGCGATCTGCAGCTGTTCCAAAAGCCCGTCACCAGCGCTCAATCCGTTCCACGTGTCATCCACTATTCCTCGCCGCAGCCCACACTCGCTGCGGCGGCTTACAACAATTTTGCCCGCCGCTCTGCTGGTGGGCTAAAGGAGACGGCTATGCAACTCAAAGACGCTCAATTGTTTCGCCAGCAAGCCTTTATCGACGGCGCGTGGGTAGACGCGGACAGCGGCCAGACCATCAAGGTCAACAACCCGGCCACCAACGAAATTCTCGGCACCGTGCCGAAGATGGGCGCAGCCGAAACCCGTCGCGCCATCGAAGCTGCCGACAAAGCGCTGCCGGCCTGGCGTGCACTGACCGCCAAAGAGCGCTCCAACAAGCTGCGTCGCTGGTTTGAGTTGATGATCGAAAACCAGGACGACCTCGGCCGCCTGATGACCCTCGAGCAAGGCAAGCCATTGGCCGAAGCCAAAGGTGAAATTGCCTACGCCGCTTCCTTTATTGAGTGGTTCGCTGAAGAAGCCAAGCGCGTCTATGGCGACGTCATTCCGGGCCACCAGCCGGACAAACGCCTGATCGTGCTCAAGCAGCCAATCGGCGTTACTGCGGCCATCACGCCGTGGAACTTCCCGGCCGCGATGATCACCCGTAAAGCCGGCCCGGCCTTGGCCGCAGGCTGCACCATGGTGCTCAAGCCCGCCAGCCAGACGCCTTATTCCGCGTTGGCCCTGGCCGAACTGGCGCAGCGTGCCGGCATTCCGAAAGGCGTGTTCAGCGTGGTGACCGGCAGCGCTGGCGACATCGGCAGCGAGCTGACCAGCAATCCAATCGTGCGCAAACTGTCGTTCACCGGCTCGACTGAAATTGGTCGTCAGCTGATGGCCGAATGCGCCCACGACATCAAAAAAGTCTCGCTGGAGCTGGGCGGCAACGCGCCGTTCATTGTGTTCGACGACGCTGATCTGGATGCCGCCGTCGACGGCGCGATCATTTCCAAATATCGCAACAATGGCCAGACCTGCGTCTGCGCCAACCGTCTGTACATTCAAGACAGCGTGTACGACGCGTTCGTGGAAAAACTGAAAGTGGCCGTGGCCAAGCTGAAAATCGGCAACGGTCTGGAAGACGGCACCACCACTGGCCCGCTGATCGACGACAAAGCGGTCGCCAAAGTGCAAGAGCACATCGCTGACGCCATCAGCAAAGGCGCCAAAGTGGTGTCCGGCGGTAAGGCTCACAGCCTGGGCGGCAGCTTCTTCGAGCCGACTATTCTGGTAGACGTGCCGAAAACCGCTGCAGTCGCCAAGGAAGAAACCTTCGGCCCGCTGGCGCCGCTGTTCCGCTTTAAAGACGAAGCCGATGTGATCGCGCAGGCGAACGACACCGAATTCGGTCTGGCCTCGTACTTCTACGCCCGCGACCTGGGCCGTGTGTTCCGTGTCGCCGAAGCGCTGGAATACGGCATGGTGGGCATCAACACCGGTCTGATCTCCAACGAAGTGGCGCCATTCGGCGGCATCAAGGCGTCGGGTCTTGGCCGTGAAGGTTCGAAATACGGCATCGAGGACTACCTGGAAATCAAATACCTCTGCCTCGGTGTGTAACTAATCGACCTCCGGGTCGTCGGCCATACGGCGTTGAAATGCTGCCTCAGATGCTCACGTACGAATGTACGCTGCGCTCTTCGCCAGCATTTCGCCTTGTCTGGCCTTAGCCCCGAAGCTCTCGACCGGCGTTAAGCCGAAGAGCACAAAGAGCAAAAGCATTAAGACGTTATTGAAGTACCCCAGGGCGGAACCAACGAGCCGGCCCGCCCGGGCAGCAGCACCGCACTAAAGAACCTGAGCAACCGGCAGGGCGTGGCAGTCGATCATCGTATGCTGCCGTGCCTTTCCCCGATTGCGTTTATCCCACTGCGCCGCCCGATGAAGCGGCGAATGAGGACCGAAACATGAGCAAGACTAACGAATCCCTGATGCAACGCCGCATGGCCGCCGTACCGCGCGGTGTGGGCCAGATTCACCCGATTTTCGCTGAGCGCGCCGAAAACGCCACCGTGTGGGACGTTGAAGGCCGTGAGTTCATCGACTTCGCAGGCGGTATCGCCGTGCTCAACACCGGCCACCTGCACCCCAAAGTGGTTGCAGCGGTGCAAGAGCAACTGACCAAGCTGTCGCACACCTGCTTCCAGGTACTGGCTTACGAGCCCTACGTAGAGCTGTGTGAAGAAATCGCCAAGCGCGTTCCAGGCGACTTCGCCAAGAAAACCCTGCTGGTGACGTCCGGCTCCGAAGCCGTCGAAAACGCCGTGAAAATCGCCCGTGCTGCCACTGGCCGCGCTGGCGTAATCGCCTTCACCGGCGCCTACCACGGCCGCACCATGATGACCCTGAGCCTCACCGGCAAAGTGGTGCCGTACTCCGCTGGCATGGGCCTGATGCCAGCCGGCGTTTACCGCGCCCAGTCGCCTTGCGAGCTGCACGGTGTGAGCGAAGACGAGTCCATCGCCAGCATCGAGCGCATCTTCAAGAACGACGCGCAGCCGTCCGACATCGCCGCCATCATCATCGAGCCGGTGCAGGGCGAAGGTGGTTTCTACACCAACTCCAAAGCCTTTATGCAGCGCCTGCGCGCCCTGTGCGACCAGCACGGCATTCTGCTCATCGCTGACGAAGTGCAAACCGGCGCTGGCCGTACCGGCACTTTCTTCGCCACCGAACAGCTGGGCGTGATTCCAGACCTGACCACCTTCGCTAAATCCGTCGGCGGCGGTTTCCCGATTTCCGGCGTTAGCGGTAAAGCCGAAATCATGGACGCCATCGCACCGGGCGGCCTGGGCGGCACTTATGCCGGTAGCCCAATCGCCTGTGCGGCCGCGCTGGCCGTGCTGAAAGTGTTTGATGAAGAGAAGCTGCTGGAACGCTCGCAAGCCCTGGGCGAACGCTTGAAAGCCGGCCTGCGCGACATCCAGGCCAAGCACAAAGTGATTGGCGACGTCCGTGGTTTGGGTTCGATGATCGCCATCGAGCTGTTCGAAGGCGGCGACACCCACAAGCCGGCGGCTGAGCTGGTTGGCAAGATCGTGGCGCGCGCCCGTGAAAAAGGCCTGATCCTGCTGTCGTGCGGCACTTACTACAACGTCATCCGCTTCCTGATGCCGGTCACCATTCCCGATGCACAGCTCGACAAAGGCCTGGCCATTGTCGCCGAGTGCTTCGACGAACTCGCCTAGGGCTCACCAGCTCGGCAGTGTTGAGACCCGCTTCGGCGGGTCTTTTTTTGCCTGCGGTTAAGCCAGCGGCTGTAGCTGCCGATCAAACTCGGCCATTTTTGGGAACACCAGCGGCTGCGCGTTTTCAAGCCCGAGCAGGCGCTCGCGGTAGTCCGCCAGCATCGCCGTGCGGGCGTCGGCGTCGATATATGGCACGTGATACGCCGCGAACGGCGGCAACACGCTAAAGCCGGCATACGCCAGCGTGCCGCGTTGCAGGTGGCGCAGCATCAGGTTCAGTTCGCCGTGAATGGCCTGCTCATCGGCAAACATGTGCGGCTGCGCGCCGATGGTGAAACTGAGCAGGGCTTTCTTGCCGCTCAGGCCGCCTTTGTCATAGAAACGCAGCCCGCCGTAGCACACGCCCGACACCAGTACGCGGTCGATCCAGCCTTTAAGGATGGCCGGCACCGAGCACCAGAAAATCGGGAAATTGAAAATCACCAAGTCGGCGGCCAGCAGCTTTTCAAGTTCGGTGGTGATGTCCTTGGCCAGCGCGTTTTGACCGTGGGCGTGGCGCTGTTCCAATGCGTACACCAGGTAGTCAGGGTTGCTGCGTGCCTGGAAGTCGGCAGCGCTCGCCACGGGGTTCCAGTTCATTGCGTACAGGTCGGACACCTGAACCGTGTGGCCGGCGGCGTCCAAGGTGCTGACGGCCAGGTCTTTCATGGCGGTGCAGAACGATTGCGGCTCGGGATGGGCGTGGACGATAAGTACATTCATGTCGTGGTCGGGCCTGTTGCGGAAGACGAAAAAAGCGGCGCCGAAGCGCCGCTGCATGACGGTGGCGAAACCGATCAGGCGGTTTGCGTTTGCTGCGTCGCCGGTTTGCTTTCGGCGGTGCGGGTCCAGCGATTGGCCCGGGCAAAGGTGCCGAAGTCATTGAAGCGCACACCCGCTTCGCGCATCACTTTGTGCGCAAACGGCACGGTCAGCTGGCGGATGTAAAAGGGTTCTTTCACCACAAAGTGATGAATCGCATGGCTGCTGCCGAAGTTGAAGCAGAACGCTTGCAGCGGCCACATCCACCACGGGTTCAGCACCTGGCATTGCTGGATCACATTGCCTGGCTCGATGTCGCCGTAGTAGTGCATGTTCGAGCTGACAAAGTGCAGGCAAAACGTGCGCAGCACGTTGGGGCCAACCAGCACGACGACGGCGATATTGACGATGTTCATCACGTCTAGCGTGGTGGCCGACCACGCAATCGGCGAGCCCAGCAGGGTGGCGACGAAGGTGCTGATATGAAAGCCGAGAAACACGTACCAGGTGCCCCAGTTCAGCAGGCCCAACGGCGCGTACACCTTCAGGGTGCGGCTGACGATCATCCACTTGTGGCTCCAGGTTTTGGCGCGCAGAAAGCGAATGAACGACGACATCATGTTGTCGCCCACCATCAGCAACCGCGCGATGCCCCACGGCTCGCCGTTGGTGATGGCGCGCTCTTCCATGTCGGTTTCGGTGCCCGACACCTTGTGGTGGTTGAGGTGCAAGTGACGGCGCACCCAAGGGTTGATGGTGCTCGGGCGAGCCATCCACACCAGCGCCATCATCAGGTTGTGCGGCACGCGTTGTTTGCGAAAGTACATCGAGTGGATCAGGTCATGTTCCAGCTCGTGGGTCAGCGAGGCGAAGAAGGCGTTGAGCAGCAAGCACGCCCACCATGCCATGTAGCCTTCGATATACAGCGCGGCGCTGCCGATCATGCCGGCCAGGGCGAAGGCGAGAATGCCGGCGCCGAGGGCGTCTTGGTGTTTAAGAATCGGGAAGCGCTGGCGCAGCTCGACGCCGTGGGCCATCACCACTTCGCGAATATGCGCAGCGCGTTGTTGCACATTCTGGTTCACGGGGCTTGCAGGAGAGTGGGACATGCTTACATCCTCTAATTAACGTGAGGCTACTGTGCCGGGCCGGGCGCCCGCCGGCCTGACCTCGAACGCCAACCTGTTGACCGGATGCGCCAATCTGCATGACTGCTGAACCCACCACCCTCGCCAGCTGGACCCGGGCACTGCGCAAGCAGCTCGACGCCCTGGGCCTGGATAGCGCGCAGCTGTGCCTGGACGCCGGCCTTGATCCCGCCTTGATGGAACACCCCAACGCGCGCTACCCGCTGTCGGCCACCACGCGCTTGTGGCGCCTGGCCGTCGAGGCCAGTGGCGACCCTGCGCTGGGCCTGAAAACCTCGCAATACGTCAGCCCCACCAGCTTTCACGCGCTGGGTTATGCGCTGATTGCCAGCGCCAGTTTGCGTGAGGTGTTCGAGCGCATCGTGCGCTATCACCAAGTGGTCAGTGATGCCCTCAGCCTGGAACTGAAAACCCTGCCGGATCGCTACGAGTTCTACCTCAAGGTGCCGGCAGGCGGCCCGGCGCCGGCGCCCGAGGCGATTGATGCCTTCATCGCCATTTACGTGCGCACCTGCCGCAACCGCTTGGGCCGCGACTTCGCGCCGCTGGCCGTGCACCTTCGCCGGCCAACGCCCGCAGACCCGACGCCGTGGCAGGAAGCGCTGCGTGCGCCGATCCACTTCGGCGCCGCGCAAGACTTCCTGCAATTTCCCCGGCAGCCGTTCGACAACACCCTCGAAGACGGCAACGAAGAGCTGGCCGAGCACAACGAAACCGTGCTCAAGCGCACCCTCGAGCAGCTTCAGCCTGTGACCTGGCGGCGCCGTGTTTGTGCCTGCCTGGAAAGCCAGTTGCCCAACGGCGAGCCGTCGGCCGAGCGCATCGCCAGCAGCCTTCACCTGAGCCTGCGCAGCTTGCAGCGCCACCTGGCCGACGAAGGCTGCAGCTATGAGCAGTTGCTCAGCGAAACCCGGCAGAACCTGGCCCAGCAACACATGCGCGACCCGCATTGCTCCATCAGCGAAATCGCCTATCTGCTGGGCTTTGCCGACAGCAGCAGCTTTAGCCGCGCCTTTAAACGCTGGACCGGCCAGGCGCCGAGTCAATACCGCGACGATTTATTGGCCAAGCCGTGAGCCACCCCGTGCTAAAGCCTACTGGCAGCTCGGCCGATGACATGCTCGAATACGCGACCATTGCGTTGCCAGCACCATAAGAACAAGAGGTTTGCCGATGCGCCCCGCTTACTCTCGCCGCCCGTGGGTCTGCCTGCTGCATGCTGCCGGGCTGGCCGTGCTGATGGTGGTTTACCAACAAACCCAGCTGCCGCTGTACCTGAGCATTCCCGCGTATTTGCTGCTGGCGCTGTGGCCATGGCTCGGCCCATGGGAAACCCCGGCGCTCGACAGCGTGGGCCCGGCGCAAGCGCCGCATGCATTCAGCGAACTGAGCCAGAACCTTTCCCGCACCACCTGCAATAACGCCCTGTCGGCGGCGCAGGTGGCGTTTGGCGTGCAACAGATGGCCGACAAGCTTCAGTCGCAACTGCACGCTGTTGAGCAAATGAGCGTCGGCGCCCAGGCCATGACCGACACCGAACAGGCCAGCGCGCAACGCGCCGAACACACCCTCAGCGCCGCGCAAGCGGTTCGCCAGCGCAGTGATGACGGCCAGCAAGCGTTACAGCACGCCATTGCGCGCATGCAGCAACTCAGTGTGCAGGCGGCCGACAGCCGCACGCTGATGGATGGTCTGAGCAGCCGCACCGAGCAGATCCAGCAAGTTACGCAAGTCATTCAATCCATCGCCAGCCAAACCAACCTGCTCGCGCTGAACGCTGCCATCGAAGCCGCCCGCGCAGGCGACCAGGGGCGCGGCTTTGCCGTAGTCGCGGACGAAGTACGCAAGCTGGCCGGGCGCACCGCCGAGGCCACCGAAGAAGTCGCGCAAATCGTCACCGACATTCGCCAGCAAAGCAGCGCCGTGGTCAGCCATATTCAGCAGCAAGCCAGCGAACTCGACGGCGCCGCCGCGCAGGTTGAAGCCAGCGGCGAGCACTTGCTGGGCATCACCGAATTGGCCAGCGAGGTGCAAAACCAGGTCGACGCCATCAACAGCGGCACCGAGAGCAACCACCAACAATTATCGGCACTGTTCAGCGCGCTGGAACAACTGCGCGATGACGTTCATGGCAGCGAAACGCAAACCCGCGAGCTGGCCCAGGCCGCGCAGCGCTTGGTCGGCCAGGCGGAAACGGTAAGCGAGCAATTGGCTGAGGTGGGCCTGGATGATTACCACCAACGCATCTACGACCTGGCCCGCGAAGGCGCTGCCGCCATCGGTGCGCAGTTTGAAGCTGATATTCAGGCGGGGCGTGTCAGCCTCGGCGACTTGTTCGACCGCAGCTATCAGCCCATCGCCAACAGCTTCCCGGCCAAATACCGCACACGCTTCGATGCCTATGCCGATCAGGTGCTGCCCGCTATTCAGGAGCCGCTGCTCTCGCGCCACGAAGGCCTGGTCTTCGCCATCGCCAGCACCCCGGACGGCTACGTGCCCACGCACAACCGCGCCTTCAACCACGCCGCCACTGGCGACCGTGCCGTGGACACCGTGAAAAGCCGCAGCAAACGGCTGTTCAACGACCCCACCGGCATTCGCTGCGGCAGCCATGAGCAGGCGCTGCTCTTGCAAACTTACAGCCGCGATACCGGGGAGTTGATGCACGATTTGTCGGTGCCGATTACGGTGCAAGGACGGCACTGGGGCGGGTTGCGGTTGGGGTATCGACCGCAGGGGTGATGGGGGCGCCGTCCAGTTGGAGATGGTCGCGCGTTTCGAAGGCGATGCAAGACGCAAAACTCTGGATCCCCGCGTGCGCGAGGATGACGGAGGTTTGTTTAAAGACCACCGTCATCCTCGCGAACGCGGCGGTCCGACGATTCGGGATCCAGTACCTCGGATGAAACACAAATCGCAGCCCATCAACCTCCCAGCGCCACTCACAAAACCCTGGCTGGCGAATCGCCGGGCCACCGCCAACGCGGGGATGACGGAGGTTTGTTTAAAGACCACCGTCATCCTCGCGAACGCGGGGATCCAGTATCTCGGATGAGACACAAATCGCAGCCCACAGAACCCCATCACACCCCCCCCTCCGCCACCTGTCT
>NZ_CEEDHK010000007.1:0-213405 GCF_979254655.1 Pseudomonas sp. AC229
GTGCTGGCCCTTGAGGCTGTCGGGCAGGTTCAGGCGCTCACTTTTCTCGGCGGCATTGAGCAGCATGAGGCTGACGTTGGCGCCGCCTTCGAGGTCGGTGATGCGCAGCAGTTGGCCACGTTTGAGCACGAACGAGGTATGGCCGCCGCCCGGTACGGTTTCTTCATACAGGCTGGGGCGCAGGCTCAAGGCACTGGTCATGATCAGGCTCCTTGGTAGACGGAATGCAGGCTGCCGGTAACATGCGCCGGCAGGGCGTCGACGGCGGCGCGGGTGGCGCGGCGGTCGGGGTTCAGGGGAATGTCGTAGGTGATGCGCGCGCCATAGGCGTTGGGCGCGTGCGGGTCGTGGCGAACCTTGTCGAACACCAGAATGCGGGTGCCGAGGGTGAAGCCTTCGGACAGGTCGTGAGTGACCATGAACACCGTCAGTTTGGTTTCGCGCCACAGCTCCAGCAGCAGCGCGTGCATGTCTTTGCGGATGCCGGGGTCGAGGGCGCCGAAGGGTTCGTCGAGCAGCAGCACGCGCGGTTGCATGATCAGCGCCTGGGCGATGGCCAGCCGTTGTTGCATGCCGCCGGAAAGCTGCGTCGGGTATTTATCCAGCGCGTGGCCGAGGCCGACCTTTTTCAACAGCTCGGCGGCTTGCTCCCGAGCGTCGCGCTTAGCCCGACCAAACAGGCGACCTAGCAGCGGCGAGCGCGGCAATTCCAGACCCAGCGCCACGTTGTTCAGTACGGATAAGTGCGGGAACACCGAGTAGCGCTGAAACACCACGCCACGGCTGGCATCCGGCTCGCCGACCAACGCTTTGCCGCCGAGCAGAATTTGCCCTTTGCTCGGCACTTCCTGGCCCAGCAACAGGCGCAGGAAGGTGGATTTACCGCAGCCCGAGGTGCCTACCAAGGTGCAGAACTCACCTTCGGCGACGTTGATGTTGAGGTTCTCCAGAACCACTTGATCGCCGTAGGTTTGCCACACATTTTTGACTTCGATGAACGCACTCATGCCTTCGCCCCCTCATACCAAGGGAACGCCAACTGAGTCAGGCGCTTGAGGCCCAGGTCCATCAGCCAGGCGAGCAGGGTGATCCACACTACGTACGGAAGAATCACGTCCATGGCCATGTAGCGGCGCACCAGAAATACGCGGTAGCCGAGGCCGTCGGTGGAGGCGATGGCTTCGGCGGCAATCAGAAACAGCCAGGCCGAACCGAGCACCAGACGCAGGGCGATAAGCAGACGCGGCAGCAGTTGCGGCAGGATCACCCGCAGAATCAGGGTCCAGGTCGAGGCACCGAGGGTTTGCGCCTTGATCAGCAGTTCCGCCGGAATTTCCCGCGCCCGCTGTTCCAGATCCCGCGCCAACACCGGGGTGATGCCGATGACGATGAGCATCACTTTCGACAGCTCACCGAGGCCGAAAACGATAAACAGGATCGGCAGAATCGCCAGCGGCGGCACCATCGACAGCACCGTCAGCAGGGGCGACAACGGTGCGCTGAACAACGGCAGGGTGCCAGCGGCAATGCCCAGGCACAGGCCGATGATGGCGGCAATGCCCAGGCCCATGCCAAGGCGTTGCAGGCTGGAGGCGGTGTCTTGCCAGAGCAGATAGCCGCCGCTGCGTTTGTCTTCGGTAAACGCCATGCGCTTGACCGCGTCCGTCATTTGCACGGCGCTGGGCAGCAGCTTGTCATTGGGGTTGTCCGCCAACCGCGCCGAGGAGCCGGTGAAGTAGGCGAACAGCACCAGCGCGAACGGCAGCAGAATCAGCAGCAGTCGGCCGGCACCGTCGGGGTGGCGATTGATCAGGCGCATGGGGGTCTCGCGTTCGGGATCGGGTTGCCCCGAGCAGTTCCTTCACCCGCAACACTCTGGATTCCCGCCTGCGCGGGAATGACGGAGGTTTTGGTCGAGTTCATCGTCAGGCAGCGCTACAGCGTGCCGTCCGCCGCCATCTGCACGTAGCTGGGGTCGAAGCGCAGTTTGATGTTGCCGCTGTCGCCGGTGACTGCGTCTTTGGCGAAGCTCATGCCGACCGCGCCGGCATCTTTGGCGCCTTCACCGAGCAAGCCGTGGGCGAAGGAGAAGCTGGCGACCTTGCTCATGGTTTCCGGCAGCTGTGGGCTGGTGGCAAAGGCCAGGGCGTCTTTGGCGGTGTAGAAGAGTTTGGTGGTCGCCAGTTGCGACTTGAAGCCGGCTAGATCTGTACCCGAGGCCTTGGCCATGTGCTCCAGCGCGGCGGTGGCGCGCGGGGTGTCGCTGGCCATCAGCTCCATGATTTCGAACCAGGCGCCGGTCAGGGCTTTACCGAGGGCCGGGTTGTCTTTGAGGGTGGCGGTGTTGACCACCATCATGTCCATGATCTCGCCGGGAATCTGGCTGGAGTTGAACACTTCAGTGGTGTCCGGCTGGGCTTTGATTTCCGCCAGCATTGGGTTCCAGGTGACCACCGAATTGACATCGCTGGTGTTGAAAGCGGCCGCGATATCGGCGTCGGACGTGTTCACCACGCTGAGGTCTTTTTCGCTCATGCCGGCAGTTTCCAGGGCGCGTGCCAGCAGGTAGTGAGAAACCGAAAGCTCGACCAGATTGACCGGCTGGCCCTTGAGGTCGGCCAGGGTTTTGCCCTTGCCTTTGAGCACGATGCCGTCGTTGCCGTTGGAGAAGTCGCTGACCACCAGGGCGGTGGAATCGACGCCGCCTGCAGCCGGAATGGTCAAGGCGTCCATGTTGGTCATGGTGCAGCCGTCGAACTGGCCGGCGGTGTACTGGTTGATCGACTCGACGTAATCGTTGAGCTGCACCACGTCGATGGCGATGTTGTACTTCTTCGCCCACTTATCGACGATGCCTTCGGCGGCCGCGTATTCCCACGGCATCCAGCCGGCGTAGAGGGTCCAGCAGACGCTGAATTTTTCTTTGGGGGCAGCCTGGGCGCTGAAACTGAACGTGGCAGCAAGGCCGGCGAGAACGAGGGCGAATAACGGGGACTTGCGCATGTAAAACCTCCAGTTCGAGATAAAAGCGGGCAGGCGCAACGCGGCGTGGCGTTCGTCTCCCGGGCTTTTGTCCCGCCGTGTAACCTCACTGGAGGTCGATAACTCTCGGACCAGTCACTGAGCGTTTTAAGCGCTAGCCGGAACCCTAGTCATCCATTGCGAATTGTGGTGCCGCGTACCCAGGCAACTGCCCGGTTAATCCTGCACAGCTGAGCTAAAGCGAGAGCCGTGCCAAGTTGCGCTGTGTCCAGCGCCCATGGGGCTCACGGTGTTTTTCAAGCGCGGGGCAAGGAACCCACGTGCGCGAAAACGAGGCGCGGGGTATCGGCATGCTGCGCTTTGGTGCGCGCGTGAAATAAATGGCAATGGAATATGAATGGCCCTACAGCAAGCCGGGCGGAATCTGTGCTGTCCAAGACCGTGGGAACACTGCTGAACGGCATTCGCCGCTCGGTTCCCATGCGGTCTCAGGAGGCTGCCATGATGCGTTATCGAACCCTGCTGCTTGGCCTGTTAGGCCTGTCTTTGGTGGGTTGTGCGGGTTATGACTACGACGACAACTACGACCGCAGCTATGGTCGCTCCGGGAGTTACACCACGGTGTACGGCGCGCCGTACGTTCAACGCTACGAGGTGTATTCGGCGCCGCGCTATTACCGCGCACCGGCGCCCCGTTACTACGTGCCGGCTCCTGCGCCGCGTTATTACAGCGCGCCACGCCGCGGCCCGGTTTACAACGGCTGGAACCAACCGCCGCGCGGCTATTACCCAGCCCCGCACCGCTATAACGGTGACCGTGATCGCCACCACGCCCGCGACCGCGATGGTCATCGAGGGGATGGGCATCGGGGCAATGATCGTCGCGGCGAACATCGCAGCGACAATCGCAATGGCGGCGACTGGCGCCAGCGCAATCGCTAACCGCCCCTTTTACGCCGCGCAAACAAAAGCCCGCTGTCGCGGGCCTCTGTGCATTCAACTAGCGGGGCGCTAGGGAATGTAGGTACTGCTTGGCAGGGCGGCTAGTCAGCTTTTATTGCCGTGGCTTGCCTGCCCACCCTTGCGACCGGCTTCGGACGCTTTTTGCGGGTCGTTGGCAAAGTTACCGCCACTATTGTGGCCGCCTTTACGTCCGGCTTCCGAGGCCCGCGCTCGATCATTAGCGAAGTTACCGGGGTTTTTGTTGGTGGTCATATTGGTTTCTCCTCTTCTATGAGTTGTCGCAAAACCCGCTTGGGCCTTACAGGAACTCTGAAGGGGAGCGCTGGAGTTTCGTTCGGCTGAATTTAAGTTGTTGGCGACAAACGGTTTTTTGATATTAAAGTGCAACTTCTCTTGTTTCTTTTTATGAGCGACCAAACTTGCGCAAAGTCGGTTTAGCAACTATGGCGGCCGCGTTTTCCCCTATTTACAGCCAATAAAAACGGCGCAGATGACCGCCCATCCCTTACACGGAACTGCCGCGATGGCAGTTTGCTCGGATGTTTCACACACCGATAAAACCCTTCAAGCACTAGGCGTAGCGGCCGGGTGCTGATGGGCAAGTGATTCAGGGACATAGACGGCATGGGCGACTACCACATCAACCGTGTGCCAGAGGGCTGGCAACTCATCAAAAAAGGCGCAACCCGCCCCTCTAAACGTGCGCTGACCAAAGCGCGCCTACTTCAGGAAGCCGAACGGTTCCTACGCGGCAAAGACGCGACATTGATCATTCATAACGAAGATGGCACTACCGAAGAGAAGTCTTACCTTGCGGGGCGGTTGATGCCTGCCCGTTGGGCGAGGTGGCAAGAAGAAAACGAGCGCGCCAAGGACGATGCCTCATCCGGCTGAGGGCAAAAAAAAGCCCACCGCAGGGGTGGGCGTTTTTCTTGCCAGGCGATCACCAGCGACCGTGGTGACCATAACCGCGCGGCTCGTAATACACCGGCCGTGGCGCCGGTGCGTAATAACGCGGGCCGTAATAGCGCGGCGCTTGCACAACCACCGGTTGGTAGTACACCGGCTGCGCATACACAGGCTGTGCGTATACCGGTTGTGGCGGCGGATAGTAGGCAACGGGCGGCGGCGGGGCTTCGACGTACACCGGTGCACGCTGCGAGGCGACCACGGCGCCGCCTACCACGGCACCGACCACGGCGCCTAAAACGAAAGGTCCACCGTCTCCACCGTGGGCGGACGCTTGCCCGGCGAGGGCAAGGCTGCCTAACAGCAGGGCAACTTTGGGCAGACTGAACATGGTTGTCTCCTGATACCCGGGTGAGATGAATCCGGGGTATCTGTAAGACGCGTCTCGATTAAGGAAGTGCCGGGGTGAGGTGTAAAGGTTTTGTAAGGGAAGGGCAGCGTTTGGTCCTGGGACTCGGGTTGGGCTTTTGATTTGGCTTTTCATTTGCCCGCCCCATTCATCGCAGGCCGAGTGGAGTCGACGTGGAGGGGGTTGAGCGGCCGGGAGCCGCGAAAGGCGTGTCGGGCCATGGATGGCCCGTCTCGACGTGCCCCCGGAGCGGCGACGGAAGGAGGGAAGTCGGAGCGCAGCGGAGACCCAAGGTAGGGGCAAGCCGTTTTTGCTTACTTTTTAGCTGGGCCGGCATTCCGGGCGACTGCTAAAAAGTGAGTCGCGCGTAAGGCGCGAAACAAAACGTTCAGCGCACGCAGTAATGAGGACCACCGCACTTTGAAGCGGCGCGAAGAGCGACGGCATTACCCCTGCACAAACTCCGCAAACTTCACGCCCGTACCCGTCGGCCGAACATCCTGAAACAGCGAATCCCGATCGGCCGACAGCTCCAGGCTAACGGTCGCATTGCGGCTGCCTTTGTTGCGGGTCACCAGGCCATCTTCATGGGTGCGCAGGTACAGCGTCGGTACGCGCAGATGGTGCAATTCATCGGTCACGTGGTTGTGCATCAGCAGGTGCACCCATTCGTACTGGCCGATTTTCAGACGGCCGACGGGAATGTCGAACCACCAGATATTTTTGTTGAGGTTGATGGTCGCGAAGTGCGTGTTGTTGACGCCGAGCACTGCGCTGCCGAGTTGTTGATTACGGCGGGCAATGGCGGTTTTTTTGTCGATTTTCATGCTGTTCCTGACACGCAAGCGATGTGGGGCGAAGGCGGCCGGGGCCGCGCGGCGCGTAGTGTAACAGCGGACAACGGCTTGCCAATCACTGGCGATCGCGGCGCAGTGCGACGAGCGTTTTGGTCCGTTGGTATCGAGCGAATCGTTCAGCCAAGGAAGCCGGCAACGATTCACCAGGGCTAAAGCCTAGACGAGCGTAAAAGTCGCCAAGTGTGGGGTGGCAAAAAAGCCACACCGGGCCGTTCGCCTCGGCGCAGGCAACCTCCACGAGCTGGCTGGCGATGCCGCGATCGCGCAGCGCCGGCGCCACGAACAGGCCGGTCAACCAAACCCCTTCGTCCGCGTGCGAGCCGATGCTGCGCAAGCCCAGCGCCGCGACAATTTCCGTTTCTTTCGCCACCCACAGTTGCTCGTCAGCGCCGGCGCGCATGGGCGAGCGGTGGGCGCGGTAGAACTTGTTTAGCAGCGGGCGCAATTCGGCGGCGAGAGGGCCGTAGCTGAGGTCGGACATGGCAGTTTTTCAGTGGTGAAAACGCCGGCATTAAATCATTTACCCCGTTCGCCTTGGCACAAATGCCCTACGAATCGCCGGGGCGCGCTTTGTCTGGCTAGGCATGATAGGAACCCCAATGGTTTTGCCAGGAGCGGCGCATGTCCTACAACACCCTCAGTTATCAGGTAAGCGAGAACATTCTGACCCTCACCCTTAATCGCCCGGAACAGCTCAACGCGTTCACGGTGGAAATGGCCCACGAGCTGATCCATGCGTTTAACCGTGCCAGTGATGATGAAGAGGTTCGCGCCATTGTGGTGACCGGCGCGGGCCGCGCGTTTTGTGCCGGCATGGATTTGTCGGTAGGCGGCAATGTGTTCGGCCTGGACGAAAGCCAGCAGCCGACCCTGGAAGACATGCAAACGCGCCTGGACGACCCGGCCATTCGCGACGGCGTGCGCGATACCGGCGGGCGCGTGACCTTGGCGATTTACGACTGCAAGAAGCCGGTGATTGCCGCCATCAACGGCGCGGCGGTGGGCATCGGCGCCAGCATGACCTGCGCCATGGACATTCGCCTGGCCAGCGAGCACGCGCGCATCGGGTTTGTGTTCAACAAGATCGGCATCGTGCCGGAGGCGTGTTCGAGCTGGTTTCTGCCGCGCATTGTCGGCATTTCCCAAGCGCTGGAGTGGGTGTACAGCGGCGACATTCTCAAGCCGGAAGAAGCCTTGCAGGGGCGCTTTGTAAAAGCCGTGGTGCCAGCCGATCAATTGCTCGAGGAGGCTTACAAGATTGCCCGGCGCATTGCCCAGCACAACCCGGTGGCCATCGCTCTGACGCGGCAGATGATGTACCGCAACGCCGCCCAGCCTCATCCGCTGGAAGCGCACAAGGTTGATTCGCTCGCCATGTTCTACACCAGCGTTGGCGGCGGCAAAGAAGGGGTGCAGGCGTTTCTGGAGAAGCGTCCCGCGGACTACAGCGAACAGTCAGCCAATGCGATGCCGTCGTTTTATCCGTGGTGGAAATAACGCCGGGGGTGGAAATAACGCCGGGTCAGAGCCGGCCGAGGATCATGTGCGCGGCCTTGATCAAGGCCGCGATGGGTTGATCGACGGCCAACTGCAGCGTGTCCGCCTGGGCGTTGCTCAGCACCGCCACCAGCGTGGCGCCACCGGCCAGGGTCAGCGACACCTCGGTTTCCGCTGATCCTCGAATGATCTCGCGCACTTGGCCGTGCAGCCGGTTGTCGCCGGGTTGCGCTGCGTCGGTATTGGCGGCCATCAGTTGCACCCACGACGCTTTAATCAGCGCATACAGCGCCACGCCGGGCTGCAATTGCAGGCGCGCGGTGCTGTCGTGGGTAATCGAGGCGGTGAGGCGCTCGCCGGTGTTGAGCTGGAATTCGATACGGTCGTTGACCTCACCGTTGTGAACGGCGACCACGCTGCCGAACAGCTGGTTACGCGCGCTGGTTTTCATGCGCAGACGCTCCATGAATTCCAGCAGGCTCGACACACCAGCGTCGTCGCCCAAGCGCTGCAGAAAGGCTTGGTGCTCTTGCTGGTAACGCTGGTAGCTGGCGATCAAGGCGCGCCCGGCCTCGGTCAGTCGGGTGCCGCCGCCGCCTTTGCCACCGGCGCTGCGCGCCACCAGCGGACTGCCGGACGCGCCGTTCATGGCGTCGATGGAATCCCACGCAAACTTGTAGCTGATGCCCACGGCTTTGGCCGCCTGGCTGATCGAGCCCGTGGCATCGATAGCGCGCAAGAGGGCAACGCGGGCCTCGCCAGCGATGTCGTTACCGTTGTGGGTGATCCAGAATTGGCCTTCGAGTTTCATTGCAGCGGGTGCTCAAGCGCGGTGGCGGCGATGGTAGCACTGGCATTTTATGCGCGTGAAATTCAGAACTTGACTGTCGGGTCAGATATTTTCCAAGATGCGCCGGTTGTTTTTACGGGACCGCTATCCGCTACTCCGTCTAGCGCTATATAGTCGCGAACATAGCGCTCGGTGTGGTGGTTGTCCTCTTCGCTGGAACTTGCCTCTACAAAGGAATTGTTTATGACGTTAACCCTGTCTCGCCTGGTTGTTGCCTTGTCCGCCTCGTTCGCCCTGAGCAGCGTGTTCGCTGATGAGGTGCAAGTGGCGGTTGCCGCGAATTTCACTGCGCCGATTCAAGCGTTGGCGGCGGATTTTGAGAAAGACACCGGGCACAAGTTGGTCGCTTCCTACGGCGCCACCGGCCAGTTCTACAGCCAGATTAAAAATGGCGCGCCGTTTGAGGTGTTCCTTGCCGCCGACGATGCAACGCCGGCCAAGCTGGAACGCGAAGGCGAAACGGTGCCCGGCTCGCGCTTCACTTACGCGATTGGCGCGCTGGCGCTATGGTCGGCGAAAGACCGCTACGTCGACAGCAACGGTGATGTGTTGAAGAAAAACGCCTTCAACCACTTGGCCATCGCCAATCCGAAAGCCGCGCCCTATGGCCTGGCCGCCACGCAAGTGCTGGAAAAGTTGGGGCTCACCGATGCGCTGAAGCCCAAGCTGGTTGAAGGCCAGAGCATCACCCAGGCGCTGCAATTCGTGTCCACTGGCAACGCCGAGCTGGGTTTCGTGGCGCTTTCCCAGGTTTATAAAGACGGCAAGGTCACTGGCGGTTCCGCGTGGTTGGTGCCGGCCAACTTGCATGAGCCGATCAAACAGGACGCGGTGATCCTGAACAAAGGCAAAGACAGCGCAGCCGCCAAGGCGCTGGTCGATTACCTGCGCGGTGACAAGGCCGCAGCGGTGATCAAGTCGTTCGGCTATCAGCTCTAAGAGTTCTCGAGAATGTTCCTGACCGGCGCGGATTTCGCGGCCATTTGGCTGACCCTGCAATTGGCCACGGTGACCACCGTGTTGCTGCTGATCATCGGCACGCCTATCGCCTGGTGGCTGGCGCGAACCCGCTCGCGGCTCAAGGGGCCGGTGGCTGCGGTGGTGGCGTTGCCGCTGGTGCTGCCGCCGACGGTGATCGGTTTCTATTTGCTGATCACCCTCGGGCCAAACGGTGTCATTGGCCAACTGACTCAGAGCCTGGGCTTGGGCATTCTGCCGTTCAGTTTCGCGGGCCTGGTGGTGGGCTCGGTGTTTTATTCCATGCCGTTTGTGGTGCAGCCGATTCAAACCGCGTTTGAGGCGATTGGCGACCGGCCGTTGGAAGTGGCCGCCACGTTGCGGGCCAGTCCACTGGATACGTTTTTCAGCGTGGCGTTGCCGTTGGCGCGGCCGGGGTTTTTAACCGCGTCGATTCTGGGCTTCGCCCACACCATTGGTGAGTTCGGCGTGGTGCTGATGATTGGCGGCAACATTCCAGATAAAACGCGGGTGGTGTCGGTGCAGATTTTCGACCACGTCGAGGCCATGGAATACGCCCAAGCCCACTGGCTGTCGGGCGGCATGCTGGTGTTCTCGTTTGCGATTCTGCTGCTGTTGCAGGCCAAAGGGCGCAAGGCGGTGGTGCGATGATCGAAGCGCGTTTCAACGTCGACTATGCGGCGTTCAGTCTGGATGTCGACCTGCAACTGCCCGGCCGTGGCGTCAGCGCTTTGTTCGGCGATTCGGGCTCGGGGAAAACCACGTGCCTGCGCTGCGTGGCCGGGCTGGAACGCGCCAGCTCGGGCTATCTGCGGGTCAATGGCGAGTTGTGGCAGGACAGCGCCACGGGTTTTTTCCTGCCAGTGCATCAGCGTGCGCTGGGCTATGTGTTCCAAGAGGCCAGCCTGTTTGCGCACCTGTCGGTGCAGGGCAATCTAACCTTTGGTTTCAAACGCATTGGCGCGGCGGCGCAACGGGTGCATATGGCCCGCGCCGTCGAACTGTTGGGCATCGGGCATTTGTTGGATCGCATGCCAGAGCACCTTTCCGGCGGCGAACGTCAGCGCGTCGGTATCGCTCGGGCGTTGTTGACCAGCCCGAAGCTGCTGCTGATGGACGAGCCGTTGGCGGCGCTCGACTACAAGCGCAAGCAGGAAATCTTGCCCTACCTGGAGCGTCTGCATGACGAGCTGGATATTCCTGTGCTGTACGTCAGCCATGCGCCGGATGAAGTTGGGCGGCTGGCCGATCATATGGTGCTGCTCGAAGACGGCCGCGCGCGGGCCAGCGGGCCGGTGGGCGAGTTGTTGTCGCGCCTGGACTTGCCCATGGCCCAAGGCGACGACGCCGGCGTGGTGGTGCAGGCGCACGTTTGCGGTTACGACGCCAACTATCACTTGCTGAGCCTGGGCTTTGCCGGCAGCACGTTGCGCTTTCAGGTGGCGCATACGCCGTTGGCGGAAGGCAAGGCGATGCGTTTCAAGGTGCAGGCGCGCGACGTCAGCCTGGCCCTGGAAAAGCCGCTGCACAGCAGTATTCTCAACGTATTGCCGGTGACAGTGGTGGCTGAAGTGGCGGCGGAAAACAGCGCCCACGTGCTGGTGCAGCTGGATATGCAAGGCACGCCGTTACTGGCGCGGATCACGCGTTTTTCTCGGGATCAGCTTGAATTGAAGATCGGTCAGGCATTGTGGGCGCAGGTAAAATCTGTCGCGGTGCTGGCCTAAACCTTAACGAGGAGGAGGGGGCACATGCTGGAACGCCTCGACACCTGTCGCGCGTTGGAAGAACAGATTTGCGCCGGTCAGCATTGGCCGCCGGAACTGCGCGCGGCATTGCATGAGCTGCTGGAAAAAATAACCGTGGCCGGGCACGACATCAACCTGCTGAGCCTCGGGCTATTCCTCGCCGAGTTCGTGCCGCGCCATAGCCTGGATCGCGCAGAAGAATGGCAGGAGCGGGCAGCCAAGCGTTGGCTTACCCACAGCAAACCCGTGTTGATCGAACGCCTGGCGGATTTTTTCGTCGGCGCGGACGCGGCCTACAGCAGACCTTCGTAGGCCAGGTCGTAGGCTTTGCCCAAGTCGACGGTGGCCGGTTTCTGCGCCTTGCTGTCACCGGCTTTGCGCTCGGTGGCTTTCAGAGTGGCGGGATGAACGAAATCCACTGGCACCGGCGAGCTGGCCAACACCACACCTTCCAACAGAAACGTGCCGGCGCCACCTGCGCCTTGGCCGCTCGTGGCGCGGCGGTTGAGCACCAGTTTTTCGACCTTGTTTGCGCTACAGAACGCCGTTAGCGCCTGCACGAAGGCCGCCACGTCTTCGCGGGTCGGGTTCTTGGCCACGGCCAATTTATTCACTTTCTCTGCCACCAACACATGGCTGGCACGGGTGCCTGCCAGGGTTACGACGCGCGCTTCGTTGGCCTTGAGCAGCAGGCCGGCAACGACGCTGCTCAACGTTTGCCCATCGAGCGGCGGGTGCCGTTGGGTGCGCGGCCGGGCTTCTTGTCGTGGTTGGATTTGTCGATGGGCTTGTAGCCCAGCGGGGCGTTGTCTTTGGCGCCTTTGGCGAACGCCGAGAAAGGAAAGCTGAAGCCAGGCTTTTTCGCTGAGGCGTCGACAGTGGCGTCCACTTCGCTCGGTTGCTCTGGCTGGTCGGGCGAAGGTGTTTGCGTGGTCATTGGGGAAGTCCGGGAGAGGTAATAAAGGTGGAGCGGTGTTTCCAGGGGATCGCGGCCCAAGCCGCTCCTACAGGTTGGCTGTAGGAGCGGCTTTCGCGATCAGCCCGACAGGCCGACGTACACGTTCTGCACGTCGTCATGGTTGTCGAGGGCTTCGAGGAAGGCTTCGACTTCTTCCATTTGCTCCGGCGTCAGCGAGGTCACTGGGTTTTTCGGACGGTAGCCCAAGGTCGCGGAGTTCACGGTAAAGCCGTGCTCCGGCAGGGCGCGGCTGACGGCGTCGAGGTCGGTGGGTTCGGTGATGAACAGCGTGGCGCCTTCTTCAGCGGGTTCGAAATCTTGAGCGCCCGCTTCAATGGCGGCCAGCTCAGGATCGGCGTCGCCTTCCGGGCTGGCTTCGATCATGCCGACGTGGTCGAAATCCCAGGTCACCGAACCCGATGCGCCCATTTGCCCCTTGCGGAACAGCACGCGAATTTCGGCCACGGTGCGGTTGATGTTGTCGGTCAGGCACTCAATGATCACCGGCACTTGGTGCGGGGCGAAGCCTTCATAGGTGGCCGAGTGGAAAGTAACGGTATCGCCCAGCAGACCGGCGCCTTTTTTGATGGCGCGCTCGAGGGTGTCTTTGGGCATCGAGGCCTTTTTCGACTGGTGGATGGCCAAACGCAGCTTGGGGTTGAGGTCCGGATCGGCGCCGTTGCGTGCGGCGATCATGATTTCTTTCACCAAACGACCAAAAATCTTGCCTCTGGCGTTGGCGGCGGCTTCTTTAGGTTTGGCTTTCCACTGTGCGCCCATGCTGGCTCTCTTGCTCTGACTGGTTGGTAAGCGGGTCGTGGCGCGGTGTTTACGGGCCTGTTAACGGGCGGTAAAACCAGGGCGACGAAATAAGGTTGCCGATTTTAGTCGCTCTGCACCGCGCTGGCACCCCCTCAAATCGAGTTGTCTGTCGCATGGCCAAGGCTCGACTGTTTAACACTTTTGCGTAAAACCGATGACAGCCCGGTGGCGGGGTCGCATGATTCGACGTCGCTTAATTCGTTATCCACTTCTCAAACGGTCCGCCTTCGGCCTATGCCTACTCCCTTTGCCCCAGTCTCCCTCGGTTATGCAGCGCTGTCGGTCAGCGGCCGCGTGCGTACGCACAACGAGGATTCACTGCTGTGCTGCCCCGCGTTGCAGTTGTGGGCGGTGGCCGACGGCATGGGCGGGCATCAGCGCGGGGAAGTGGCCAGCGCCATTGCGCTGGATACGCTGCTGGAAGCGGTGCAGGCCGGCGAGTCGCTGGACGCCGCCACCCACAGCGCCAACCAGGCGATTATTGCCGCCGGCGAGCAAGACCCGGAATCGGCCGGCATGGGCACCACCCTGGTGGCGGCGCGCTTCAATGGCGCAGCGTTCGAACTGGCCTGGGTCGGCGACAGCCGCGCCTATCGCCTCAGCGCCCAGGGCATCGCTCAGCTCAGTCGCGACCACAGCCTGGTGCAAAGTTTGGTGGACGCCGGCGAACTCAGCGCTGAAGAGGCGCGCAACCATCCGCGACGCAACGTGGTCACCCGTTGCCTCGGCCAGGCCCAGCAAACCCTGGAAGTGAGCGTGGAGCAGGGCAGCCTGGCGCCCGGCGAGTTATTGCTGCTGTGCAGCGACGGCCTCAGCGGCGAATTGCGCGACGAAGATATTCAGGCCGTATGCGCTGGCGCCAGCACCTTGGACGAGGTGGTGGAGCAACTGATCGCGGCGGCAAACGAGGCGGGCGGGCGCGACAATATTTCCTGCATCGTGATCGGTCTCGCAGTCGTGGAACAAATGGGCGCGAATCAACGCCCGCAAAGTTTCCTCAGGAAACTTTTGAATCTAGGAAAACTCTGACAGTTTGTTGGAAAATGCGCCCAATTTGAGCGAACCTTCCCAGGCTTTTCGTGACACCTGGCTGGCGGCACTGCCGATTTTTCTTCGCCCCCTGACCTAGAGCCTCTGGGCCGATAACTACAAGACGCGTACCACCTTCTTATGAATGACAGCTTGCTAGAATTTCCCGGTTATCTCGTGCATGGCCGGTTGGGTAAAGGCGGTATGGCCGAGGTGTACCTGGCCACCCAGGAGTCGTTGCACCGCCAAGTGGCGATCAAGGTGCTGCTCAGCGCCGACGACGAAGCCTTCAGCAAGCGCTTTATCAAAGAAGGGCACATCGTTGCCTCGTTGCATCACCCCTCGATCATCACCATTCATGACATCGACCAGTTGCCCGACGGCCGCTATTACCTGGCGATGGAGTTCGTGGCGGGCGGCGACCTGGCCCAACACAAAGGCGAAGTGTTCGAGCCGCAGCGCGCCTTGAGCATCGTCCGGCAAATCGCTAGCGGCTTGGCGGTGGTGCATGACAAGGGCATGGTGCACCGCGACATCAAGCCCGCGAATATCCTCTTTCGCGCCGACGGCACGGCGGTAATCACCGACTTCGGTATCGCCAAAGAGCTGGACATCAACAGCGAGCTGACCCAATTCAACGTGGCGGTCGGCAGCCCGGCCTACAGCAGCCCCGAGCAGACGCAGTGCGAGCCGCTGGACGCGCGCACCGACATCTACAGCCTCGGCGTGATTTTGCTGGAGATGCTCACCGGCAATAATCCGTTCAAAGGGTCGAGCTACACCCAGACCGTGATGAATCACGTGCAAATGGACGCGCCGGAGTTGCCGGATCACCTGCGTCAATACCAGCACTTGCTCAGCCGCATGTTGGCGAAAAATCCCGATGAGCGATTTGCCGATTGCCACGTGTTGCTCGCCAGTCTGGCTGAGCTCAACGAGCAGGAGTTGGACCACACCCGCATCGCCAAAGTGGTTCCCATCAAGGCTGAAAAAGCGGACCGCGCCGCTAAGCTTGCCGCCGTAAAAACTGCGCCCGCCAACGTGGCAGCGGTTAAACCAGCCAGACCGGCGAAACCAGCGAAGGCGCCACGCGCCCCGCGAAGCAAGCGCGCCCTGTGGGTCGCGGCGTTGGCGGTGGTGCTTGTGGCCGGTGGCGCCGGGCTGGGCGGTTATTACTATCAGCAACAACAGAAAATCGCCGGCCTGCTTACTCAAGGTGAATTGAGCCTCAACGAGGGCAAGCTGGTTGAACCGCCGGAGCACAACGCCGACTACTTCTATCGCCAAGTGCTGCTGATCGATCAAAACAACGACGAGGCTTTGGATGGCTTGCAACGGGTGTTGCAAGCGCGCATCGCCAACAGCCTGAACCTGGCGCAGAAGGCCGCCACCGAAGACCACTTGCTGCAACCCGAAGGCAACAATGCGGTGTTCTACTACCAGCAAGTGCTGGGCTGGTCGCCGGGCAACGAGCAAGCGTTGACCGGGCTGCAAGCCGTGGCTGAACGGTTCCTCGACCTGAGCGAAGTGGCCTACGACAAGCGCCAATATGACCAGGCGCTGCAATTGATCAAAAGCGGCCTGGAAGCGCAGCCCGAAAACGAAAAACTCCTCGCCAGTCTCAATGGCCACGAAGAACGCATGCGCAAAACCGAGGCCGAGATTGCGGCCCGCGCTGCAGCGAAAAAGAAAGCCGCACTCGCCGCCGCCAAGCCAGCGCGTGCCCCCGCCAGCGGGACGAAGAGTGCTGCGCCGACGACCGCTGAAGAAAATAATCCGAACGTCGTCAAACGCTTGTGGAATAAACTCTTCAACTAGTGGCAAAGTGACACCCTTGTTGCGCGAGGTTCCGGCGGGCCTCGCGTTAACGATTAATTGCTCCCGTTTGGTTGTCATTTCTCAAGGTCGTGCCGCACATGCTCAGGATTCATTTCAGCGACAACCGTCAGGCGCCTATCTGGCTGGTTGACGAGCGTTTCACCATCGGCCAGGACAGCCGCAACAACCTGGTTTTGAGCGATGCCGACATCAGCCCATTCCACGCGGAAATCCGCCAGGACCACGGCCTTTACTACCTCACCGACTGCGGCACGGCCGCTGGCACGTTCGTCAATGGCGAGCGGGTTGGGGCGCGCTATCAGTTGCGTTCAGACGATAAAGTGAAGCTCGGCGACCTGGAGCTGACGCTTATCGATCCGGCCAAAAGCAAACCCAAACCGGTTGCCGCACCGCGCTGGTTCTTGCAAGTGATTACTGGCGAGCAGCATCAAGGGCACAAATTCCACGTCACCGGCTCAATGACCTTTGGCCGTTCGGTGAAGTGCGAAATGTGCTTTGGCGACCTGGAATTGTCGCGCCGCCACGCTGAGTTTTTCTTGAAAGACGAAGTGCTGGAAATCAAAGACCTCGCCTCGGCCAACGGCGTGTTCGTTAATCACCAGAAAGTGGCGATGGCTGTGCTGCAACCCGGTGATCAGGTGCGCATGGGCTCGGTCACGCTGTTGGTGATCGGACCGAAAGTGGAAGTGGCGCAATCGGATGATGAAGACGCGACGCTGTTTATGCCGGCGCTGAACGTGCCCAAGCCCACGGTGATTCGCCCGAGCGTGCAGGCGGCCACGGTCAACCCGCTGAAAGTGGCCACCGCCAACGCCGCCAGTGCGCAGCAGGAAGCAGTGGTTGAAGCGCGGCCGGTGAACAAAGGGTTGATCGCCGTGTTGGCGTTCGCCCTGGCTATCGGCGCTGCGTTCGCGATCAAAACCTTGCTGTAAGCACGCCGCTGCATCAAAAGCCCGAGCGTAAAACCTCGGGCTTTTTGCGTTTGATAGGCCGGGGAATGGGCTTAACTTGCTAATAGCCAAACCTTTTCAGCAATATCATTCTCATCGATGATAGCTATCTCGAGCGTTCACTTTTTAAACAACTGGCGATCCGTAAGATTGGCTCCGTACTCACTTACACACCCAATCTTCTGGAGCAACCACCATGAAATCTCAAGCCTTCGCTGCACTGTTCATCGCTAGCCTGTTCACCATTCCAGCTGCCCAGGCCGCTTCCGTTGCAAGCCCTGCCGTCGTGCAAACCGTTCTGGCCGAAAGTGGCGCTGACCGCCGTGTCGCCGACGAAGGTGGCTACATGGTGATTGACCGCGTAGCCGAAGGCGGCGCAGAACGTACCAACCGTGTGGCTGAAGGTGGTGCAGAGCGTACTTACCGTGTAGCTGAAGGCGGCGCTGAACGTAGCAACCGCGTAGCTGAAGGCGGTGCAGAGCGCACCAACACCGTTGCTGAAGGCGGTGCCGACCGCACTAACACAGTCGCCGAAGGTGGTGCAGACCGCACCAACACCGTTGCCGAAGGCGGCGCTGAACGCAGCAACCGTGTAGCCGAAGGCGGTGCCGACCGTACCAACACCGTTGCCGAAGGTGGCGCTGAACGTACCAACCGTGTAGCCGAAGGCGGTGCTGATCGTCTGCAGGCTCATACCCTGGCCTGATTACCGGCCAGGTTTCACCCCTTCAAAGCCCGGCACTGGCCGGGCTTTTTGTTGCCTGCGTTTTACGCCACAGCGTCTTCCTGCATGGCGATCAGCTCCCAGATATGGCCGTCCAGGTCTTCGAACGAATGCTGGTACATAAAGCCGTAATCCTTTGGGTCCCCGAGGGTGCGCCCGCCTGCGGCCAGGGCTTTGCTGACCAGCTCATCCACTTTTTCGCGGTCGGCCACGGCCACGCAGGTCAGCACTTCGCTATGGGTATGGGCGTTGCAGATGGCTTTGGGGGTGAAGCCCTTGAATTTTTCCTCGGTCAGCAGCATGGCGTAGATGTGCTCGCCGAGAATCATGCAGGTGGCGGTGTCGTCGGTGTATTGCGGGTTGAAGGTGAAGCCCAGGTGGGTGAAGAAGGCGATGGCGTTTGGCAGATTCTTAACCGCAAGGTTGATAAAGATGTCACGGACCATAGGGGTTCTCCTGAAAGAGCGCGTCGCTGGAGCCAGCGATTGCGCCCCGGTCGACCGCCCGGGCAGGGCATCGACCGGGCGTCACCGTTAGGTCCATTTCCGCGCGGTTAAAGAAGGGTAGTAGAAGACAGGCGTTCAGCATGGTGGTGGCTGTGACCATTCTTGCAAGTACCGTTCTGGCAGTTGCCACTGCAGGTTTTCTGCAGGCGGCGCTCGGCACGAATTTCCGGTAAGTCGCGGCGGCCCATGTACACGTGCAGCGCGGGTGAAAGGTTGAGGCGGTCGTCGATATTCTGGTTGAACAGCAGTTGCAGGCATTCGCGGCTGAGTGTCATCACGTCGCCGTCTACCTGTACCCAGACGAACTCGGCAGTGGGCGTGATGCTGCTTTCAACAACGTCCAGGCCAAAGGAGTCTTCGCTGAAACGCACGATGTGCTGGCCGGTTTTGCTGTTGAAACCGACGAAGCCTTTGAGCGCGTCGGCGGCGGCGCAGATGGTGGCGGCAGTGGTGGTTGGAGTGGTGTTCATGCTCGACCTCGGGGGCAAAAGAAGCGCGGTGGCGCGGGTCGCACGGTTATACGGCGGCCTTTGCGCGGCAGCGTTGCCTTGGGTCAAGGGGATCTCAATGCGAACGCATTGCATCTTCGTGGTTGCGGGCGATCCGTCGCGGTCGCCTGTTAACGAGCGGTGAGCCCATACAAAAACGCCCCCGGCGCACAGTGGCACCGGGGGCGTTAGGGGCGGATCAGTCCTGGCGGCTGGTCACTTCCAGCAAGTGGTAGCCGAACTGGGTTTTCACCGGGCCCTGCACCACGTTGACCGGGGCGCTGAAAACCACGGTGTCGAACTCTTTAACCATCTGACCAGGGCCGAACGAGCCGAGGTTGCCGCCTTCACGGCTGGATGGGCAGGACGAGTTGTCTTTGGCCACCTGGGCGAAATCGGCGCCGCCTTCGATAGCAGCTTTTAGTTCATTGCACTTGGCTTCGGTGGAAACCAGGATGTGGCGAGCGGTGGCTTTAGGCATGGCAGGAACTCCTCTGAGAAAGGCCACGAGCCTACCGGATTTGCCGTCGTATTCAAGGCTGGCGCGCAGGGTTTAGCCGCGCTGCAAACGCTCCAGTGCCAATGGCGCGTTCATTCGTTGTGCCAGATCCAGCGCGCTCAACCCGCCTTGTTCGCGGGCGTCGCGGTTCGCGCCATGGGCGAGCAACACATCAATGGCTGCGGTTTGGTTAAACATCGCCGCCATCATCAATGCGGTTTTGCCGTCCGGCGTCGCGCCTTCCACATCCGCCCCGTTGGCCAGCAGTAACTCCAGCATGGGCACATTGCCTTTGAAAACGGCGCCGGCGAGCGGCGTTTGCCCATTATTGTTGCGCAGGTCCGGGTCGGCGCCGTGCTGAAGCAGCATGGCTACGGTTTCCAGGTGGCCGTGGTAGCTGGCGAGCATCACCAGGCTGTCACCTTTGTGGTTGCGCAAATCTGCCGGCAGGCCTTGGCTCAACAGCGCTTGCAGATCCTCGGTGGCTCCGGCGCGGGCAGCATCGAAAACGCGCTCGGCGAAGGCCAGGGTTTCGTCATCAAGCGAGGCGGCGTCGGTCATGGTGTGGCTCCGTGCAAAAGTAGGAATGCGCGAAGCATAGAGGGCGTGCCGCAGCGAAGCTTATTGAGAAAGTTGATGGCGGCGATGGCTTTGCCCGCGCCCTTAAGCCGGCAGCAAGCCGGCCTGCTGATAGCCCGCTACCAATTCGTCGTACAACGCGATGTCGGAACGGCTTCTTGCCACTAGCTGCGCACCGGCAATGGCCGCGTAAATCGCCCGAGCGCGCTGGTCGCTGTGTTCGGCACTGACCACATCGGCCGCCGTCAGCGTTTTGCTCAGCCAGGCGATATTCACATCGGCAAAGGTTTGCACCTGGGCTTTGACCGGCTCTGGCAAATCGTCGTATTCGGCCGCCATGTAACTGCACATGCACAGGCGATTTTCGTTCTCCAGCGAGCGGCGAAAAATGCTCGGGTACTGGCGCAGGCTTTCCAGTGGATCGGCCGTTTGCTCGAGTAAGTCTTCGAGCACGGCGGCGGTGTCTTGCCAGTAACGCTCGGCCACAGCCGCGCCCAAATCGGCTTTGGTCGGGAAGTGGTAGTGAATGCTCGCGCTCTTGATGCCGACGGTGGCGGCCAGGTCGCGGAAATTCAAACCACTGTAGCCATGGGCCTGCGCGGCTAGTCTGGCGGCGTCGAGAATTGCTTCCCGGGCGTTTGCGCTCACGGCGGCTTCCTCGTAGTTAGTGAAAAGGGAGGTGAAATGGTAGCTGGATCATCTTTACCTGCCAACTGATAGATAGAGGTTGACGGCCTGAAATTTCGAGCTTAAGGTTTGTCTACCAATTGATAGGTAGGAGATCGCAGCATGACCGCTTTGAAAATTTACGACTGGCCCACTGGCCCTTATCCGGCTCGCGTTCGCATCGCTTTGGCAGAGAAAGGCCTGCAAAAGCAGGTGCGCTTTGAATCGGTGGATTTGTGGAAAGGCATGCACAAAAAGCCCGAGTTCCTAGCCAAAAACTTTTCCGGCACGTTGCCCGTATTGGAGCTTGAAGACGGCACGCTGATCGCCGAATGCACCGCCATCACCCAATACCTCGATGCGCTCGACGGCGCGCCAAGCCTGACAGGCCGCACGCCTAAGGAAATGGGTGTGATCCATATGATGAGCAAGCGCGCCGAATTGGAGCTGCTCGACGCCATCAGCGTGTATTTCCACCACGCCACTCCCGGCCTCGGGCCTGACGTGGAGCTTTATCAGAACCAAGAATGGGGCTTGCGTCAGCGCGACAAGGCACTTCGCGGTATGCGCTATTTCGACCAGGTGCTGCGTCGCCAACCGTTTGTGGCCGGCGACCAGTTCACCATGGCCGACATCACGGTCATTGGCGGGTTGATATTTGCCGGCCTGGTCGAGCTGGAAATCCCGCAAGAGCTGGATGCCCTTCGCGGCTGGTGGGCGCGGATGCAGGAGCGGCCCAGCGTTCGGGACCGACTGAGCATGTCCGACCCCGCGTAACCTAACGGCTCGCCTGCGCGGCGCTGATGCGCCAGAGGCGAGCAATATCCCGAGCGCGCTCGCGCAATAGTGTGGGCGCTTGCTTGCAGGCTTCTTCCAAGGTCATCGGCCCGTTGGCGAGCGAGAACGCGGCATCGATGCCAGCCTCGTACACCTCGGCGTAGCCGTCTCCCAGCGTGCCTGCGACGACAATGACTGGCACGTCGAATTTCTTGGCCACCCGCGCTACGCCAAGTGGCGTCTTGCCGCGCAAGGTCTGGGCGTCGAACCGGCCCTCGCCGGTGACCACCAGATCGGCGCCGTGCATTTTTTCCGCGAGCCCCGTCAGCTCCGCCACCACTTCCACGCCCGGCCGGAACGTGGCGTTAAGAAAAGCCTTGGCGGCGAACCCAATGCCACCGGCCGCACCGGCACCCGGCTCGTCACGCCGATCAGTTCCCAAGGCCACCGCTGCACAATCGGCAAAGTGGGCGAGGGCGGCATCCAATTGCTCAATCTGCTCGGCGCTGGCGCCTTTCTGTTTGCCAAAGGTGAACGAGGCACCGTGGGGGCCGCATAGCGGATTATCGACGTCAGCAGCCACTTCCACCTGCACCTGGGCCAAGCGCGGGTCGAGCCCTGTTATTTCGACACTATTGAGCACCGATAGCGGCAAGCCGCCGGGCCCGATCGAATGGCCGCCGGCGTCCAGCAGCTTCACGCCCAAGGCCTGCAACATGCCGGCGCCGCCGTCGTTGGTCGCGCTGCCGCCAATGGTCAGAATGATTTTCTGCGCGCCGGCATCCAGCGCGGCGAGTACCAATTCACCGGTGCCACGGGTGGAGCTGAAGCGCGCATCCCGCAGCTGCACCGGCACCAACTGCAAGCCGCTGGCTTCGGCCATCTCGATAATCGCGGTGCGTGATTGCGCCAGCCAACCCCAACGGGCGTTCACCTGCTGTCCCAGCGGGCCGCTTACCCGCGTGGTGCGCGCCTCGCCCTGCAGCGCGGCGAGAATGGCCTCTACCGTGCCTTCGCCACCGTCTGCCATTGGGCATTGCACCAGCTCGGCTTCGGGCCACACGTCCTGGAACCCGCGCGCTAACGCCGAGGCGGCATGGGCGGCGCTCAGGCTGTCTTTGAACGAGTCGGGGGCGATGACAATTTTCATAACGGGCTCCGGCAGGTGAGGGCGTCCATGCTGGCACGCTTTATCGGCGCCGCGCTTTGGCCGGGGCTACAAGGCAGCACGACGCGGTTTGTGCAGGCTCACAAAATCAGCCACTGCTGGGCATCAACTGCACGGCCAAGTAAAGCTCAACCAGGTCGTCTAGGCGGGTGATGTCCTTGCCTGTCAGCTCGGCGATGCGCTCCATGCGATAGCGCAAACTGTTGCGATGAATGCCCAAGGCGTCAGCGCAGGCCTGCGGCTGGCCGTTGTGTTCGCACCAACTGCGTAGCGTGCGCAACAGTTGGCCGTTGCCATCGCGGGCGACGATGTTGTGCAACGGCACCAACAGTTCGCTCAGGGTGTCTTCGGCGCGGTGGGTCCAGAGCAAGGTCGGCAGGCGGCAACGGGTCAGCGAAAGCAATTGCCGATACGGCTTGACCGCCTGCCCATACGCCAGCAATTCGGCGATGCGGTGGCAGCAGCGGCGCAACGCGTGCACGTCGCTGCAGGGCATGCCCGAGGCCATGCGTTGCAGTTTCCAGCCCTGGTTTTTCAAGCGGTCGGCAAACCGTGAGGGTTCGATGGCGACCGGGCAGCACCACAGCACCGTGTGGGGCGCCGGTGCGCTGCACCAACTGTCGGCGTACTGGCTGCGCAGCCAATCGGCGAGGTCGGCCGAGCTTTGGCCGTCGGCAATTTCGATCAGGTGTGGCGTGCGGCTCAACTGTGGCTTGAGCCCAAGCTGGTGGGCTTCGTCAATTAATCGTTGCGAGCCGCCGGTTTCGCCCAACATGACGGCCAGTAGGTCATCACAGCGGGTTTTACGCCATTGCTGTTCGGCCTGAATGCGGCTTTGGTCGACCAGCATTTCGGCGGTCATGCGCACCAGTTCGGCATACGTGCGCAGCGCCTGCGGGTCGCCGGAAATGCCCAGCACGCCGATCAATTGCTCGTCGTGCATCAGGGGCAAATTGATGCCGGGCTGCACGCCCTTGAGCGTGCGCGCGGCTTGTTCGTCCAGCTCGACGATCCGGTGGTTGGCGAGTACCAGTTGCGCACCTTCGTGGCGGGTATTAATGCGGTTCGGCTCGCCGCTGGCCAGAATCAATCCTTGGCTGTCCATCACGTTGACGTTGTAAGGAAGAATGGCCATCGCCCGGTCCACGATGTTTTGCGCCAATTGATGTGTGAGTTCGAACATGACCCTGGCCCTGAAAAAACAGTTGGGCAACCATACAACAACTGCTCGGGTCGAATTGTTCCAAGTGCCAAAGGCGCCAAGGTAGGTCGGCACGCGTGCGTAGATGAGCCGGCAAACTCACCGCGCTTTTGTGCGAGCACACAGAAATTTGTCGGCAAATGGGTGCAAACCCCCAAAGCCCGGTTACGTCCAAATCACTAAGCTCGAGACGCGCTTAGCACTGGCGTCCAGCAGACCTTGCATACAACAACAAAGCACAGAGGAATGATCCCATGCCTACCCCCTCGATTCGCGATGTGGGCGACGTTGAAGGCGATCACGTCTACCGTCGCGTCACGCTGCACCTGATTCCTTTCCTGTTTATTTGCTACCTGTTCAACTACCTCGACCGCGTCAACGTGGGCTTTGCCAAGCTGCAAATGCTTGACGCCTTGAGCTTCAGCGAAACCGTGTACGGGTTTGGCGCCGGCATCTTCTTTATCGGGTATGTGCTCTGCGGTTTGCCCAGCAACCTGGCGCTGAGCCGCTTTGGGCCACGGCGCTGGATTGGTCTGATGATGATCACCTGGGGCGTGTTCTCTACCTGCCTGCTGTTTGTCACCACGCCCATTGAGTTCTACGTGCTGCGTTTTCTGACCGGCATGGCGGAAGCGGGCTTTTTCCCTGGCATCGTGCTGTACCTCTCGCGCTGGTACCCGAACCAGCGCCGTGGGCGAATCATGGCGTTGTTTATGTCGGCGATCCCGGTGTCGGGTCTACTCGGCGGGCCGTTCTCTGGCTGGATTCTCAATCACTTCGCCGCCGGCCAGGGCGGTTTGGCGGGTTGGCAGTGGATGTTCCTGATTCAAGGCGTGCCCACCGTATTGCTCGGCGCCTTGGCGTTTGTGCTGCTGTGCGACAACGCCGAAAGCGCGCGCTGGCTGTCGCCTGAACAACGCGCCCGCGTGGCGGCAGACATCGCATTCGACGACCGCAGCCGTCCTGTGCAAGCCAATGTGTCGGCGCTGTCGGTGCTGACCATGCCCTTCGTGTGGGTGCTTGGCTTTGTCTACTTCTGCATCCAAAGCGGCGTGTACGCGATCAACTTCTGGCTGCCCTCAATCATCAAAACCCTGGGCTTCAGCGATGCACTGGTGATCGGCTGGATCAGCGCGTTGCCGTACCTGATGGCGGGCATTTTCATGCTGCTGGTCGGCCGCTCGGCAGACCTACGCAACGAGCGGCGCTGGCATTTGGTTATACCGATGTGGATGGGTGCCATCGGCCTGGTGATCGCCGCTAACTTCGCTGCGGTGCCGGTCATCGCCATCCTGGGCCTGACCATCGCCACCATGGGCGCGCTCACCGGGCTGCCGATGTTCTGGCCGCTGCCCACGGCGTTCTTGAGCGCCAGCGTGGCGGTGGCAGCCTTAGCGCTGATCAACTCGATTGGTCAGATGGCGGGCTTTCTCAGCCCGTATATCGTCGGCTGGATCAAAGACCAGACCGGCTCCACCGATGCCGCGCTCTACAGCTTGGCAGCCTTGACGGTGGTGGGCAGTGTGGTTGCCTTGCGTGTTAGTCGGCCTGCCAAAGCGGCGGCTGCAACGGCGTAAGTGGTTAAAAGCGAGGCGAGCGATGCAATGTCGCTCGCCGAATCAGACGCCCCAGTCCGCGCTCGTTTCGTTTATTGCGTTTTTCGTTTGTTTCGAATAATCTTCCTCCGTGTTGTATTTGTTGCGATTCGGAGGCTTTGCCATGACCCACGCTGATGTACAAACCCCGTTGCCGCCAGCCGAGCGCGAAGTTGCCGCAGCCGTGCAAGGGCAGCGCACGCTCGCGGCTTATCTCGAAACCGGCCACGAGACCCAGCGCATCGAAATTTTCGACAAAGACGACAACGCCCACACGGTGGAACTGCCCACCTCGGCGCTGCGTTTGCTGGTCGATATTCTCGGTGAGCTGGCGTTGGGCAATGCGGTGAAGGTAGTGCCCATCCACGCCGAGCTAACCACCCAGGAAGCGGCTGACATGCTCAATGTGTCGCGCCCGCACCTGGTGAAGATGCTAGAGAATGGCGAGCTCAAGTTCACCAAAACCGGACGTCACCGCCGGGTGTTGTTCGCCGATCTCATGGCTTACAAAACCAAGCGTGACCAACTCAGTGCCGCCGCAATGGATGCGTTGGCCCAACAGGCGCAGGAGCTGCGTATGGGATATGAATGAGATGCTCACCGTTTACCGCAGTGTTTGATGCCAACGTTTAGCCGCGAGGCGGCTCACGAAAACACAAAATACTTACGCACAGTTTCCACCACCTCCCACGTGCCTTTCATGCCCGGCTCCACCACGAAAATGTCGCCCGCTTTGAGGTGAATCGGCGCCATGCCGTCGGGCGTGATGATGCAGTAGCCCTCTTGGAAATGGCAGTACTCCCATTTCACGTACTCCACACGCCATTTACCCGGTGTGCAGATCCACGTTCCCATGATTTTGCTGCCGTCATCGGAGGTGTATGCGTTGAGGTTCACCGTATGCGGGTCGCCCTCGATGCGCTCCCACTTGCAGGCATCCACAACGGGCATCGGTTGGGTTTCGCGCAATACGGTAATCGGTGGGTTGGCCACGGTCAGCTCCAGCGGTAGGGAAGAAGACACCACCCTAGAGCGCAATGCGCCGCAGGTATTGTCTGAGCAAGACATGCAGGTGTCTGTTCGCGCTGTAGCCGGAGGCACGGGCCAAGAAATAATTCAAAGCGGGGACTGCTCTGTGCCGCCAATAAATGCTAAATGGTGCGCCTGTCTTTCTGTCAGGTTAAAACCGGATGCCCACACTGCCGCCGCTTAGTGCCCGCGAGGTGTACCAATTGCTAAAAGACGTGGCCCTCGGCGTGCGGTCTATAAGTCGTTGCGGCGGGCCGGCTTGGCATGAGTTGGAATTCGGCGCGTTCACTGTGAGTGTGGAAAGCTGGCACCTCACCGTTTTCAACGAAAGCGGCGATTTGGACCATTGCGTAGGCTGCACCGCACCCGATGGCCGAACCGTCAACGAAGAGACCTGGGCCCGCTATGGCACCGACCCGATTCATCTGTTGAGCCGTTGGGAACGCGAACAACTGGAGCGCCAGTTGCGCCAGTGTTAAAGCGAACGGCGGCGTTACCGTCGGGCGGAACTGGCTCACGACCGTCATAAAGCAGCCTCTATATTGAGAGGGCTGCATCAGATTTTCACGCAACATTCCGGCACGCACAGCCGGTAAGCAAGGAGCATGGGAATGACCGAAACCATTCGGGTATTTGTGGGTTGCGATCCAAACGACTGCGACCTCGAGCAAATGATGGTGCTGGATTACAGCATCCGTAAGCACTGCTCGCAGCCGGTGGATATTCATTGGATGCAGCTGTCGCGCGACCCGCAGAGCTTTTGGTTTTCAGACCCGCAAGCGCAGCAGGGCTGGCGCACCGAAGCCTGGACTACGCCGTTTTCCGGCTTCCGTTGGGGCATTCCGGCTTTTTGCGATTACCAAGGCAAAGCCATTTACATGGACACCGACGTCATCGTGCTCTGCGACCTGGCGGAAATCTGGAACACGCCATTCGAGCCCGGCAAAGTCGTCATGGCCAAAGGGGGCGAGCAATCGTGGCGCTTCTGTGTATCGATGTGGGATTGCGCCGCCGCGCGCGATCATCTGCCGGCTATCGACGAGCTACGCAGCAAACCGGAAATCCACCAGCAGCTGAAAAAGTACTACAAGAAAAACCCGCAAGTGATTCAGCCGTTCGACACGCAATACAACAACATCGACGGTGAAAACTCGCCCATCGAACAGATCAAGATTCTTCACTACTCGGACATGGGCACTCAGTTTTCCCATGCACTGTCATTCGAGCGGTTGCAGCGCGAAGGCGGCACCCATTGGTTCGACGGAACTGTAATGCCGCATCCACGCCCGGACTTGCAGGTGCTGTTTGATCGCTACTACCAGCAGGCGCTGGAGGCCGGCTACAGCCTCGACACCTACCGCATGGCCAAGGTGTTCGGGCCATTCCCCAAGTACTCGCAAAAAACCTATACCGGCAACAAGGTCACGCGGCCCAAACATTGGTGGCAGCGCCTGGGATTGTTCAAAGCCTTGTCGCGCTCGTAATCAGGGTGGGCTTCGCAGTGAAGGCAGCCCAACGGTTCTCGACCCCAAACCTCGACCGGTGCCGGTTGCTGAACGGCGCGTCTGCTAAATTCAGATGCGCGCCCGTCGTGTGGCGCAGTGATGAGGGAAATGCCAATGTTCGGGTTCATCGGCGAGTTGCTTGAAGGGATTCTGAGTTTTCTGGCGGATGTGTTTCTGCTACGAAAACACCGCGACATTCACGGCCGCCCCCGCAACAGCTGGAAGAAAGACGCCACCGACGTGGCTCACCTTGAGGGGTGGATCGCGCCGCTGCTCACAGTGCTCGGCGTCGCCGCATTCTTCTTCCTGTTTTCCTTCATCGGGCTCAGCTTCACGCTGAGCTTTTTTATTGCCGTGGTTCCTGTTGCCTTTTACGGCGCGTATCGGCTGGTGCGTCTGATGAATGCGTGAGCGGCGAGGGCGTGATTAGCGCTGATGCTCACGCCCTTGGCCGCCCAACAAACCACTCAAATTTCCATGCCCGTGACCGCGCTCGCGGTCCGCTTTGGCGCCTCGGCGCAGCCACAAGCGCTCGTGAAAATAGAACGCTACGGTGTTGCAGGCCGGCTCGATCAAGGCGATCAGCCCACCGGTCAACACGCTTCCGGTTAACAGGTACGCCACTGTGAACGCGATGCTGAAATGCAGCACCGCGAAGGACAGGGTTTTTGCCAACGGCGCTTGAGTGTCGCGCGGTGCGCAACAGCCGTGCTGGAAAATGGATTTCATCGTTTGGCTTCCAGCCCTGGCGCTTCGGAGCGATCCAGGAACGCCTGCGTCAACTCGTCCAAATGCTCT
Source organism: Pseudomonas sp. AC229 (assembly GCF_979254655.1). Classification (NCBI taxonomy): domain Bacteria; kingdom Pseudomonadati; phylum Pseudomonadota; class Gammaproteobacteria; order Pseudomonadales; family Pseudomonadaceae; genus Pseudomonas; species Pseudomonas sp. AC229. The sequence continues at coordinate 28,327 of NZ_CEEDHK010000007.1, forward strand.
CTGAGCCAATCGGCCATGGCGATTTCCTGCGGCAGAATTTTCTCGCAGGCCTGTTGCACTTCTTTCGCTCCGGTAGCTTTGGCGGCGGCGATAAGCACCGTGTACGTGGCAATTTCCAGGTTCTCGAATACATAGCCGGACATTGCGCCCTTGATCACCTCATCGCTCATGGCCATGCCGCCCACCGCTTGCCCGAACGCCATCAACTTGCCGCCGATGTCTTTAAGCGTCGACGCTTCGCCGCCCAGGCTTTTCAGCGCCTCTTCGAGCAGCTGTTTTTGGCCTCGGGTTTCTTCGATGTGTTTTTCGATGCGGGTGCGCAGTTTCGGGTAATTCTCCAAGCGCGACGCTTGCGCGGTCAGCATCTGTTCGGCTTGTTGTTCCATGGCGTGTGCGTCGCGCAGCCAGTCCAAAAGATTTTCCAGTTTTGTCGCCATTTTCCACTCTCCTGAAGTGATCCGGTTTAGGTCAGTCCTTACTTGGGAGCGTGGCATTTTCGCGTCGGTTCAAATTCTTTATGCCGTACTCGAAAAACGCTGAACAAGCGAAGCGGCGCGGGTTTGCGGGGTTTTACAAGCGAGCCGTACAACGAAAAAAACTGCCTGAACCTTCTTCGCGCCACTCCCCTCATTTACGTCATGGGCAATGAAAACGTCCCATGCCAAGGAGCAATGGAAATGGACTGAACACGTTAACCGTGAGAGGAAAAAACACCATGTTCGTACACAACAAGCGGCTGCAATATACGGTGCGCGTCGGTGCACCGAATCCAGGTTTGGCCAACCTGCTGCTGGAACAATTTGGGGGGCCGCAAGGCGAGCTGGCAGCCGCAATGCGTTACTTCACACAAGGCTTGGCCGAGGACGATGCAGGGCGCAAAGACTTGCTGCTGGACATCGCCACCGAAGAGCTCAGCCACCTTGAAATCATCGGTTCCATCGTCGGCATGCTCAACAAAGGCGCCAAGGGCGATCTGGCCGAAGGCATCGAACAGGAAGCCGAGTTGTACCGCTCGCTAACCGGCGGCGGCAACGACTCCCATATCACCTCGCTGCTGTACGGCGGTGGCCCGGCGCTGACCAACTCGGCCGGCGTGCCCTGGACCGCTGCGTACATCGACACCATTGGCGAGCCCACCGCCGATTTCCGCTCCAACATCGCCGCCGAAGCGCGGGCGAAAATTGTGTATGAACGGCTGATTAACGTCACCGATGACCCCGGCATCAAAGATGCGCTGGGCTTTCTGATGACCCGCGAACTGGCGCACCAGAAGTCATTCGAAAAAGCCCTGCACAGCATCCAGCCCAACTTCCCGCAAGGGAAACTGCCGGGCGTGCCGGAGTACGTCAGCGTTTACTACAACCTGTCGCAAGGCGAAGGCGACCAGCGCGGTTCGTGGAACCAGGGCGATGAGTGGGAATTCGTCGAGTCGCCAGCACCGGCCGTTGATGGCGGCGATGGTATGGCCACGGTGGATCTGCCTACCAAGCAGCTCACCACGCTTGAGCAGATGGCGGTGCGCACGGCATCAGACTCATCGGCCGACCCGCTCACCGGTGCCGATCTGGGCATGGGCGCGGCCTACAAAAAAGACAGTTGACTGTGTCGAGGCCCACGGTTGACGTGGGCCTTTTTTTTGCGCGCTGCATGGCTGACGACGCCTGCATTTCGCGCGTGCCAACGCCAAACCAAACGGGCGACGGATGGCGTGTTCGATCGGTTGAACTACCTCGAACAACGCTCAATCCATTTTTCGAATGGCCATTTTTTAAGCGAAACGGCGGTGCCAGAGCGTTGCGCACACGCATGGACCGCGGCACGGAGATGGAAATTATGAGCTGGGCAGGACCCTCGCAGCAGCCAATTGGCAAATCGCCTCACCCGCATATCGCGACCGAACCGGTCGTGGTTTTCGACCCACTCATACCCACGCTGTTGTGCCTTTCGCACTTGCGCTGGAGCTTCGTCTACCAGCGTCCGCAGCACCTGATGTCGCGGTTCGCCCGCGAGTACAACGTGCTGTTTTTTGAAGAGCCGGTACCCACCGATGAAGTCTCGCCGTGGCTCGAAGTGCGGCCAGACGAGGAGGGCGTGCAAGTGCTGGTGCCGCGTCTGCCGGCCGGGCTGGATGAACAGCGCACCCACACCGCGCTGCGTTACCTGCTCGACGACTACCTCGGCAAGCTGGGCGTCGAAGACCTGCTGGTCTGGTACTACACGCCGATGAGCCTGAGCTTTGCCTACCACCTCAACGCCAACGTCGTGGTCTACGACTGCATGGACGAGCTCTCGGCATTTCGTGGTGCGCCGCCCGAACTGGTCGAGCGCGAACAGCAATTGCTCGAGCGTGCCGACGTGGTATTCACCGGCGGCTTCAGCATCTGGAAAGCCAAACACACCTTGCACCCGAACGTGCATGCCTTTCCCAGCAGTGTCGACGTGGCGCATTTCGCCGCCGCGCGCAAATTCCAGAACAACCCGCCAGACCAGGCCGGCCTGGGCGCGCCACGCCTCGGTTTCTACGGCGTGATCGACGAGCGCTTCGACATCGACCTGCTCGACCAAATCGCCGCGCTGCGTCCCGACTGGCAGTTCGTGATGATCGGCCCGGTGGTGAAAATCGACCCGGCATCCCTGCCCAAGCGCGACAACATTCATTACCTGGGCGGCAAAACCTACGACGAACTGCCGGGCTACCTGGCCGGTTGGAACGTCGCCCTGATGCCGTTCGCCATGAACGAATCCACGCGATTTATCAGCCCGACCAAAACCCCTGAGTACCTGGCCGGCGGCTGCCCTGTGGTGTCCACGCCGATTGCCGATGTGGTCAGCGGCTACGGCGACAGCGGCGTGGTGCTAATCGCCGCCACGGCTGAAGAGTTTGTCGCGGCCTGTGAGAAGGCGCTGGAAATCGGCGCCGACCGCGAGACGTTTTTAACCGATGCCGACCGTGTGCTCGGCGACATGTCTTGGGATCACACCCAGGCGACCATGCAGGAGATGATCAAATGCCTTCGTTGATTCCCGAGAGCTTTCTGGCCCTACCCAGCAATGATGACGCCACCGAGCCGCGCCGCCATGGTTTCGATTACCTGATTGTCGGCGCTGGTTTTGCCGGCAGCGTGCTCGCCGAACGCCTGGCCGCAGGCTTGGGCAAGCGCGTGCTGGTGGTGGACCGCCGCCCGCATATCGGCGGCAACGCCTACGACCATTACGACGAAGCGGGCGTGCTGGTGCACCGCTACGGGCCGCATATTTTTCACACCAACTCGCAGCGCATCGTCGACTACCTGTCGCGCTTTACTCAGTGGCGTCCCTACGAGCATCGTGTGCTGGCGGCGGTGGATGGCAAACAGGTGCCCATACCGATCAACCGCACCACGCTTAATGCCTTGTATGGCCTGAGCCTGGAAACCGATGAACAGGCGGCGGAGTACCTGGCCGGCCGCGCCGAGCGTGTCGAAGACATTCGCACCAGCGAAGACGTGGTGATCAACCAGATCGGTCGCGAGCTGTACGAAAAATTCTTCCGTGGCTACACCCGCAAGCAGTGGGGCCTGGACCCCTCGCAGCTGGATAAATCGGTGACCGCCCGCATTCCCACGCGTACCAACACCGACGACCGCTACTTCGGCGACACCTTCCAGCAAATGCCGCTGCACGGTTACACCCGCATGTTCGAGCGCATGCTTAACCACCCGAACATCAAAGTCATGCTCAACACCGACTACCGCGAAGTGCGTGACGAAGTGGAATACGACCACCTGATTTTCTGCGGCCCGATCGACGAATACTTCGACTTCCGCTTTGGCAAGCTGCCGTATCGGTCGCTGACCTTCGAACACAAAACCCTCGACCAAGAATGCTTCCAGGCCGTGGGCACGGTTAACTACCCGGCCGAAGATGTGCTGTACACGCGCATCAGCGAATACAAACACCTGACCGGCCAACAGCACGCGAAAACCAGCGTCACCTATGAATACCCATCCGCCGACGGCGATCCTTACTACCCTATCCCGTGTCAGAAAAACACCGAGCTGTACAAGCGCTACCAACGCTTGGCGGCCGAGACACCGGGCGTGACTTTTGTGGGGCGGCTCGGCACCTACAAGTACTACAACATGGATCAAGTGGTGGGCCAGGCATTGGCGTTGTATCAGCGGATCGAGGAAGCCCATCGCGAGGCGGCCGCCCGTGCGCGCGCCGAGCAGAGCGAACCGCTGGCCCAGCAGGTGCGATGAGGACGGACGATGCATGTACCTTCGCTGTTCAGCAGTTTTTTTCTCGGCGGTTTTGAATGCTCCACCCACCGGCGCCAGGACGGGCGCCGGCTCGATCTGTTGCACGGCACCGGCCACGACCGCTGGGCGTCCCACGATTTTGCCGCGCTGCAACCACACGGCATTCGCAGCGTGCGTGATGGGTTGCGCTGGCACCTGATCGAAACCACGCCGGGGCACTACGACTGGTCGAGTTTCCTGCCGCAGCTCAAGGCCGCGAACGAGGCGGGCGTACAGGTGATCTGGGATCTGTGCCACTACGGTTGGCCCGATGATATCGACATTTGGCGCCCGCAGTTTGTCGAGCGTTTCGCTCGGTTTGCGGCAGCGGCCGCACGGCTGATCCGCGAACACAGCGACGCGATACCGTTTTATTCACCGCTCAACGAAATGTCGTTCTGGTCGTGGGCTGGCGGCGAAGTGGCGTACTTCGCGCCGTTGGGTCAGGGCCGTGGCGATGAGCTGAAACATCAACTGGTGCGCGCCAGCATCGCCGCCATCGAAGCCATTCGGGAAGTGGAACCGCGAGCGCGCTTCGTGCAAGTCGACCCGATTATTCACGTGGTGCCCCGAGGCAGCAGCGCCGCCGAGCAGGAAGACGCCGAGCGCTATCGACTCTCGCAGTTCCAGGCCTGGGACATGCTCGCCGGTAAGCAGTGGCCGGGGCTCGGCGGCAAACCCGAGTACCTGGACATCGTTGGGGTGAATTTCTACAACAACAACCAGTGGTTCGCTGGCGGCGGCACCCTGTGGCGTGGCGAACCCTTGTATCGCCCGTTCAGCGGCATGCTGGCCGAGGTCTACCAGCGTTATCGGCGGCCCTTACTGGTGGCCGAAACCGGCGCCGAAGGCGACTTGCGCGCCGATTGGCTGCGCTACGTGTGTGAGCAGGTGCGCCTGGCCATGCAACGCGGCATTCCCATGGAGGGCATCTGTTTGTACCCGGTACTCGACTACCCCGGCTGGACCGACGACCGCCACTGCGAAGTAGGCCTGTTCGGATTTGCCAACGAGCAGGGCCAGCGCCCGTTGTGTCAGCCGCTGGCCGATGAGCTGCACTTTCAACAGGCCCAGTTCGCTGCCTTGCAGCGCCAGTTAGTGGAGCACGCATGAGCCGCCGACCTGTCGCCGACGAGGTGCCGTTACCGGGGCGCCCGGTCGCGTTTCTCGCCCACTACGTGCGCCGCCGCCCTTGGCATTTCGGCGGTATGTTCCTGTTGATTGTTGGCGCGGGCAGCTGCGCGGTGGCGGTGCAATACGGCATGAAACTGCTGGTGGACGCCATGGCCACCAGCGACCGCCAGCACGCCGATGTGTGGTTTCCACTGAGCGTGTTTATTGGCCTGATCGTGATCGAAAACGTGTTCTGGCGCCTCGGCGGCTGGCTGGGTTGTCGAACGGTGGTGGCCAGTTGCGTGGACCTGCGCGTCGACCTGTTCCGCCACCTCACCGGCCACCCCATGCGCTATTTCGCCCGGCACTACGCGGGCGCGCTGGGCAATCGCATATCGGCCACCGGCCAGGCAGCGGGGGCCATCTATGGCGGGCTGGCCTGGAAGATCATGCCGCCGTGTGTCGACTTCGCGGGCGCCGTGCTGGTGCTGTTCACCGTGCATTGGCAAATGGCCTGGGCGCTGATCGGGTTTGTCGCGGTAGTGGGCGTATTGATCGTGTCGTTCGGCATTCGTGGCCGCAGCAAACACCAACGCTTTGCTGCCCAGGCGGCGCGGGTCGGTGGCGAACTGGTGGACGTCGTGTCCAACGTCTGGACCATCAAAGCCTTCTCCGCCCGCGACCGAGAAGCACAGCGCCTGGCCGAAGAAATCGGCCTGGAAGCCCGGGCCCAACGCCGCAGCTGGATGTACCTGGAAAAGGCCCGCGTGATCCACGATATCTGCCTGTCGTTGATGGCCGGCGGCATGTTGATCTGGGCGATTAAACTGTGGCTGGCCGGCACGGTGACGGCGGGCGATGTGGTGATGGTCAGCGCCCTGACGTTCCGCATTTTGCATGGCTCGCGCGACCTGGCGCTGGCGCTGGTGGACACCACGCAACAACTGGGCGCCATCGACGATACCTTGCGCATCATCGTGCAGCCCCACGAACTCGACGATCCCGAGCCGCAACTGGCGTTGTCGCGCGGCGATATCGAATTCCGTCAGGTGACCTTCAGCTACCCGGATGGGCGTAAGGTTTTCGACGGCTTCGACCTGCATATTCCGGTGGGCCAGAAAGTCGGCATTGTCGGCCCCTCGGGCGCGGGCAAATCGACGCTTATCAGCTTGATTCAACGCCTCGACGATGTGCAGGGCGGAAGCGTGATGATCGACGGCCAAGACATCAGCGAAGTCAGCCAGGACAGCCTGCGCGCGCGCATGGCCGTGGTGCCGCAAGAAACCGCGCTGTTCAACCGCAGCATCCGCGAAAACATCCGCTATGGGCGGCCCGAAGCCACCGATGAAGAAGTCATCGATGCGGCGCGTCACGCCTTTTGCGATGCCTTTATCCGTGAATTGCCGCAGGGCTACGACACCCCCGTGGGCGAGCGCGGCGTGATGCTTTCCGGTGGTCAGCGCCAGCGTCTGGGCATCGCGCGCGCCTTTGTTAAAAACGCGCCGATCCTGATTCTGGATGAAGCCACCTCGGCGCTGGACACCCATTCCGAAGCGGAAATTCAGGCGGCGCTGGCCAACCTGATGCAGGGCCGCACCGTGTTGGCGGTGGCGCATCGATTGTCGACGCTGGCCAACTTCGACCGTGTGGTAGTGCTGGAAAAAGGCCGCATCGTTGAAGACGGACCCCCCGAACAATTGCGCCTGCTGGGCGGCACCTTCGCCGCCTTGTGGAGCATTCAGGCGGCGGGGTTCAGAGACGGAAAAGGTGAAGATACGCCAGTGCGACGTAGCGAGGGGTGAGCAGGCGGGCAACGTTTAACCCACACAACGCGCGAAGGGCTTGAGCGTCAGATTGCTGAATCGAGCGCAATAAAAAAAAAGGGCCTGAAAACCAGGCCCTTTTTCACGCAGCGGCAGCCTTAGCTACGTCCACCGCCGTGGCTGTTTTGTCCGCCTTTTTTTCCGGCCTCGGAGGCTTTTTGCCGGTCATTGGCAAAGCTGTTACCGCCGCTGGCCTGTCCGCCTTTCTTGCCCGAGTCGGACGTTTTTTGACGATCATTCGAGGTGCTCTTGCTGGTGTCTTTACTTGTCATTTTTCAACACTCCACGTTCGCTTCGAGGTGAAGGAGGCCGTTTCGCCCCCACATGAATTCTGGCTGCCAGCGCTTCGAAAGGTTCCGCTTATTTGTAAAATAAGCCATTGAAAAATAAAGAGATATTACTTTGATTGCGGGGCGATATCAGAGTGCTTCCGGATAGCGATTGGCACGATATCAGCGCGGTCCTGAGTGATCGCGCTGTCGCCACTGTGCAGTGCTCGCTACGCAGGAATGCTGAACGGGCGAAGCGGGTCAAAACGCCTGAACTATTGCGTCGTCCGTTGCGTCTGCTCCATTAACGGCACCGTTGACCTCGGAGCTGAAAAAAGGAGATGTGCCATGAGCGACAACCACGGCCGCGCGCCGGCTGACAAAACCGCCAATCCCCTCAATTCACCGCAAACGCAAACCCGGCAAACGCTGCCGGACGACGAGGCGGTTCTCCAACAGCCAAATCCGAAAACTGAGGACGTCGACAAGGTCATCACGCCGACCTCGATCAAGAACAAAGAACGTGACGCCGAGCAGCTCGAACAGAAGAACCGCGAAGTCGAGCGCGAGCTGAACAAGCGTCCCTGATTTACACGGCGCCTAGACAAGACGGATGACCTTCTATGGCCAAGGCACTCGACGAATACAACCGCAAGCGTGACTTCGACGCCACGCCCGAACCCAGCGGCGCCAAGCGTTCCGCGCGGAAAAAAAGCACCGAGCATGCGCTGCAGTTCTGCATTCAAAAACACGACGCCACGCGCCTGCACTACGACTTCCGCCTGGAGCTGCAAGGAACCCTGAAAAGCTGGGCGGTGCCCAAGGGGCCAAGCCTGGACCCGAAGGTCAAGCGTCTGGCTGTGCATGTCGAAGACCACCCGCTGGACTACGCCACCTTCGAGGGCAACATTCCCGAAGGGCACTACGGCGCCGGTGATGTGATCGTCTGGGACCGTGGCATCTGGAAGCCCGTCGGCGACCCCGTGGCCGGGTACGAGAAAGGCCGGCTCAAGTTTGAGCTTGAAGGCGAAAAACTCAGCGGCCAGTGGAACCTGGTGCGCACCCACATGCAGGGCGCGAAGGAACAGTGGTTTCTGATCAAGCATCAAGACGAAGCCGCCAAGCCTGAAGCCGACTACGACATCGTCCAAGCCCAGCCGGACAGCGTGCTCAGCGACCGCACCATCGTGCCGAAAAAGCGCGGCGCCAAGGGCAAAGCGGCTGAGCCGAAACCGGTGGCCAGCGAGCCGGCCAAGCCCAAGCGCGCGGCGTCGAAAAAAGCTGCCACCCTCAGCGGCGCCGTGAAAGCGGCGATGCCCGACACCATCAAACCGGAACTGGCGACGCTGGTGGAAACCCCGCCCAGCGGCGACTGGCGCTACGAAATCAAATTCGATGGCTACCGCATCCTCGCTCGCGTGCAGGATGGCGACGTGCGCCTGTACACCCGCAGCGGCCACGACTGGACCGCCAAGATGCCGCGCCAGGCCGAGGCCGTGGCCAGTCTGGGGCTGGAGTCGGCCTGGCTGGACGGCGAAATTATCGTCGCCAACGAACACGGCAACCCGGATTTCCAGGCGCTGCAAAACGCCTTTGAGAGCGGCGCCAGTGGCGCCATCGTCTATTACCTGTTCGACCTCATGTACCTCAACGGCATGGACCTGCGCGAGGTGCCAGTGGAACAGCGCCGCGCCGCCCTGGAGCAGGTGCTCGAACGCAGCGAAGACGAAGTGGTGCGCTTTTCCGCTGACTTCGAAGAATCCCCCGAGGCCATGCTCAACAGCGCCTGCCAAATGCAACTGGAAGGGCTGATCGGCAAGCGCGTGGGCAGTCGCTATGTGAGCCGGCGCAGCGATGACTGGATCAAGCTCAAGTGCAAACACCGGCAAGAGTTCGTCATCGTCGGCTTCACCGAGCCCAAAGGCAGCCGCAGCGCATTTGGTGCGTTGCTGCTGGGCCTGCATGACAAAGACAGCGGCGAGCTGCGCTACGCCGGCAAGGTTGGCACCGGCTTCAATGAGCGCACCCTGGCCACCGTTCACGCACAACTCAAACCCCTGGAAGTGAAAAAACCAGCGTTCGCCAACCCGCCAACCGGCTCCGAATTTCGCGGTGTGCACTGGCTGAAACCGGCGTTGCTGGCCGAGGTGGCGTTTGCCGAGATGACCCGCGACGGCTCCGTGCGCCACGCCGTATTCCACGGCCTGCGCAACGACAAACCGGCTGAACAGATCACCGAAGAAACCCCGAAAGCGCCGCCGGCCAAAGCCAAAAGCAAAAGCGCCGCTAAAGCTGAGCCAGAAACGAAGGCTGCGGCCAAGCCTAAAGCGCAAGCCAAGCCTAAAGCCAAGCTGGCCGTAACCAAGGGCAACGAGCAGATCCGCATCACCCACCCCGAGCGGGTAATCGACGCCACCAGCGGCTCCACCAAGATGCAGTTGGTCGAGTATTACGCCAGCGTCGCCGAATGGATTCTGCCGCACCTACTGCATCGCCCCGTGGCGCTGGTGCGGGCACCGGAAGGCATTGCCGGCGAATTGTTCTTTCAAAAGAACGCGGAAAAGCTGGCCATTCCCGGCATCGAATCGATGGGCAAGGAATTCGCCGGCCAGCCGGTGATGATGATCAACAACCCCGAAGCGCTGATTGGCGCCGTGCAAATGAGCACCATCGAACTGCACACCTGGAACGCCACGTCGGCCGACTTCCAGCACCCCGACCGCTTTGTGCTCGACCTCGACCCGGACCCGGCGCTGCCCTGGAAAGCCATGGTTGAAGCCACGCAGCTGACCCAGGCCTTGCTCGATGAACTGGGCTTGAAATCATTCTTGAAAACCAGCGGCGGCAAAGGCATTCACCTGGTGGTGCCGCTCAAGCCAAAAGACAGTTGGGAAGCGGTGAAAAACTTCAGTCAGCGCATCGTGCAGCACATGGCGCACCTGATGCCTGACCGTTTCTCAGCGGTGTCCGGGCCGAAGAATCGCATCGGTAAAATCTTCATCGACTACCTGCGCAACAGCCAGGGCGCGACCACCATCGGCGCCTACGCGGTGCGCACCCGTGAAGGCTTGCCGGTGTCGGTGCCGATTTACCGTGACGAAATTTTCGAGCTGAAAAGCGCCAACCAATGGACCATCCATAACCTGCACGAACGCCTCGGCGAGTTGGGCGATGACCCGTGGGAAGGCTATGGCAAGGTCAAGCAAACCATTACCGCGCAGATGCGCAAGCGTCTGGGCATGAAGTGACAGAGGCCGCTGCATGACTGACCACAGCCACGATTCGCTCCAACGCGAGCAGCATTTGCTCACCCGCCTGCTCGCCGCGCGCGGCCCTGGCGGCCAGGAAGACGAAGTGCGCGCCATCTGCCTGGAAGAACTGCAACGCCACTGCGACGACGTGTGGGTCGATTCGGCCGGCAACGTGCTCGGCGTGATTGGCGCAGCCGCCTGCGCCGGCGCTGCCCCTGAACATGGCGTGAGCGTGATGGCGCACATGGATGAAATCGCCATGGTGGTCAAACGAGTAGAGCCCGACGGCACCTTGCGCGTGATCGCCTTGGGCGGCGCCAACCCGGTGAACTTTGGCATGTGCCCGGTGGAAATCATGGCTGACGAGGACCTGCTGCCGGGCGTGTTGTCGTTTGGCTCGATGCACGAAACCAGCGGCTCTTTGCAAGGCAAAGACGTGCAAAGCGGCGCGGTGAAATGGGCCGATGTGCACGTGATCACCCGCCAATCGCCGCAAGCCTTGAAACGCCTCGGCGTGCGGCCCGGCGTGCGCGTGGTGCTGAGTAAACACTGGCGCACGCCCTGGCGGGTGAACGACTCCTTGGCTGCGCATTTTATGGACGACCGCGCCCCCGTGGCGGCCGTGCTGCAAGCGGCGCAAGCGCTGGCCGAGCGCCGGGGCGAGCTGACACGTCCGGTGTATTTCGTGTTCACCACCTTGGAAGAAGAGAGCAACGCGGGCGCCGCCTATGCCGCCGCCACCTTGGCGTGCGACGTGGCAATCGCCGTTGAAGTTGGCCCGGTGGTGGATGAATACGGCACCGCCTTGAGCGTGAACCCGATCATCAACACGGGCGATCAGAAGGGCTATTACACGCGCGCCGTCGCCACCGAACTGGCCCACGCCGCCGAGCGTTGTGGCTACACACCGCAGTTCGCCTTGCTGGTGGATTTTGCCTCCGACGCTAGCGCCGTGATGGCCCAGGGCATGGTGGCGCAAGCCGGTTGCCTGGCCATTCCCACCGAAAATACCCATGGCTACGAAATGGTCCTCGACGGCGCCATCACCGCATGCGCCGACACCCTGGTGGCCTACCTGACCGCGCCGGCTGCGTCATAAGCCCAGGTTTATTCGAAGCTCAGCACCTCGGCGCCCTTGGCCTGGAGCATGTCGGCGAAGTCCGGCAGCCTGGCCACGAAATCGGTCTCGAAGGCCAGGTAACGGTCCTGCGCAGGCACATAGCGCACCTCAGGTTTTACCCGCGGTATGTCGAGGCTGGTCAGCTTCACCACCTCGTGGCTGCGTTGATTCCACCACCACGCCAAGGTGTGGGTGCCGAACGTGTTGGAGCGGTATGTCCACAACCACCACTCGCCATGCCCCCGGCAAACCTGTAACTGCCCCTGGAACGTGCGCAGCGTGATGCTGTGCTTGGGCTGGGTGACGAGCATCCGCGTTTCCTGCTGCACCTCGGTGCCAAAGCCGTCCAGCAACGCCTTGCGCGCGGCGCCGCTCTGCACATTGAAGCGCCAGGCCTGCAACACGGTCTCCTGGTAACCGTTGTGCTCGGGATTCTGCCGATGACTTTCACTGAACAGCAGCACCTCGTCATCGCCTAAATAAGCGCTGGCGGCGCGAAGCTGATAGGCGGAGCAGGGCAGGGGTTGGCCTTGGCTGACCTGTTGCGTCTGCCGGTTCCAAACCCAGCAACCCGAACCGTTGTGCTGCATAAACAACAGGCGGCCCGGGCCGAACGACAGCAGGGTCAGCTCGTCCTCAAACTCGAAAATGACCTCGCTGCCAGTTGGCGTAATGCGCCACACGCGGGTCAGCGGGCTGGGCTCATACAGGCGCTGGCGTTCGAAGATTTCGCCTTCCACCACCAGGCCCGGTATTTCAAACCCCGGCCATTGCTCGCCGGCCGGGCCGAACGGCTGAATATCATCGCCACGGCGCAGCTCATACACATAGCGATCATCGTGGCTGTAATCGCCAGACACAACGCGGCGCTTCCACAGGCTGTGCTCGGCGCTGGCCTCCAGCAGCCGCAAGTCCGCGCCGTCGATGTCGTCGCTGCGGTTTTCCAGCATGTCCTGCTCAGTGGGCGGCCATTGGTTGTAATCGATTAGAAAGCACAGCCACTGGCCTTCGTCTTCTTCAGTGATGGCGGCGTAGCCATTGCTGAACTGCGACTCGTCGAAATACGTGGGCCCTGGGTACTCGTGGACCTCGTGCAACCACTTGAGCTTGATGCGTTTAGCTTTGGGCTTTTTCGCGGCGGGCGCGGGCGGCTCAATCAGGCACGGCGTCAGTTCTAAATCGCCGGGATGGCTTTCCCAGTGCTCGGCAAACGCCTGGCGCAGTGCAGTGGGCACGATCACTGGGCGGTAATCGTCGGCACCGGCGTCCAGGTTCCACAGGTCATACCCCTGCGCCGCTAACAAAGGCGCCAACGCATCCAGGCAGCGTTCCGGCATTTCATTGCAAAACTCATCGACCAAGGCTTCAAACGAAGGGCCGGCGAACAGCGGCAGGTCCGGGTAGTAATGCTGGAACAACGACAGCAACTCCCCGCCCGGGAGTTTCCAATCGATATGAATCAGCGGCTCGAAAGAGGGTTGCATGGCGCCGGCGTTCCTTGTGACGGTGTGGGCGGCATCTTAGAACAGGGCGGCTGTGGAGCGCTTGTAGAGGTGGCAAATAATGGAACGCGGTAGCCGAACAATCTCCTCGCACGCTAGCGGGAGAGGGGGGGGTGGCTGCGGACACAAAACAAGGCTTGCAGCTCGGCCCATGGCGATAAAGTCCGCGCTTATTTGCAGCATTAGTCGTTGTCGCTGTTGCGCTAGTAGAAACGGATTTGAAGCAAACGCAATTCCCGCAACGACAATCCATTATTCCGTCCAAGAAAAAAATCCGTTAATTGCGAACGTTACCGCTCCTAGATCCGCCCCGTCGCACAACTCCCTCGGCCACATCCGGTAGTTAGCACTGTCCATGCGCCGTACTTTCAACGTTCAAACATATAACGAACGAGACGCCCGGATGGGCAAGACATTCCGCTCTCTCATTCTATTGCCAGTTTGGTGGCGGAATCTGTTTCCCGCTCCCCCTTAAGCACTGCCGCCAAGAATATTTTGGCTAATCGCAACAAACGGAGAGCATCACCATGAGTGAAGGACATTTTATTGGTCAGGGTGATAGAACTACCTGTGGTGGGAAAGTTCTCGATGGCGATAGCAGGATCAATATGTTTGGTTTGCTTCATGCCTGCGCCGGTGATCGCGTTACTTGTGGGGTAGACGGAAAAATATACCGGATAGTTGGTGGCATTTCGCACATGGTGAGCCATGGAAGACTTATGGCTGGGACGCTAGATAGTCTGAGCAATTGCCCCTGCAGAGCTCGGTTGATTCCGTCGGTTTACACCGCCGTCTACCATAGCGAAAACACCGCCTTCTATCGGGGTGCCGAGGGTAGTAAAGCAAATTTTTCAGGCGCTACGACTGTATTAAAACGTTCGAAGCGGGTTAACAGAATTTTGCTTACTTACGGCGATGCACACACGCCCATTGATTCGGTCTCCCGGTTTTATACCGATTTGAATATCCGTGTTGAAACTTCTGGGTATCTTGACGGTGAGGTAGTTACCCTGAACGTTAGCGGAGTGATTAAAAAAGGTGCTGTCTGGAATTGTAGATGCTAGGGGGGTTGCTGTTTTTCCAAGCGCATTTTCAAGTGATCTTATTAACATGGAAGGCGAAGCGTAATGGGCAGTGTTGCGATCAGTTCTGGCGAGACATCTGTTGTTGTTAGGATCAACAGGCCTCGTTTTAGCACTTTATGGAGTTCTTATGCGGAGGTCGCTAATAAAGGGTCTGTTGATGTTTATAAGCTTGTTGGTGGAAGTGTGGAGGCGGCGAGGGCAGACAATCCTTCTGGCTATGCAAATGCGTGCGCTTTAAGATTAAGTCGAGCATTCAATTATGGAGGGTATTCAATTCCTAAAGGGATCATTGTAAAAGACACACCGATTTATCGATTAAAGGGCGCTGATCAACTTGCTTATATAATGAAGGTTTCAGACTTTGCTGCATTCCTTCGGCATAATTGGGGTAAGCCCGATCAGAGCAGTATCGATCTTATTGCAGGTAAGAAAGGCATTCTTGCAATGGAGATTAGCGGATGGGAAAACGCTTCCGGCCACGTAACCCTTTGGAATGGTAGCGAGACCGGTGACGGCTCTGACTACCACCGTCACGACAGTCATACCTACGATAATCCACAAGTCAAACTGCATGGAGTTATGTTCTGGGAGCTGAAAGGATAATGTATTCAAGACTTTATTTATTGTCGTTGCTGCTGTTTTCTTGGGGCGCTTTATCGAAGGGGGTTGACGTCGGCGCGGCCCGAATTATGCTCAAAGACTATGGTCTGGCCACTTGCGTATTAAGCCAGTTCGAAGAAAATTCTGCGATGCAAGCCGATATCGGCCGCGCCGTGGGCGCCTATTCCACTATGGGCAAGGGGGCACATTTGGTTATGCAAGACGAAGACACGCTGGAGGTCCTGCATGATCCCTATGTTGCAACCGCGGCATATATGCTTCACGCGTATAAAAATGTAGCTTTGGTCAGCAAATATACGAACGATAAAATTGTGTTTTGTAGTTGTCTCGATATATATAACTCCAAGGGTTTCGAAAGCTTTATAAAGTCCCAGGATCGATATTTGCCGAGGTGAATTTGTCAGTAAAGAAGTCAGGCCGCGTCGTAGAGTAAAGTGAGGCGCCGATCCTCGTGCTAGTCGTTAAGCGAAAAGCCAAGCGCAATGTTGCCGGTGGCCGCTGGGCGGGAGAGGGGCCTTTTGCGGCAAACGCAAACCCCTCACCCCCAGCCCCTCTCGCCTGTCCGGCCGACCTAGCGGGCAGAGGGGAGCCGAGCCGATCGCGGTGGCTGAACAATCCCCTCGCCCGCTCGCGGGAGAGGGTGCCCGAAGGGCGGGTGAGGGGCCTTTGGGAGCGAATGCAAAAGCCGCTTTTGTAGGAGCCACCTTGGTGGCGAACCCTGGAAAAGGAATTCTTGACCTTCGTTTGCAGGGTTCGCTAGCAAGCTAGCTCCTACGGGGCGGTGTGCTGGCTTGGAATTTGGATTTTGCAGGACCGGCGCATCGCGGCTAAAGCCGCTTCTACAGGTTGCTGTTGCTGTTGTGGGAGCGGCTTTAGCCGCGATTCCTGCAAACGCTGATCACCGCCGCAAACGCTTCAAAACCCCGCCCCCTGCAACGCCTGCTTCACATGCTCAATAAAATGCCGCGTCGCGGAGGAAATGCCTTTATGCGGCAACGTCAGGGCCCGCAGCGTCACCACGCCAACTGCTTCATTCGGGCACGCCAGTTCCAACCGCTGCGCGGCCAGTTCTGCCTGGCAGGTGTGCAGCGGCAAGTACGCCAGACCCAGCCCGGCACACGCGGCTTTCAGCGCGGTCTGCGCCGACTCCACTACCAGCGCCGGGTGGCTGATGCGGCGGGTGTCGTAGGCCAGTTGCCACGGGTCGGGCAGGGCGGCGCTGCCGGTGGTGATCAGTTGCTGGTCGTTCACGGTGGCCAGTTTCTTGGGGTGGCCCAGTTGTTTCATCAGCGCCGAGCTGGCGACGATGGCCATGTTCAGTTCGGCCAGTTCACGGGCAACCATGGAGCTGCTGGTGGTCGAAACGGCGCCGAGCGTCAGCGCCAGGTCGAGGCGTTTCACGCCCAGGTCTATCGGGCCGTCTTCCACGCTCAGGGCGAACTGCACTTCGGGGTGACGACGCTGGAAGCTGGCCATGGTCGCCAGTGCCCAGTCGGCCAGGGCGCTCGGCACGGCCAGTTTCAGCAAACCGCCGGGCAGGGTCGCCGATTCCTGGGCGCTGAGCAGCACGGCGTCGAGCGCGGCGACCATGTCCAGCGCGTGGCGGTAAACCTGCTCGCCGATGGTGGTCATGGTGCATAGCCGGGCGCTGCGGTTGAGCAGCTGCGCGTTGAGTTGACGTTCCAACTGCGCGATGCGCCGGCTCAAGCTCGATTTGCCGACGCCGGTTTGCTCGGCGGCGGCGGAAAAACCGCCCGCTTCGATCACGCACACGTACCAGTACAGGTCGCCCAGCAAATTGGCGTGGGTTACGGCCTTGGGTTGCTGCCTGAACAACGGTTGGTTGTCGGATTTCGCGAGCTTGGGCATGTTTCCCCCTGTGTTTGTTGCGCTATCGTAGCGGCCCCGCAAACCGCCCACCTTTGAATCCACGGGTGGGGCTTTTGAATGCGGGGACGCTGCCCAAATCAGGGCGAAGTGCGCAGCAGGGGGATGGAAACATGAGCATGCCGGCCAGTTATGTGCCGCAGATTTTGGTGATCGATGATGTGCCGGAAGACATCCGCTCGTTATTGACGCTGCTGCGCGCCCAACCCTGGCGCCTGTCGCTGGCGACCGATGCCCGGCAGGGCTATCAACGCGCCCTGGCACTGCGCCCCGACCTGATTCTGCTGGATGTGCGTATGCCGCAAATGGACGGCTTCACCCTTGGCCGTTTGCTGCGTGAGGCGCCGGCCACCCAGCGCGTGCCGATCATTTACCTGACGTCCGCCGGTTCGCTTGAAGAGCGTCTGGAGGGCTTGTCGCTGGGCGGTGTGGATTACGTGCTGAAGTCGTGCGAGCCGCAGGAAGTGCTGGCGCGTATGCGCATCCATCTGCAACTGGCCTGGCGCGAAACGGCGGTTATGCCCAGTCATTCACCGGCTGAATCCGCCTCGCCCGACGAACTGATTCTGCGCGCTGCCATGCGCCTGATTGGTCAAAGCCTTGACGAGTTGCCGTCCTTGGCCGACCTGGCGCGCAAAGTCGGCACCCATGACAAACGCCTGTCGACGATTTTCCGTGAGCACCTGGGCACCACCGTGTTCGCCTATGTGCGCGACGCGCGTATCCGCCGTGCGCAAGAGCTGTTGGCCGACAGCGCCATGAGCATGCAAGACATCGCCGAGTTGGTGGGTTTTCGCAGCGCCTGCAATTTCACCACTGCATTTCGTGAACGCCAGGGCATCACCCCCAGCCAATTCCGCCAGCAAATGCAGGATGCGGTGCCGGCTGCACAATGATCCGCTTGGTTGTTCTGCTCATCACGCTGTGCTGCTCGTCGCTGACGCTGGCCATGCCGCTGTGTGGCAGCGGCAAAACCGACCTGAGCGGCCACGTGCAACTGCTTGAAGACCCCAGCGCCGCCCTGACGCTGGAGCAGGTGCAAGCCAGCGACGCGTTTGTCACCCAGCAACGCTTGCCCGTGGTGCGCGAGTACGGCCGCACCGCGTATTGGCTGCGCCTGGCAATCCGCAACGACGGTGCAGAGGCTTGCCAGCGCTGGCTCACGGTCGGCAACCCGCGCTTGCATGATGTTCAGGTGTTCGTGCAGCGCGGCGCACAGGTGGCGGCCATGCGTGCTGGCAGCGCGTATCCGCTGGAGCAATGGCCGGTGGCGGATCGTCAGCCGCGTTTTCCCGTGGCGTTGGCAGCCGGCGAGCAGGGCACGGTGCTGGTTCGGGTGGCCGGCCCGTCGCTGTTTATTCTGGCGCCCACGCTATGGACCGACGACGCACTGCTTGAGCAGCGCCAGTCGGTGTACCTGGCCGACGGCGTGACCCTGGGCATCGTGCTGCTGATTGTGCCGTTCAGCCTGATTGTCGGCTGGATTCTCGGCTCGCGGCTGTTGCAAGCCCATGCCGGCGTGGTGTGTTTTTACTTGCTGCTTACCGCCGTCATCAACGGCTATCTGGTGGTGTGGCCGAGCTTGCTGCGCTGGTCGCTGGAGATCACCACGCTGATCAGCATTCTCTCGTTTATCTGCTTGCTCGGTTACGCGCGGTTATTGCTGGAGGTGCGCCGGCTGCCGGCGGTGTGGCGCCACCTGTTCAACCTGCTGCTGCTGGCTTACCTCGCCGGTTACGCCTGGGACTGGTTTGTGGCGCGGCCGGATGGGCGAATCTTCGTTGAGTGGGTAGTGCGCGTGGGCATCTATGCGCTACTGCCGGCCACGCTGTTCGCCGCTTGGCGCCAGGGCGTGCGGTTGCGCTGGATGGCCTACGCGGTGCCGGCGTTGTACACCGTGCAGTTTGTGGTGCGCTATGTGCTTTCGCTCAACGACGTGCTGCCCGGCCAATCGCGCGATGCGTTTCTCAGCCTGTCGTCCACGTTGCCCGGCGTGGTGCTGTTGGTGTGCACGCTGATCACCGAAGTGATCCTCAGCCGCCGCCGGGAAAACCGCGCGCTCACCGATCTCAACGTGCAGCGTCAGGCCGAGCACGAGCGCCTGGAAAGCACGGTGGAGCGCCGCACCCGCCAGCTGCGCGAATCGTTGCAAGCGCGCAGCTCGCTGATGGCGCGCATCAGCCATGACTTGCGCTCGCCCTTGGTGGGCATCATTGATTACGCGCGGCTGCTGCAGGGCGGCGAGTCGCGGGACTACCCGCGCAAAATCGAGCGCCACGCCCGCCAGCAACTGGAAATGATCGATGAGCTGCTGGAGTTCTCCCGCAGCGAGTTGCAGCAAATGGAACTGACCCTCGCGCCCGGTTACCTGTACGGCTTTCTGCGCGAGATCGAAGAGGAAGCGGCGTTCCTCGCCCAGCGCCAGGGCAACCGCTTCGCCTGCCACCTCGGCGATGACCTGCCGCCGCTGGTGCGTGCCGATTTCCAGCGCTTGCGCCAGGTGCTGATCAACCTGCTGAGCAATGCCGCCAAATTCACTCACGACGGCGATATTCGCTTCGAGGTCGAGTGCCTGCGAACGGAAGCCGGCAGCGCGGTGGTGCGCTTTGCCGTCACCGATACCGGCATCGGCATTCATCCCGACGAGCGCGAGCACTTGCTGCTGCCGTTTCGCCGTGGCCGCAATGCCGCGCAGTTCCAGGGCACCGGCCTCGGTCTTTCAATCGTCAGCCAACTGCTGCTGCACATGGGCGCGGAACTCAAGCTTGATGCGCCCGATGGCGTGGGCAGCCGCTTCACCTTTGACCTCAGCCTGGAGCTGGCGGCCGAAGATGAACTGGAAAGCGGCCTGCTCGACAGCCACGGCGGCACTGTCGATGGCGGCGAGCGGCGCATTCTTGTGGTCGACGACGTGGCCCATAACCGCGAAACCCTGTTCGATCTGCTCGCCGGCTACAACTTCGATGTGGATGTGGCCGCCGATGGCCCCAGCGTCCTGGAATGCCTTGCGAATGCGCCGTACTGCCTGTTGATCTGCGACCAGAACATGCCCGGCATGGACGGCTGGGCATTGCTCGCCGAGGTGCGTCAGCGTTACCCGCACTTGCCAGCCTTGCTGTATTCCGCATCCCCGGCCAGGCCGCCGGCTGGCGCGACCGAGCGTTTCGATGCGGTGTTGCTCAAGCCGGTGGGCAGTGGCGAGTTGCTGGCCTGCATCGAACGCTGGAGCTGTAGCAAACACGAGGCGCTGACCCGCTGATGCGCCGCTCCATACCCAGCGTGAAAACCTCTGCTGCACTCTTGGCTTTTCTGCTGCCGGGCGGCTTGCCTGTCGCCGAGGAAAAGCCTCAAGCGGTTGCCGTGAGCGAGCCGCTGCAACTGGAAGAGGTGCGGGTCAGCGCCCGCCACCGTGACGAACGCGCCGGCGATGTGCCGGTGGCCATGAACGTGCTCGACGGCGAGCGCCTCGACGCACAAGCGCTGCACGACATGGAAGCCATTCAACAGGCAGTGCCGGCCTTGCTGGTGTCTGTGCCCAACCAGCGCTACGCCAGTTACGGCATTCGCGGCTTGGGCTCCAGCGCTTATAACGATGGCCTGGAAGGCAGCGTCGGGGTGTTTCTCGATGGCGTGTACCTGGGCCGTGCCGGAATGTCGGTTTCCGAGCTGACCGACATTGAGCGCATCGAAGTGCTGCGCGGCCCGCAAGGCACGCTGTACGGCAAAAACACCACGGCTGGTGCGGTGAATGTGTTCAGCCGCGCGCCCACGTTCACCCCCGAAGGCAACGCCGAAATCACCTATGGCGAGCACGGCACCGAGCAGTATCGCGGCACGTTTTCCGGGCCGCTGGTGGACGGCGTGCTGGCCGGACGCCTGACTGCGTTTGACGTCAGTCGCGACGGCCTGATCGACAACCGCTACGACGGCCATGACCTCGCCAATCAAAATCGCCAAGGCGTTCGCGGCCAGTTGCTGTTCACCCCAACCGACACGTTCAGCGCGCGCCTGATCGGCGAATACGGTTGGCAAGACGAGCACAGCAACGTGTTCCTGCCCAGCCACTACAGCCAACAAACCTTGCAGCGCGCGGCGTACGTCGGTTACCGACCGCTGAAGGTCGACCCGTACAAACGCGAGGTGCAGCAAGACCAACGCAACAGCACGCAAACCCTGCAAAACGCCGTGACGCTGCAGCTTGACCAGCAGCTTGGAAACGGCGCCACGCTCACCAGCATCAGCGGCTACCGCGACTGGCGTTACAGCACTGACCTGGACGGCGACGGCGGTGGTCTGGACATCGCCAAGGTCGGCGCCGAACTCGACCACCACCAGTTCAGTCAGGAATTGCGCCTGAGCGATTCGCTCGGCGACACGCTGGAGTACGTGGTAGGCGCGTATTACCTGAAGCAACATTTCAACCGGCAGGTCGATGTTGGCTTCGGTGACGATGCCGCCGCGTTTTTCCTCGGCGACCGGCCGGAAGTGAAGCTGCTCGGCATTCGCCCCTCGATGATTCCCAAATCTTTGCTGGCGGGTTCGCGCCAGGCATTCGACGGTGAGCAAACCAGCGTCAGCCAGGCCGTGTTTGGTCAGTTCACCTGGCACGCCACCGAGCGCTTGGATATCACTCCGGGCTTGCGTTACAGCCGCGAGAAAAAACACGGCTGGTTGTCGCGCTCGGTGTCCGGTCTTGCGCCGTTGGGCAATGATCTGGTCTCGCGCATTGGCGGGCAGCTGTTGCGCGACACCACGTTGGGCAAGCCGTATGGCTATTACCGCGACGATGACATTGACGAGCACAACGTCTCCGGCCAACTGGCCCTCAGCTACCGCTTTACCGATGAGCTGCTGGGTTACGCCAGCGCCTCGCGCGGTTACAAAGCCGGTGGCATTAACCTGGAAGTGATTCAACCGGGCGCCCAGCCGACCTTTGATTCCGAGCGCGCCACGGCCTACGAGGTAGGACTGAAACGCAGCTTTTGGAACGAGCGCGCCTCGCTGGACCTGGCGCTGTACCAGACCGATGTCGATGACTACCAGGCGCTGTCGAACTCGGCGCCGGTCGACCAATTCTCGCCACCGATTCGCAACAACCTGATCAACGTCGGCCAGGTGCGCCTTCGCGGCGTGGAACTGGACGGCGCCCTGCGTGCCACCGAGCGTCTGGACCTGCGCCTGGGCGTGGCACTCAGCGACGCCCGTTACGCCGACTTCGACAACGCCCCGTGCAGCCCCGGTTCGCAGCAACTGACCTGTGATCGCAGCGGCGAGCGGCTATTCAACGCGCCGCGCTGGAGCGCCACAGCGGGGCTGGAATATCACCGACCATGGTTGCCCGGTTGGCAACACTATCTCGGCCTGGACTACAGCTTTCGCAGCAGCTACCAGGGCACGCTCGAAGGCGGGCCGGGCAGTGAGCTGCCCTCGCGCAGCCTCACCAACCTGCGCCTTGGCGTGCGTGAAAACGACGCCAGCTGGAGTGCCGAATTCTGGGTGCGCAACCTGTTCGACGAGCGTTACCTGACGGCGGTGTACGCCCAACTCGGCGCCGGCGATTATGGCGTGTTGGTGGGCGACCCACGCACCGCCGGCGTGACGCTGCGGACACGCTACTGAAAAAATGGTTCATGCCGCCGGTCGCCGCTGGGTTTGCCAAAGCGACTTTTGCCGTCCGCCCAGGCAAAAGCCGGTATGTGCCGGCGCCTGCTAAGCGAGCCCATGCGTAGCGGCGCTTCGCCCATTTCCTCCTGTGTTTTCCCTGCTCAACAGACCTTTGCCGGCGCGGACGGTCGTGCGTTTTTGCGCACCGTTCAGTTGCCGGTTCGCGGCTTGTTCGCGGGTCTGCGTTCGCCGATCTTCGCCGCACTTTTTTGACGCCACCGTAATGACCTTCAGGGCTGCGGCATCTGCCGCCCGGCTCTAGGAGCGTTTTGCTTTGCAAAGCGCAGAAGGCCCGTTTGGCACCATAGGGAGAGTCGCGTTGTGTCGGGTTTGATTCGCAGGAAGCGCTTGTACGGCGCCGTGTTGGCAACAGTCTGGGCAATGACCGGGGCGGCGCAGGCGGCCACCACCGATTTGAGCCTGACGCAATGTTTGACCAGCCCCAACCCCGGCATTCGCGGTGGCGTGGTCACCGTCGACCTGAACTACGAGAACGGCTCGTCGGCGGCTGCCAGCGGCGCGTCCATTCGTATTCCGTTGCCGGCCACCGCCAGCTATGTGCCGGGTTCGGCCTCGGCTGGCTGTACCCATGACGGCGCCACGCCTGGCGAAGTGACGTGCGCATTTCCAACGCTTGCCGGCGCGTCCAGCGGCACCGTGCGCTTGCAACTGCGCACCTCGGCGCCCACCGGCCCGAGCATCAGCAGCAACGCCGTATTCACCGCAGGCTCCGGCGACACCGACCCGAACCCGGCCAACAACCAGCAAACCTGCAGCGCCACCATCAACAATGGCGCCGACTTGTCGGCTGTGGTCACCGGCCCGGCCAGCGCTCCTGGCGGCAGCGACATCACCTGGACCGTCAACGGCGGCAACGCCGGCCCCGACGCCGCCACTAACCAGACCTTCACCACCACCTTGCCGGCCACGCTGACTTACCAGTCCGCCTCTGGCAGCGGCTGGGGCTGCGCCATCAACGGCCAAGTGGTGAGTTGCTTGCGGCCGCTGAGTCTGGCGTCCGGCGGTAACTACCCGCCACTGTCGATTGTCACGCGGCTGTCCAACTCGGTCACCAGCGGCAACGTGTCGGTAAGCGGCACCATTAGCTCCGCCACCGCCGACCCGAACGGCAACAACAACAGCAGCAGCGCCAGCGTCAGCGTCAGCCCCGGCGCCGATCTGCAAATCACCCAGGCCGTGCCGTCGCCGTCTCCCGTTGAACCGGGCGAAACCGTGACCTACGTGCTCACCGCCGTGAACGCCGGCCCGAGCCCGGCCACCGATGGCCTTAACGTCACCTTCCAACTGCCGGCCGGTTTCACCCCCGGTACCGCCACGCCAAGCGGGGCAGGGTGGGGCGCCTGCACCTGGAGCGGCCAACTGCTGACCTGCCCATTCGCGGGCAGCTACGCCAGCGGGCGCAGCAACACCATTACCGTAACGGCCACGGCGCCGAACGACGCCACGCCGACGTCTTACAGCGGCCCGAACGACAACCGCGCGGTGATCACCGGCGGCGCGGCCGGCCCGGTTGATCCGCTGCCGAGCAACAACACGGCCACCCGTCCGCTGCTGGTCAGCCCCGACAACGCTGTGGACTTGGCCTTCACCAAAACCAAAGCGCCGAACCCGGTGGCCATTGGCACCAACATGACCAGCACCTTGCGCGTGACCAACGTGCAGGGTCCGTACGCGGCGCAAACCGGCAGCGTGACGCTGACCGACGTGCTCAACGACAACCAGGAAACCTTCGTCAGCGCCAGCGGCCCCTGGAATTGCACCGCGCAACCGGGCGTGCCAAGCGCCGGCCGTACCTCGGTGGCCTGTACCAACACCGCGCCTATTCCTGTGCGCAACGCCGACAACAACCCGCTGGTGATCATCACCCGCGCCGAGCAGGCCGGCGTGTTGAGCAACTCCGCCACCATCGCCCACCCCGGCCAATGGAACAGCATCGGCGTGATCTCCGCCTCGGTGACCGCCACCGCTGCCACCGCTTCGGTGGACCTGGCCATTGCCAAGTCGGTGACCACGCCGTCCAACACCACCACGGCGCCGGGCAACCGCGTCACCTTGCTCAACACCGAAAACACGCTGACCTACAGCCTGGTGGTGCGCAACCTGGGCGACAGCAACAGCAACCCCATCGACGCCGTTGACCTGCAAGTGCGCGACCAACTGCCGGCCTACCGCACCGGCACGGTGGTGGGCACCGTCACTTCAGTGGTCAGCAACACCAACGGTTCGACCGCCACCTTTGCCTGCGCCGTAAACGGCAGCGGCCTGGTCAGCTGTGACCAGAACGGCGGCGTGCTGAAAACCGGCGACACCGTTACCGTCAGCATCCCCATGGCTCGCGCCCTTAACGACGGCGATTTCACCAACCAGGCCTCGGTGTATTCCACCAGCCAGGGCGACCCGAATCGCGGCAACAACGTGGCCTCGGTGGATGTGCGCATTCAGCCGATTGCCGACCTGAACATGGTGTCCAAAGTGGTCACGCCTACCACGCTGGAGGCGGGCACCAACGCTACCTACACCCTGACGTTCCGCAACGTCGGTCCAAGCACGGCGCAGAACGTGGTGGTCAAAGATGACTTCCTGATTGGCAACGGCGCGCCGGGCTTCACCTTTATTTCTGCCAGCGCCACGGGCGGTGGCACTTGCTCCGGTCTTACTGCCAACACCTCGTACAGCAACGCCGGCACGCAAACGCTTACGTGCAGCAACTTCACCTTGCCCTCGGGCGAGCAACGCACCATCAGCGTGGTGGTCCGCCCCAACTGGCAAAGCGGTTCGCAAGGCAGCGCCACGCTGACCAACCAGGCGCGCGTGTACAGCACCACCACCGCCGAAGACCTGAGCGGCGTAACCGGCGACATCGGCACCGACGCCTCGGTCACCCGTGGCACCCAGGGCAACTTCGCCACCGCCAGCCTGACCGTGAGTAACGCCGCGCTTAACGTGTTGATCGTCACCAACGACAACGCGCCAGCCGGTCCCGACCCGCTGGGTTTTGACCCCACCAGCGGCGGCAACAACGCCAACAACGACATCGACTACCTGGCGCGCATCACCAACCAGGGCCCGTCGCTGGCCACCGGTTTGCGCTTCAGCTACGCCATGACGCCACCGGCCGGCAAAACCATGCGCTTCAACGGCATCGCCACGGCAGCGGGCGGCGCCGACCTGGGCATCTGCGACCAAGTGGGCAGCAGCGTCACCGGCCCGGCGACGATGACCGTGAACTGCGTATTCACCGGCAGCGATGCGCAACTGACTACCGGCGCCAGCATTTCGCGCTACCTGACCTTCCGCGCCCTGACCATTCCGGACACCAGCGGCTACACCGTCAGCACCCGCGCCGAAGTGTTCACCAACGAAAACGACACCAACCCGGCCGACGACGCCGACACCGAAACCACCACCATCCGCGTGCGTTCCGACATCGCCATCACCGTGCCGAACCAAGGCCCGGTGGAAGTGCGCGAGCCGTTCAACTGGCGCTTCGAAGTGGACAACAACGGGCCGGGCACCTCCGGGCAAACCGACCTCAGCAGCACGCTGCCGTCGGAGATGGAATACATCAGCGGCTCGCCGGTGACCTGGACCAACACGGTGGATAACACCAGCGGCACCTGCACCGTCACCGGCCAGGCCCTGGCGTGCGATTTCGGCACCGTGACCGCCGGCGCCAAACCCATCGTCACCGCGCCCGTTCGCTTTATCAGCTACCCCACCGGCGGCACCGCGCAAACCTGCGCCACCGCCACCACCGACCAGATCGACCCGGTGTCGGGCAACAACGTCAGCGCTTGCGGCACCGTGCGGGTGATCAAGTCCAGCATCGCCGGCAGCGTGTTTGTCGACGGCAACAACGACGGCGCCTTTGGTGCCGGTGAAAACCCGATTCCCAACGCCGCCGTGCGCCTGACCGGTAACGACGCCTACGGCAACGCCGTGGACGTGACCGTACAAACCATCGCCAACGGCAGCTTCATTTTCGACAACTTGAACTCGGCGGACGCCGCTGGTTACACCGTCACCGAAGTGCTGCCCACCGGCTATTTCGACGGCCGCGACACCGTTGGCACCGCCGGCGGCACCCATGTGCAGACCGGCAGCACCGACGAAGTGCGCGCCATCGCCCTGGGCCGCGAAGAAGCCGCCACGGGTTACCTGTTCGGCGAATTGGTCAGCGCCAGCCTGGCCGGCCGCGTGTGCGTGGACGCTAATGACAACGGCATTTGCGAGGCGGGCGAGAAGGGCATTCAGGGCGTGAGCATCAGCCTGTCTGGCAACACCCTGAACGGCGTAGACGTGTGCACCGTGCAAACCACCTGCACCGTACAAACCGATGCCACCGGCGCGTACCTGTTCACCCTGCCGGCCAGCGACCCCAGCGGCTACACCCTGACTCAGCAAGCCAACAACAGCGCGCCGCTGAACGCCTTTGCCGATGGCCGCGAAAGCGCCGGCAGCCTGGGCGGCACCGCGACCAACAACCCCGGCGGCAGCGACCGCATCAGCGCCATTGTGGTGGCGCCCGATGAAGACGGCACCGCCTACGACTTCGCCGAAACCGGCTTCAGCCTGTCGGGCCTGGTGTACCTGGACAACAACGACAACGGCAGTCGCGAGCCGGACGAGCAGGGCATTCCCGGCGTCACCGTCACCCTCAGCGGCACCACCGCAGACGGCACCGCTATTTGCGGCACCCTGTTGCCCCTGAGCGCCTGCACCACCGTGACGGCGGCCGACGGCACCTACCGCTTCGACGGGTTGCCCAACGGCACCTACCGCGTCAACGAAACCCAACCTGCGGCCTATCAGGATGGTCGCGACACCGCCGGCAGCGGCGGTGGTGCACCTGGCGGCGTCGGCAGCGATGCCATCAGCGCCGTGCAAATCAACGGCGCCGATGTGGTCGGCTACCTGTTCGGCGAGCGCGACGGCGCAGCCACCAGTGCCAGCGTGTCGGGCAAGGTGTGGTTTGAATCGGTCAGCCGCGACGAGCAACAAAACGCCAACGAGCGTGGCCTTGAAGGCTGGCTGGTAGAGGCGCGCAACGCTGGCGGTCAGGTGCTCGCCACCGCGACCACAGCCAACGACGGCTCCTACCAACTCACCCTGTTGCCGGGCGCCTACAGCCTGTCGTTCTTCCACCCCGTGAGCCGTGCGCCGTATGGCACGCCGGTGGCGCAAGACCCGAACGGTGCGGTGAACGGCACGGTGAACCCGGCCACCCGCACCATCGATATCGTGGTGACGGGCGGCGCGCAGATCGTTGAACAGAACCTGCCGGTCGATCCGTCCGGCGTGGTCTACGACGCCGTGACCCGCGAACCGGTCGGCGGCGCCGTGGTGCGCATCATCGGCCCGAGCGGCTTCAACCCGGCCGTGCACCTGGTGGGCGGCAACGCCAGCGCCGTGCAGAGCACCGGCAGCGACGGCTTCTACCAGTTCTTCCTGACCCCGGCCGCACCGGCCGGCAACTACCAACTGGAAGTAACGCCACCGGCCGGCTACCTGCAACAGCCTTCGGCATTGATTCCACGCTGCCAGGCCACGCTGGTCGCCACCAACAACGGCGCACCGACGCTGGTACAAAACGGCGCCACGGCCCCCGGCCCGGGCATTCCTGCCCACAACCCGGCCGCATGCCCGGCCTCGGCCGCCGGCCTGCCGGTGGGCAGCGGCACCACCCAGTACTACCTGGCCTTCCGCCTGAGCGGCAGTTCCGATGACGTGATCAACAACCACATTCCGCTCGACCCGATTCTGGGCGGCGCCATTGTGATGACCAAGAACACGCCAAAAGTGAACGTCAGCCGTGGCGAGCTGGTGCCCTATGTGCTGACCGCACGTAACACCCTGTCCAGCGCGCTGGCCAATATCGCCATCGAAGACCAGATTCCGCCGGGCTTCAAATACATCAAAAACTCCGCACAAGTGGACGGCGTTCCGACTGAACCAGAAGTGGAAGGGCGACGCCTGCGCTGGCCGGCGCGCACCCTCAATGGCGGCCAGGTGGTCAGCATCAAGGTGCTGCTGGTGGTCGGTTCCGGCGTGGGCTTCAACGAATACGTGAACCAGACGTGGGCGCTGAACCTGTCGGCCAACGCGCGGGTATCCAACGTCGCCACCGCCAGCGTGCGCGTGGTGGCCGACCCGACGTTCGACTGCTCCGACCTGATCGGCAAAGTATTCGACGACAAAAACCGCAACGGCTACCAGGACGAAGGCGAGCCCGGCATTCCCGGCGTGCGCCTGGCCACGCCGAAAGGCTGGCTGATCACCACGGATGAGTACGGCCGTTACCACATCGCCTGCGCCGACGTGCCGAGCGAAATGCGTGGCAGCAACTTCATTTTGAAAGTGGACGAACGCACCCTGCCAACCGGCTACCGCATCACCACCGAAAACCCGCGCGTGGTGCGCATGACCCAGGGCCGTCTGGTGAAAGCCAACTTCGGCGCCAGCGTGCACCGCGTGGTGCGTCTGGACCTCAACAGCGAGGCCTTCGACGCCAACAACAAACTGACCGCCCAGTACCTGGCGCGGCTCGATGAAGTACTGCCATTGCTGTACGCACAGCCGTCGATTCTGCGTATCGCCTACCGCATGCCGGTAGACGGTGAAGTAAGCGATGCCCGTGCCCGTGTCGACTATGTGAAGGACTGGATCAAAGCCCATTGGGAGCCCCACGACTGCTGCTACGACCTGCAACTGGAGGAAGAAATCGTACCGGCGACTGATAGCGTGGAGGTGATCCGATGAGCATGCGTAAATTGTGGGTATGCGGCATCGCCGCCTTGACCCTGAACCCCTTGGCGCTGGCCGTGGCCGAGCAAGTGGATGGCAAGCAATGTGAACTGAACAAAGGCTGCGGCCTGCACGGGCCGCGCGGGGCGATGGAAGATGAATCGCTGCTGCAAAGCCGGCCGTTCACGCCGGGTGGCTTGCCGGCACTGCCGGCCAACGCCGAGCGCGAATTGCCGCGCGAGAAACTGATTCTCTGGCAACTCGACGGCGCCCTGGGCGACCGCGATCAGGTGGTAAACGTCAGCGACGAAACCGTTAGCGCGGTGGTGCTCCGTGAAGGCTTGCCGGTAGTGCGTTTCGCCTCGGGCCGTTCGGCGGTGCCGGAGCGTGACAGCGACGCCCTGCAAAAACACCTCGATCATCTGGTCGGCAAACGCAACCTGCGCGTGCGCCTGGTCGGCCACACCGACCCGCAGCAGTTGTCGCAACGCAGCCAGGCCATTTACCAGGACAACCAGGGCCTTGGCTTGCAGCGCGCCCGTGAAGTGGCCGAGGTCTTCCGCGAGCGCCTAAAGCTCAAACCCGAGCAGATTCAGCTCGACAGCCGGGGTGCCACTCAGCCGCTGATTACCGGCGACAGCCCGCAAGCCTGGACCTTGAACCGCCGTGTGGAAGTGGAAATCTGGTACGACGAAGCGCTCGTCAGCACGCCAGCCAAACCGCAAGCCTGCGCGCCGGGCAGCGTGGCACCGGCCGCGATGACGCCGTTTAGCATCAGCGTCGACGGCCAGCCGCAAGACGGCACCCAGCCCGGCAGCGCCGACACGCAGCGCTGCGTCGACGTGGCCCTGGCGCACGACCTGCTGCAAGTGCGCTTCGACAACCTGTCGGCCAAGCCGCGCCTGAACCTGGTGTCTGGCGCGCGGGTGGCGCGTATCGGCGAGCCGATGACCTTCAGCGGCTACAGCAACTACCTGCATTGGATCAAACGTGCCGAGGTGCGCATTCTCGGTAAGCGCCGTCTGTTCGGCGAACCGCAACTGCTGGAAACCGTTGTCCTCGACCCGCAACTGAACGGCACCTGGACGCCGCCGGAAGGCACGCCGGAGCAGGTGTATTACGAACTTCGCGTGTACGACGAGGAAGGGCGTTTCGACGAAACCAGCACCCAACTGCTATCGGTCAGCCGTGGCGAGTTGCCCAAGGAAAAACCCGAAGACGTGGCCGCCGACCTGTTGGCCGGCTACGGCGGCAACCGGTTGCAGCGCCACAACATTCCAGTGGCCGGCGGCACGGTGACGCTCAACGGCAAGCAGGTAAAAGACGGTCAGCACGTGTTCGTCATGGGCCGTCCGGTGCCGGTCGACAGCAACGGCACCTTTGCCAGCGCGCAAATCATTCCTCGCGGCCTGCACACCGTGGAAGTGGCCGTGCTCGATGACCAAGGCAAAGGCCGCATCTACCGCCGCGACCTGCGCCTGCCGCAAGACGACTGGTTCACCGTGGCCATCGCCGACTTCACCGTCGGCCAGCAAGACACCAGTGGCCCGGCCCGCGTGGTCACTCAGGAAGACCGCTACTACGACGACAAGCTCTACGCCGACGGCCGCCTGGCGTTCTACACCAAAGGCAAGGTGGACGATAAATACACCGTGACCGGCAGCGTCGACACCGGCGAAGCGCCCGCCGACAGCCTGTTCAGCAACTTCAACGACAAAGACCCGCGCGAATTCCTGCGCCGCATGACCTCTGACTCGGACAAAGGCTGGGCCACCTTCGGCGACGACTCGACCCTGATCGAAGACGCGCCGACCCGTGGCAAGTTCTACGTCAAGGTTGAGGACGAGAAGTCCCATGCCATGTGGGGCAACTTCCGTGAGCAGATTCGCGACACCGAACTGACCCAGATCGACCGCAGCCTCTACGGTGCGCAAGTGCGCTACCGCGACGACGCCTTCACCGCCTTTGGCGAACGCCGCGCGCAGATCGAAGGCTTCGCCGCCGAACCCGGCACCGCCTCTGCCCGTGAAGATTTCCGTGGCACCGGGGGTTCGCTGTACTACCTGCGCCATCAAGACCTCACCGAAGGCAGCGAGCGTGTACGCATCGAAGTGCGCGACAAAGACTCCGGCCTGGTGCTGCACAGCCAGGACCTGTCCGCCGGCATCGACTATGACGTGAACGCGCTGCAAGGCCGGGTAATTCTCACCCAGCCGCTGTCGGCCACCGCCGATGGCAGCACCTTGATCCGTTCCGGCGGCAGTTTGTCTGGCAACCCGGTGTTCCTGGTGGTCGGCTACGAATATTCGCCGGGCCTGGAACAGCTCGACGACCTGGCCTACGGCGGTCGCGCCGCCTACTGGGTGAACGACAACGTGCGCGTCGGCGTAACCGGGAGCATGCAGGAACAGACCGGCCGCGAAGACCAGACCCTCGGCGGCGGCGACCTGTTGCTGCGCCACAGCGAAGGCACCTGGCTGAAACTGGAATCGGCCCAAAGCGAAGGCGACAGCCTCGACCAGCGCTTCTCCTACGACGGCGGTTTCGGCTTTGGCCAGCAAGTGGCCGGCACCGACTCCCGCGCTCGCGCCAACCGCGTGGAGACCGCGTTCGACTTGAAAGACGTGGTTGACGACGCCGAAGGGCGCGGCACCTTCTACTTCGAAAACCGCGACGCCGGCTTCTCGGCACCCGGGCGTTTGTCCGAACTGGCCACCGATCAGGTGGGCGGTAGCTACACCGCGCCGCTGAACGAAAAAACCGAAGTGACGGTAAAAGCCGACGAAACCGAAGAAGACGGCGGCCGTTCGCGCCGCGCCGCCGAAGCGCAACTGGCCTACGACCTGAGCGACGCCTGGCGTCTGTCCGGCGGCCTGCGCAACGACCGGCAAACCTACGGCGGCGCCTACCGCAACCTGTACACCGGCACCTACGCCGGCTACGACAACGGCAACTACGACGAAGGCGAGCGCAACGACGCCTTGTTCCAAGCGCTATACCACGCCCAGGAAGACTGGTCGGTGTACGGCTTTGGCCAAGGCACCCTGACCCGCGACGGCACCCGTCAAGCCAACAACCGCCTCGGCGTTGGCGGCGACTACCGCCTGAACGAGCGCACGTCGCTGAACGGCGAATTGTCCGGTGGCAACCTCGGCCTGGGCGCCAAAGCGGGCGTGGGCTACGACGCCTCGGACCGCACCAACGTCTACCTCAACTACCAGCTCGACAGCGACCGCAGCGACGACGGTTTCGCCAGCCGCAGCGGCCTGGACAGCAGCGGCCGCACCGGTCAGTTCGTCTCCGGCGCCCGTTCGCGCTGGACCGACACAACCAGCGTCTACGCCGAACAGCGCGTGCAACACGGTGACCAGGCCGGCGTGATTCAAGGCTACGGCCTGGACTTCGCCCCCGACGACCACTGGAGCTACGGCGTAACCACCGAATTCGGCACCTTCAACGAAGAGACCGACTACGCCCTGAAACGCCGCGCCATTGGCGGCAAGGTGGGCTACAGCAACGGCGATTTGCGCTACGCCAGCCGTCTGGAATACCGCGAAGACAGCAGCGACGTGCAAGACCTCAGCGTGTGGCTGATGCGCAACAACATCAGCTACAAGGTCAACCCGGACTGGCGCTTTATCGGCAAGTTGGACTTCTCCGTCGGCAACTCCGACCGTGGCGACTACTTCAACGGCGACTTCGTCGAAGCGTCCCTGGGCTACGCCTACCGCCCGGTGTTCAACGACAAGCTCAACCTGCTGACCAAATACACCTACCTGGCCGACCTGCCGCCGCCGGATCAGGTGTCGACCGCCACCGGCACGTCCGTGGACTACGCCCAGCGCAGCCACGTATTCGCCATCGACGGCATCTACGACCTGACCGAACGCTGGAGCGTGGGCGGCAAATACGCCTACCGCCTGAGCGAACTGCGCATGAGCCGCGACACGTCTGCCGACTGGTTCGACAGCCGCGGGCAACTGGTTGCCGCGCGCGTGGACTGGCACGTCGTCAAGAAATGGGACCTGATGGCCGAAGTCCGCCGCCGCGACGAATTCGCCGCCGAAGACAGCCGCACCGGCATGCTGGTGGGCGTATACCGCCACTTCGGCAACCACTTCAAAGCCGGCGTGGGCTACAACTTCAGCGACTTCAGCGATGACCTGACCGACTTGTCCTATCGCAGCCAGGGCTGGTTCTTTAACGCCGTGGGGAAATATTGAGAACGGAGCAAAGCTGAAACGCGTTCGGCGATCAATCCCCTCGCCCGCAAGCGGGAGAGGGTGCCCGAAGGGCGGGAGAGGGGCCGTTGGGCTGCAACCGCAAAACCCTCACCCCCAGCCCCTCTCGCACCTAGCGGGCGGGGGGAGCAAAGCCGAGCGCTTCATCCTCATCGTCCCCAAAGCATCGCGATCCCGTGCCCGCCTAACGAAGAAGACCTTCCAACGGCGAACATAACCCGCCTTTTTTCCGCCCCGTCACACAGCCACTCCGGCCCCAGCCGGCAGCTACCACCGCTTGCGCGCCGTAGTTTTGCAGCCTTCCCACCGCTGCCGAACGAGACGCCCACATGGACGTAACCAGTCCGCTCTTCCGCTCAATCGCCCGCCTGCTCGCGGGCGTCTTGTTCCTCAATCCCCTCGTCAGCACCGCAGCTGAACTCACCCTCGACCCCAACGCCGCAGGCAACGCTGCCATCACCCAAGCGGCTAACGGCGTGCCGATCATCAACATCGCCACGCCCAACGCCAGCGGCCTTTCCCACAACAAATTCACCGACTACAACGTCGGCAAGCCAGGCCTGATCCTCAATAACGGCACCGGCCCATTCAATGACACGCAACTGGGCGGCGTCATTCTCGGCAACAGCAACCTCAACGGTCGTGCCGCGAACCTGATCCTCAACGAAGTCACCGGCGGCAACCAAAGCCAGCTCAAGGGCTACACCGAAGTGGCCGGGCAGGGCGCTCATGTCGTGGTCGCCAACCCCCACGGCATCACCTGCGACGGCTGCGGCTTCATCAACACCCCGCGCGCCACGCTGACCACCGGCACGCCGGTCATCGACAACGGCAAGCTCGACCACTTCGACGTCAACGGCGGCGAAATAAACATCGAGGGCGCCGGCCTTAACGCCTCGAACATCAGCCAGTTCGACCTCATCACCCGCAGCGCCAAACTAAACGCCGAGCTGCAAGCCCAGCGCCTGAACATCATCGCCGGCCGCAACGAGGTGGACGCAACCACCTTGGCCGCCACCGCCAAAGCCGACGACGGCAGCGCCAAACCCTTGCTCGCCATCGACAGCTCCGCCCTCGGCGGCATGTACGCAGGCGCCATCCGCCTGGTCGGTACCGAGGCCGGCGTGGGCGTAAAACTCGCCGCCGACATGGCCGCCAGCGGCGGCGACATCCACATCGACGCCAACGGCAAACTCACCGTTGCGCGCGTCGCCAGTGCCGGCAGCGTGAGCGCCAATGCCAAGCACATCGACCTCACCGACACCGTTTACGCCAGCCAGAACGCCACGCTGACCGCCGACCAGATCGACATCGCCAGCAGCCTCGCCAGCGGCGCCAACCTCAGCCTCACAAGCGCCGCCATCACCAACAACGGCAGCCTCGAAGCCGGGGTAAACCCCGACGGCAGCGGCAACAGCGCCGCACTGTTGGACCTGCAAGGCGGCACGCTGAACAACAACGGCAGCGTCAGCTCGCAAGGCCGCTTGAACACCGATCTGCAACGTCTGAACAACGCCGGCAAAACCATCGTTTCCGTGGGCGATGCCAGCGTAAAAGCCACCACCCTCGACAACCGTGGCGGCAAGCTCGTCGGCCAACAAACCCTGACCGTCACCGCCGACAACCTCGACAACCGCGCGGGCACCCTCGCCAGCAACAAAGCCCTGAGCCTCACCCTGGCCGACACTCTCAACAACAGCGCCGACGGCCTGCTGCTGAGCAAAGCCGACGGCCTGACCCTCACCGCCAAAACGCTGAACAACGCGAGCGGCACCGTGCAGGCCGACGGCAGCGCGCTGACCATGACCGCCACCGACGCCGACAACAGCGCCGGTACGCTACGAGGCGCGAGCGTCGTCCTGACCGCTGGCGCCGTCAGCAACCAGGGCGGCAGTGTGCTAGCCAAAACCGAGCTCACCGTTAACGCCGCCAGCTTCAACAACAGCGACGGCACCGTTGGCGCCAACACCGTCGGCCTGAACCTCAACGGCCACCTCAACAACACCGATGGTTTGGTCGAATCCGCCACCGCCTTGCAACTCAAAGCCAGCAGCGTCAGCAACAGCGGCGGCAAGCTGCGCGCCCTCGGTAGCACTGCCACTAGCGCCTTCGAAATCGGTGGCCTGTTCAGCAACGATGGCGGCCTGGTTGAAGTCGGCAACGCCACCCTCAGCCTCACCAGCGCGAGTCTCAGCAACCAGCTCGGCACCGTGCGCCACCTCGGCAGCCAGTTCGCCCTTACGCTCACCGACGCGTACAGCGGTGACGGCTCGCTGCTGAGCCAAGGCGACCTGACGGTGATCGCCGCGCGCCTGGAAACGGGCGCCAACGCGGTGTGGACAGTCGCCAGCAATGCCGACTTCACCGTGAGCGGTGTGTTCAGCAACCGGGGGGCGATGACAGCGGGCAAAGGTCTGATTGCTCGCGCTGAAAGCCTGCAGAACCACGGCACGTTGGGCGGGGCAGGAACGCTGCGCCTTGAAGGCACAAGCCTGCTTAACGATGGCGGGCTGATCTTTAGCGGTCAGGACATGGCGCTGCGCCTCGACCGTTTTACCAACAGGTCGGCAGACGTGTTCAGTCTGGGTCGGCTCAGCATCGCCAAAAACGACAGTGGCGAGCTGCTCAGTCTGTTGGAAAACCGCTCTGGCAGCATCGAAAGCACGGGTGACATGAGCCTGCGGGCGGC
The DNA here is from genome assembly GCF_979254655.1 of Pseudomonas sp. AC229. Taxonomy (NCBI): domain Bacteria; kingdom Pseudomonadati; phylum Pseudomonadota; class Gammaproteobacteria; order Pseudomonadales; family Pseudomonadaceae; genus Pseudomonas; species Pseudomonas sp. AC229. The sequence goes on from NZ_CEEDHK010000007.1 coordinate 64,637, forward strand.
TGTGCTCACCAACCGCAAAAACCTGTTTCGCACCGAAAACACGCAAATTCACGGCTGGGTCAGCGTCAACTGCTTCGACTGCAGCGGCGATCACCACAACGTCGATTACATCGCCAGGGAGATTTTCGAAACCAGCGTTGTTGAAGACTCGGCGGCTGCGCGCATCAGTAGCGGTGGCAACCTGGATATTAAGGGCGGCGAGCTCGCCAACCACTACAGCACCATCGCCGCCAGCGGTGCCATTTCCATCACCGCCACTAGCCTGGAAAACATGGGCGCCACCACCGGCACGTTGGAGCGCGTGCGCCGCTACAACACCGGACGCATTTCCGATGGTTCGGATGAGCGTTTCCGCGACAACTACGTCGACCCTTACAACGCCCAGGGTTTTCCAAAGGTTCTGCCTGCCTACTTCGGCCGCTGGACGCTAGTCAGCGACATCGAAACCCAAACTCCAGGCGCCATCGCCGCGCCGGCCATTATCCAAGCTGGCGGCGCGGTCACCATCCAGGCCACCCAGCCCATCACCAACGCGTCCGTGATTGCCCACCAAGCGCCCCAGCTCGGCGGCGCGCAAGGCACGGACTCGGTAGCGGACGCCAGTCGGCCGGTGGTGGTGCAGCTCAACCCGCAGTTAGTGCCGGACGCCACCCAGCAACCGGTAACGCTGCCGGCCTTCAACTTGCCGCAAGGTCACAACGGCCTGTTTCACGTCAACACCGATAGCAGCCACCCATTCCTGGTGGAAACCAATCCAGCCTTTGCCTCGCTGCGCGGCTTCCTCAGCTCCGACTACCTGCTCAACACCATCGGCTACAACCAGGAGGTAACTCAGCGCCGCCTCGGCGACGGCCTGTACGAGCAGCGTCTGGTTCAACAAGCCATTGCCGCGCGCACCGGCAAACGCTTCCTCGACGGCCTGAGTTCCGACGAAGCGCAATTCCGATACCTGATGGACAACGCCATCGCCAGCAAGACCGCGCTCAACCTGGTGCCCGGCATCGCTCTGAGCGCCGAACAAGTCGCCGCGCTCACCCATGACATCGTCTGGATGCAAGAGCAGGAAATAGACGGCCAGAAAGTGCTGGTGCCCGTGCTCTACCTCGCCCAGGCCACCGATCGCCTGGCACCTAATGGCGCTTTGATTCAGGGCCACGACGTCACGCTGATCAGCGGCGCCACGCTACTCAACAGCGGCACCCTGCGCGCCAGCAACAACCTGACCGTGAGCGCCGAAACCATCGGCAACGGTGGCCTGATGCAAGCCAACGAGCGCTTGTCGATGCTCGCCGCCGACAGCATTCACAACGCCCAAGGCGGCGTCATTGCCGGCAAAGACGTCAGCCTCGCCGCGCTGACCGGCGACATCCTCAACCAGCGCACCGTCACCACCGACGCACGCAGCGGCAAAGGCTTTAGCCAGGTCACCAGCGTTGTCGATAACGCGGCCAGCATCGAAGCGGCCAACGATCTGCACCTTTCAGCAGGCGGCGACATCGCCAACCTCGGTAGCCAGTTGAAGGCTGGCGGCAACGCCGAACTGAAAGCCGGCGGCGACGTGGTGATCGGCTCGGTTGAAGCCCAAGACAGCCAGATGCGCAAAGACAGGCGCCACGCCTGGGAGACCAGCAGCACGTCCCAGTACGGCAGCGATGTGCAAGTGGGCGGCGATCTTCACGTCAACGCAGGCAATGACCTGGCCGTGATCGCCAGCGAGGTGAAAGCCGGTGGCGACGTCGCATTGCAAGCTGGCCACGACGTCACCCTCAGCGCCGCCGCCAACGAATCCAGCAGCGAGTACCGCTACAAAGGCAACGGCAAAAAGGTCACCAAAGAAACCAGCACCGTCCGCCAGCAAGCCAGCGTGATTGAAGCCGGAGGCGACCTGGGCGTCAGCGCGGACAACAACCTGATCATCAGCGCCAGCGAGCTAACCGCCGGGAAGGAAGCCTACCTCTACGCCGGTGAACAAGTGGCCGTTATCTCTGCAGAAGACAGCGACTACAGCCTTCGCGACAAATCGAAAAAAGGCTCATGGGGCCGAAAATCCGCCAAGCGCGATGAAGTGACCGATGTGCGCAATGTCGGTAGCGCCATCACCACAGGCGGCGACCTGACCCTGGAAAGTGGCGGCGACCAGCTCTACCGCAAAGCCACCCTCGACAGCGCTGGCGACCTGAGCCTCGACAGCGGCGGCGCCATCACCTTCGAAGCGGTAGCCGACAGCCACTCCGAAAGTCACGAAAAGAGCAGCAACAGCTGGGTGTGGACCAGCCTGGACAACAAAGGCCGCGTCGACGAAACCCTGCGCCAGAGCCAACTCAGCGCCAAGGGCGAAGTGCTCATCGAGGCCGTCAAAGGTCTGCACATCGACGTCAAGCAGATCAACAAAGAAAGCGTCAGCCAATCCATCGACGCCATGGTGCAAGCTGACCCCAGCATGGCTTGGCTAAAAGACGTCGAAGCGCGCGGCGACGTCGACTGGCGGCAGGTCAAAGAGCTGCATGACAAATGGCACGACAGCCATTCCGGCCTGGGCGGACCGGCCACCATCGTCATTATCATCATCGTCGCCTACTTCACCGCAGGCGCGGCGTCCGGGCTGATCGGCACGCTCGCAGGCGGTACCGGAGGTGGCGCTTTCGCTGCGGGTACGGCCGCCACGGTGGCCGCAGACGCGACCGCTGCTGGCTGGGCCAACGTCGCCGGCTCGGCGATGCTCACCTCAGCTGCTGGCACAGCCACCGTCAGCACCATCAACAACAAAGGCAACCTCGCCGCAGCCGCCAAAGAGACCTTCAGCAGCAACAGCCTCAAAAACTACGCCGTCGCCGGCATAACCGCCGGCTTAACCGCTGGCATTTTCAACGACTGGACCGGCACCACCACCGGCCCGGCCCCAGCCCTCACCGACGCCACCAACGGCGCCCTGGCCAACACCGGCGCCGTCGGCGTCGCCAACGCCAGCGGCGGGCTCAGCAGCCTGCAAGGCGTTGGGCAGTTCGCCGCTAACCAGATGCTGCAAAACAGCACCTCGGCGGTGTTGAACAAAATGCTGGGCCGCGAAGGGAGCCTGGGCGACGCCCTGCAAGCCTCGCTCGCCAACACCTTCGCAGCCGCCGGCTTCAACCTGATCGGCGACCTGACCAGCGCAACCAACTGGGACCTCAAAGACGGCAGCCCGGCCAAAATCGCCCTGCATGCCGTCATGGGCGGCCTGGCAGCCGAAGCAGCGGGTGGCAGCTTCAAAACCGGCGCCTTGGCAGCGGGCGTCAACGAGGCCGTGGTCGATGCCTTGGCCAACCAGTACGGCCAGATGGATCCCGACCACAAGAAAGCGCTGCTAGTGATGAACTCACAGCTTATCGGCGTGATGACCGCGACGGTTCAGGGTGGGGACGAGCAGGACCTGCAGACGGGGTCATGGGTTGCGCAAAACAGCACGCAATACAACTGGCTGCTGCATCACGAAGTCGAGGAAGCCGACAAAGCGCGAGCCGCCTGCGAAGGCTCGGCCAGTGCTGCTCAGGCCTGCAAAGACGACATCACCCGCGCGACCGATCAGCTGAGCAAACTGCGCGACCAACAGATGTACGACTACGGCCGGGCACTCCAGGAGAAAGCCTATCTGGAAGGATGGGCGCGGCAAGACTACGAAGAAGGCATCAACGCCTACTGGGGAAATATCGACAAGAGCCAAGTGGTAGTCGGTGATCCTGCCGCTACACAGACCGGCTTTATCTTTCGAGAAATGACCTCCGGCGCCAAAGAAGCGGCTGGCACCTTGCCAGGCCGTGTGTGGGACACCGTTTCACACCCGCTGGACTTAATAAACGGTGTGTTCAATGGCGTAGTCAGCATCCCTGGCGCTACCGTCGACTGGATAACCAGCCCCATCCCCGCGCAGTCCATCGAAAGCGCACTCGACAACGTAGCAACGATGCCCGCAGCGGCTACCGGCGGGATGCTGTTCGACAACGCGACGGGACTGTTGGTCGCAGGAATTGGCGGGAAGCTTGTCGCCTGGGTTGGAGGGAAGTGGGTCGATTTTAAAGCGGCGCCTGTGGCGAATGCGGAGTTGCCTGGTGCAAAAGGAGTGTCAGGTTCGACTCTGACTAGAGACGAATTGATCTCGGGCTTGCCTGTTGGCACTAAGATCACACCAGAAAATGTGGTTGATATCCGTAAACTGCCAGACGGCAGAACCGTCTGGCTGGAAAATGGTACTGATGCCGCTGGTTTGCAACACATCTACAAGCGACACGAAGTTGACTTTATCAATAAAGGAGTCTCCCGTGATGACATTCCAAATGTTGTGATGAATGCTCTTGAGCGGGGACAAGTCGTCGGGACCAATGGTTCGGCTAACGTTTATCGCATCACTTACAATGGTGTTGAACAAAATATTGCTGTTGGGATTGGCTCAAACGGCTTCGTGGTTCGAGCTAATCCGGTCAGTTCTTGGAAGCCATTACCATGATCAGATTAAGACTAACAAGTGAGTATTTGGCTGGGCCGATATTCTGCCCAGATCCGGATAGCATGGGGCACATTGATATTGAAGATCTGCCGATTTCTCAAGATTTGAGGGCCAAAATTAATAAATGGAACGGTGAGTATCAGGCGACATTCAACAGTGACTACCCGCCAGATTCTGGTTTTACCACGTCTGAGGCAGAGCTTCGGCACATAGCCGAAGGGATGCAACTGGCCAAATCGATACAAAAAGAACTAGAGAGTGATTATACGGTGGAGTACTGCCCATAGCCGATAATTAGTCGGTACAGAAGGGGGCGGGGAAGTAGCTACTACTGAGTAGAAAAGGGGACAGATTTATTAAGTTGGTTTAATTTGAGAGAAAAGGGGACGGATTTATTAAGTTGCTCTAATTTAGAGTTCAATAATAAATCTGTCCCCTTTTTTCCTGCCTGATATGCGGCATTTGGACGCGCATATGCCAGGAGGGTTTAGATATAATCCGGGCGGTCCAGGGTCAGCTCTCCCGGCGTACCCTCCGAAAAAAGGAGCTGAGTAATGCACTCCATACCGCTAGAGTTTGCGAAGCAAAAGTTAAGTTTTTACGTGGCTCAGGATTTGGACAAGTCTATTAGATCTAATGTGCAGCAGCTTGTGAATGAGGTTGCTGCGTCAAGAAAATGGAGCGTTACTCCGCCAAGATTTATTGATGAGATAGACGAGAGTGGCTCGGAAGTTGTAGGTGGGATTTTGGAAATTTATTCGGCTTTGCCGCCTAACATACTTCCTATAGAAATGGACTCAAAAAATCTAGATGATGTAGAGGCACTGGTAGGTGCCATAAAAAAACTATCGGAAAATGAAAATCTTTCCTTTGAGTTTCAGTTAGATACCACTTTTGTTGGCGCTATTGAGGACGGTGTTATTGATCGAGTCCTGCTGGACGGTTTGCTTGTACCTTGGCGAAATCACCTCAAAGGGAAAAGTTGAGTTGGTAAAAAAGGAGGAGCAGCGCTATCAAATGATGTTCTAGTCGAAGGGGCAGAAAAAGGGGACGGATTTATTAAGTTGCTCTAATTTAGAGTTCAATAATAAATCTGTCCCTTTTTGCGTTTTTATTATCAAAGGTACGAAGAGTCCGAGTGTTGTGCCAGCTAATCCGAACTGGAGACCCTGATGATCAATAAGTGTGAATTGGAAGAGTGGAATTATCAAATGCTTATGCTGGTTCAGGCTTTGATTGGATCGATTTCGCCGAATTTTAGAATGGTAGCCTTGCTGCGGGACTCGAACGAGTGGGTTCTTAAGTTTTATCTAGAAAGAAGCGTCGAGGAGGATATTGAGGAAATAGAGGATGTGGTTTGTCAGTACACTGCCTATCAAAATTCAAGCTTGAAATGTAGGGCTGAATTAACCGTGGGGCAAGATACTCTTCCTGCGTTCTGTGGAGATTTCAGGATCGTATACCGAAGAAAAGAACTTGCCAGCTATATTATCGAAAAAATAAGGACAGATTTATTAAGTTGCTCTAATTTAGAGTAGAAAAGGGGACGGATTTATTAAGTTGCTCTAATTTAGAGTTCAATAATAAATCTATCCCCTTTTTTGCTTCCTGGTCAAACAAGCCCTTATTGAGAATGGTCATGGACTTAAAAAGAATTGGCGAGTCGGATCTTTTGTTGCAGTTAAGCTCTTGTGAGCTAGAGCTTCTTTCGGCTTGCCTCGGTGAGTCATTTGCTACATTGGACTGTCAGGAGTACGGCTTGAGAGTGGGGGTTCCCGTGAAGGAGGCCTCAGCGATTGCATTGAGGTTGAAGGAGCTAATGGAAGCGGAAGGTTTAGATGTTTAGGAGAAAAGGGGGCAGATTTATTAAGCCGCTCTAATTTAGAGTTCAATAATAAATCTGTCCCCTTTTCCCGCTAGTCAAATTACTAATCGTGAATTGCAAGTAGCAGTTCCAAAGGCTACGACGAGTGCTCAGTGGGATCAAATTAATAGAGCTATTGAGTATGGTCAGAGCAAAGGCGTTACGGTGAAAGTTACCAAGGTAGATTAAGATGAGTGATGTCGTAAAAACAGCTTGGGCAGATGCGAAAATGAATAAAGATTTCATTTCCGTGAAAACTTTTTCTGGCTATCGAAGTAGCCAAGCAGATCCGCAAGGTGTGGAGCATTTTTTCAGCCCTGACGCTGCCGATAAAGAGCTAGGCCTTGCTGTGCTTGACGCCTTGGCTCATAGCCGATTTGTGCTTCCCGAGCCGCGAAAGGATGTTTGGATTCATCCTGAAGCTACTTTTGATATGGAACTCTACGACTACAACCTGACCAATCAACGATATGATCAATGGGTTGGCAACACTTTGGAGCGCTATGGTTACAAGACCAAGCGTGCATTATTTAAAGATATGAAAAAATGCAGTATCGAAAGTAAGAGTGATCAGATCATTATTCGCCCCAGCCATCACGAAAAGCTAGAAGCCTGGAGTGGTAAGGGTATAAGTGAGAGTAACTATGTCACTATCCCCAGCGGTAGTAGCCCTTCTGAAATAGGTGCGGCCCTGCGCTTGGCTTTTAGTAGGTGTACATAATGTGTAGAGGTTTCGATTAATCTAACACCGGCTTTGTAAAAAAGGGGATGGATTTATTAAGTTGCTCTAATTTAGAGTTCAATAATAAATCTGTCCCCTTTTTTGATACATGCTTACTGATCCTGGCTATCAGCAGGAGATGTTGCTGGGTTTGACGCTGGGGTTGGTTGGTGGGTTGGCCGGGGGGGTAAAAGGGCTATCTGGCAAAACGGTTACCGATAAGCCAGTTCCTAAGCTCATCCATGAGGATCCTAGAAACCTTATACCTGTTCAGACTAAGTCTGAAATGTCTGGATCACAAATCAAGCGACTCGCCAAGGATATGGAGAAGAATGGATTTGATCCGAGCAAGCCTGTTGATGCTTGGAGAAACCCTAGTACAGGGCGATTAGAAATCCAAGACGGCCATCATAGAACTGAGGCGGCCAAGAAAGCGGGCTTAGATAAGATACCTGTAGAGGTTTGGGAGTAATGCAATGACACGGCCATATCAAGCGGTTTTTATAATTCCTAATGGTGCGCGAAAACTTTTCGGCGAGGATGGGTGGGAGTTTATAAGTTCTAGCCGACTGTCAAGCGATTTGGCGGATTATTTGATAAATGTTTTCGGTCTTGAACTGGTCGAGACCTATTCTGGTATTAAAAAGTACTTTGGTCGTAAGATGGATATGCTGATTATTTGCGATAAAAACGGTAAAATTAGCAATTTATATTTGCGGCTTTATAATATATGTCCGGCGGACCTGGTTGAGATCTGTCACGCTTTTTCCAGTTTTAATGAGGTCGAAGTATTTATCCCTGATATACAAAAATAACGTAAACATCTCAAGATTTTATCGGATGGGTAATGCGGGAACTAAGAGGAAAAAGGCGGATCTGTTAAGTTTATTTAATTCAGGGTTCAATAATAAATCTGTCCCCTTTTCCCTTAGAACAACTTGCTGGAAGAGATGGTGGTATTGGCGTGAGCCAGTCTGCCCTCAATAACGCTTGGTCTAAGCCTCTAAAAATCGAATACGTCCCTTCGAAGTACGAACCGACATTTAGATATACTGGGGCGGACGCGGTCATAGTGGTCAATGCTGAAGGTAAAGTAGTCACTGGGTGGGGCAAGTCGTCTTCGGGAACAGGGCAATGAATGACATGTTAACAAGCGCTCAATGGCAACTTTTAGTGACGCTGTGCTTTTGGAGCGGGGAAGCGCAATTAGCTCTAGCTGAGAAATTGCTTCATGGCTCGTTAGCGCCGAGTGAGATAGACGAGTTATGCGAGTTGATTTCCAATGAATTTCTGTTGAGTGGTATACAGCAGAGTTTTGAACCGAATAGTTATGGGCTTGAGCTTGAACTGCTTCTGGATGCGGTTAATGCGAGTGTGTAGCGAAAATTCATAGCATTTGTAATTTTTCTGGCAAGAAAATTGATAGTGATCCGCATCTGTTAAGGTGCTCTGTTTTATTTTAATAGAGTTAGAAAGGGGGCGAAAAAGGGGACGGATTTATTAAGTTGCTCTAATTTAGAGTTCAATCATAAAACTGTCGCTTTTTTACTGCTCATAAAGGAGGTCTCATGAGTTTTATTTTAGGCGGCTACACCATTTGCGCTGATGGCGGTCGCCAACAGTTTGAGATAATAGTTGATCCCGGCGATTTAGTGATTCGCGAATTATTACTCTCGATTTCCATAGGCGCTGCAGTTGTCAAGATTAAGCCCGTGCCCGCACCTCAACTGGACCCTTATGAATTGGCGTTATATGCGGAAAACGGAAATTTTTTACTGATGCTTAGTGAGTGTAATGCAGAAGGTGATCATCGTGTCAGGACGTTAAATAGTCCTGGTGCGAAAAAAGAAATTGTCACTGTCAGCATTCTCGGTGAAAAATATCCTGTAACGGCAGCCACGCGGGACATAAAGCTGGTCGGTGCTGTTTTTACAGAATTTGCATTCACAGGAAATGTCTCAAAAGAGCTTATGGTCTAAAGGCAAATATTGAAAAAGGAAGCGAGAAGGGGCGGTTTTACTAAGTTGCTCTAATTTATAGTTTAATGATGCATCTGTCCTCTTTTCTATGAGGGCACGTTACTGAGTGCAACGCAGGTAAGGTGATTGGAACAAACGTCTCAGGCGCTCCAGCATCGGCAATCAAAATAAATTTTCGGGATGGTATGTTCAGTCTGCTTTCCCGTCTAGTTAGAAATGATTATGAGCAGTGGCGGCACACTAATAGAGCGATTTGTAGCCCAAGAGTTGGACGACAGCGTTCGCTCCATTTTGAACGATGCCGTTGATGAGCAGATTTGCTCAAAGAGCGTTCTGCTCAGGGAGTTCGAGTTTAATTGCTTTGACGTTTCTTTGGACTTTGAAAAAGGCATCGTCACATTGCAGGATGTTCTTTCCGCTGGAGAGAGTAGCTTTCTTGATATACCGATAAGTGATTTTATTTCTGCTTGCGGCGTGAATGTCTCTTGTTAATTGTAGAGACAAAAGGAGGCAGATTTATTAAGCAGCTCTAATTTAGAGCCGCATAAAAATCTATTCCTTTTTTCTAAATTTTTGCAGGCTCGGCCAATCGCGGCTGATCGGGATGCCGCCCAGCCGCTCAAGGGTGTCGCTGCTGCTTTTGTAGGAGCCACCTTGGTGGCGAACCCTGGAAAAGGAATGCTTGAATTTCATTTGCAGGATTCGCTAGCAAGCTAGCTCCTACGGGGCAGCGTAATGGTCCGGAATCCGCGTATTCGAGCAAATCTGATCTCGGCCAATCGCAACGCCGCCCAGCCGCTCCCACAGTGCATCACCAACCCCTGCAAGAGAGGCTTTAGCCGCGATCCCTAGAACCAACAATCGCCCCCAAAACGAGCCCTCAATTCCCTCCACCCACCCGCTGCCAATACCCCGGCGAGTACCCGGTCCACCGACTAAACGCCCGCGAAAAACTTGCGGCTTCCGCGTACCCCAATCGCTGTGCCACAGCGTTCACGTCCAGCCGCGATTCGCTCAGTAGCCGTTTGGCCAGGCGCTTTTTTATCTGTTCATTGAGCTGCTGAAACGAGTGCCCTTCACTGGCCAAACGTCGGTGCAAGGTGCGTTCGGAAAGCCCTAGGCGTTCGGCGACGGTGCGGCAGGGGAGCAGGGTGTCGGGGTGGGCCATGAGAATGGTTTGGACTTGGCCGGCCGTGGGGCCGTTGGTTTGTGGGTGAGCGATTTCCTGGCATTGCGCTTGGCACCATTGTTCGCCTTGTAGCTGGGCGTCGATGTGGGCTTGGGGGAGGGGGCTTTGCAGTTCCTGGGTGGAGAACAGAATGCCGTCGCGCTCGGCCGACACGCTCACGCCGTAGGGGAACGCGTTGTGCGCTACGCCGCCGCTGGCGGTCATTTCCACGGCCAGGGGTGTGGCTTGGCGTTTGAGCAGTTCGCTGGTGATTTGCAGTGAGCCGGCCAGGCCGCGTTCGACGACGAAGGCGCAGGTGTCGCGGGGCAATACGCTGGAGTCGAACAGCAGCCACATGCCGCGGCGGTCGCGTTCCAGGCGGGTGGGGCAGAGGGTGAGTGCCATCAGTTGGAAGCGGCTGAAGGAGGCGAAGGCTTCGAGCAGGGTGCGGCTGGCGAGCATGGTGAAGCCGAGCAGGCCAAGCGAGGTGAGGTGGTAGCGCTGGCCGGCGAGAAAACCCAGCCCGGGGCGGTCGCAGTGTTCGAGCAGGTTTCGGATGACGGCGAGTTCTTGCCAGGCTTCGATCTGGGCGGTGCTGGTGTGCACGTCGGCCAGGCGGATGGCGCTGCCTTTCAGGCAACTGTTGGCGTCCAGCCCTTCGGCCTGGGCGGTGTCGAGCAGGTAGCGCACGCCGGTCAGGGTGCGGTGTTGGCGCCAGTTCATGGGGCGACCCTCTTGTTGTTATGGCATTTCTTATAGTCCAACCGCTGGCAGTGTTCATCATGAAATGGCAGGAATGATCATGGAGCCGCCTGCTTCGCCGTCCCATGCTGTTCTCACCTGATCGCAGCGAGAACAATAAAAAATGAGCGAATTCATCTACACGCTACCCAGCAGCAATCCACCCGGCCGTTATGACCATTTCAGCGCGACGCCCACTACCGGCGCGTTGGGCGCGGATGTCGAGGGGCTGGATTTACGCGCGTTGAACGCCGAAGGTTTTGCCGAGCTGCGCCAGGCGCTGCTCAGTCACAAGGTGCTGTTTGTTCATGGCCAATCGCTGAGCGTGAGCGACCTCGAACGGGTGACGCAGCAGTTCGGCGAGTTCGGCCGCGAGCCTTATGTCACCTGCATGGAAGACCATCCACACGTGGTGCATGTGGTGAAGGAGGCGGACGAGAAAGCGCCGTTCGTGTTTGGCGGCGCCTGGCATACGGACTGGACGTTTCAAGAGCGCCCGCCGGCCTTCACCTTGTTGTATGGCCACGACATTCCGGCCTACGGCGGTGATACCTGTTTTGCCAACCTGGCGCTGGCGTATGAATGGCTGTCGCCCGGCATGAAGGCGCTGCTGGCGCCGCTGGAAGCCGAGCACAGCCCGGAGCGCGCCTACGGGAAAAACGCCAACCACAACGCGCTGTTGGAGAACATGCAGATTCGCTATGGCAGCGACGCCTCCCACGAGGCGCGCAGTCATCCGCTGGTGACGCGCCACCCGGAAACCGGCAAGCAGGTGTTGTTTATCAACCCGGCTTACACCTCGGGTATCAAAGGGTTGCGCCCGCCCGAGGCGCAGCCGTTGCTGGATTATTTGTTCAGTCTCGCTACTTCGCCGGCCTTCACCTGCCGCATGCGCTGGCGCCGGGGCACCTTGGCAATTTGGGATAACCGCAGCACCTGGCATATGCCGATTTCCGATTACCACGGCATGCGCCGCGAGATGTTCCGCACCACGGTGAAGGGCCAGGCGCCGACGCGTTAATGCTGGACGAGAACACCCACGAACCAGGCGCGCAGTCGGGCGAGGCCGTCGGGGATGAAAGGCCGCGTCTGGCATTCGTAGGGCGAAACCAGCTGCGGCAACATGTAGCTGAGTTCGCGTTCCGAGCTGGTGCAGGGCAGCGCGCTGGGTTCGTCGGCGTGGTCGTGCCAGGGCGACACGGCGTCGTTGAAGGTGAGTGTGCGCATCACGCGTCTCCTTAAAGGTCCAGAACCAGCGGCTGAAGGCCGTTTTCGCTTTCGGCCGGCACGGCGCAGCAGATCAGCACCATGTCGTCGTCGGGCAATTGGGCGGGCGGGTTGGGGTAGTGCACCTGGCCGCTGATGCGCCGGGTGCGGCAGGTGCCGCACGAGCCGCCGCGGCAGCTGAACTCGGGGTTCAGGCCCCGGCTTTCGGCCAGTTCCAGCAGCGTGCCGCTTTGTGGGGTCCAGCGTGCTTCTTTGGCGGAGTTGGCAAAGTACACCGGCACAGGCGCGGTGGCAGGCGGCGGTTGCACGAGGGTGGCGCGCTGCTCGTCGCCCTGGCGGCGCAGGGTGGACGGGCCGAACGCTTCGGCATGAATGCGCGCGTCGGGGATGTTCAGCTGGCGCAGGCCGTCGTAAATATCCTGGGTAAACGCCGCCGGGCCGCAGAGGTAGAAGTCGTAATCGTCGAGCGGTAGACGCGCTTTGATTTGGCCAATGCTCAACCTTCCGGCCAGTTCAAAATCCACGCCCAACGTCGCCTGTTCGCCGGCAGTGCTTAGCGCGCGTGTGAGGTGGAGCAGGCCATTGGCGCGCTGTTGAAGGGCTTGCAGTTCCTGCTGAAACGGCAGGTCGGCCAGGCTTCTACCGCCTTGAAAGAGAAACACGGGCTGTTGCCGTTGCCCGCTGTCGATCTGCGCCACCAGTTCGCGGGCCATGGACAGCAGCGGCGTAATGCCAACGCCCGCGCCAATCAACACCACCGGCCGCGCGGCGTCGGTTTTCAAGGTGAAGCTGCCGAGCGGGTGGCGAATCTCCAGCACGTCACCGAGCTTCAGTTGCTCATGCAAATGCCGCGATGCCGGGCCCTGGGCTTTGACGCTGATGCGCACATGGCCATCGGCCGGCGCGCTGGAAACGCTATAGGTGCGCACCACGCTGTCGCCATTGCCCAGATGCAGGCGCACCGGAATATGTTGGCCAGGCAAAAAGCTCACGGCGCCGCCATCGACGGCCTCCAGGTACAGCGAGCGAATGTCGTGGCTCTCCTGTTCCACACGGGCGATGCGCCACGGGTGCCATTGCTTGCGCGCTTCGGTCTGGCGCAGGCGCTGGTTAGCGTCGGCCCAGGTGCCGGTCATCAGGCTGGTGGGCGCGAAACTCTGGAACTGCCAGCGCAGCGACAGCGCTGCCGGGCGGCGCACCATCTTCTGCACTTCGAAGGTCCACAGCCGTTCTGCGCCTTCGAACGCGGTGATCAGCGGGCTTTCCAGCACCAGTTCGGTATGGCCGCTCAGTTGCAGCACATCGCCGGTGGTGAAGTCGACAAACAGCAGCCCGGCCTGCGGGTTGGTTTGCAGGTTGCCCAGGGTGTTGAAGTGCAGGTTGCCGGCGTAGTCGGGAATGGTCAGGCGGTTGCCTTTCACCTGAATAAACCCCGGCCGGCCGCCACGGTGCGACACATCCACCGAGCGCTGACCGTCTTCATGCGCCACGTAGCTGGCGACAAAAAAGGTGTCGGCGTTGGTGATCACGGCCGTGGCGTCGGCATCCAGTGCGGTGAAGTCCTGGCGTGCCGGTTTGCCGGCCGCGTCATCGGCAACGCGGGTGTAGGCGCGCTGTTGGATGTACTGCGGGCAGTTGCCGAAGGCGTGCTCCACGGCGATATCCAGTTGCTGCGCCGAGGCGTGGGTGATGACGCCATTGATGCGGTTGCGCCGCCGCGTATGCAGTTCAATGCCCAGCAGGCCCAGCGCGTTGCCGGCTTGCAGGCCGGAGGCGGCGGGGTCTTGCGGATCCAGAGCGGTGTTCAGGCTCAGTTGCTTGGCATCGGCGGAATGGGCAAAGCCAGGCTCGCCTTCGAGCAGGGTCGCCCAGGGCCGGCCGGCATCATCCACAGCGCCGACGATCATGAATGGCAACTGCTGGTAAAACTCGCGGTGCTGGTCGGGCATGTAGTCGCGAATAAACTTCTGGCCGGCGACTTCCATGCGCTCGAGCACGCCCACTTTCTGCTGCAGAACGCGTTCGCCGTCATGCCAGGGCGAGCGGCGGTGTTTGGGCAAGGTTTCCATGGGCGATCCTCCTTGTGAGCTGCCGGGCAGACCGGCAGCGGGGCGCGACGATCAGTTGGCGAGCAAGCCGGCGGCGGTCGGCGGCATCGGCACAAAACCCGGCAACGCTTCCACTCGCGCCAGCCACGCGCGCAAGTTCGGGTAGGCCTCCAGCGACACGTTGCCCTCTGGCGCATGGGCGATGTAACTGTAGTTCGCGACGTCGGCGATGCTCGGCTCGGCGCCGGCCAGGAACGCGGTGTTGGCCAGTTCCCGTTCCATCATGGCGAACAGAGTGTGGGCGCGGTTGATCACTTCCTCGGCATTGAACGAGGCGCCGAATACGGTCACCAACCGTGCTGCGGCCGGGCCGAATGCCACCTGCCCGGCGGCCACCGACAACCAGCGTTGCACGCGCGCGGCGGCAGCGGGTTCTTCACTCAGCCAGCGGCCTTCGCCGTAGGTTTTCGCCAGGTACACCAGAATGGCGTTGGAGTCGGCGAGCACGGTGCCGTTGTCGTCGATCACCGGCACCTGGCCGAACGGGTTGAGCTTGAGGAATTCTGGTTGCTTGTGCGCGCCCTTGGCCAGGTCGACGAACACCACCTCGGTCGGCAGGTTCATCAGCGACAGCATCAGCTGCACGCGGTGGGCGTGGCCGGAAAGGGGAAAGTGGTAAAGGGTAATCGGCTGCTGTGGCATGGGGTGCACTCCGCTAAAGGGGGCGTCGACTGAATGTGACGCTGTGCAGGCATGCTGCGCCCGCTGACCGTTGAGCAGAATCGCCAGGCCGGGCAATGCAGAATTTCAGTTTGTGAAATAACCGGCCGCGTTCAGGGGCGAAAGGCCGGATGGGCGCGCAGGCGCGGGGCGATAAAGTCGATAAAGCTGCGCACCCGCCCGTTGGCTTTGCGCCCTTCGCGGTAGGTCAGGTGCACGGGCAACAGCGGCGCCGGGAAGGCCTGCAGCACCGGTTCGAGTAAACCGTTCTGCAGCTCGTGGTGGGCTTCGTAGCGCAGGCAGCGAACCAGCCCCAGGCCGCCCACCGCCGCCTGAATGGCGCCTTGTTGCGTGGAGCAGGTGAGCACCGGCGTGGTGCGTACCGAGCGCGTGCCGCTCTCACCATGCAGTCGCCATTCCGCACCCTGGCCAGTGGCGCTGGCGACCAGGGTGCGGTGGTTTTTCAACGCTTCGGCGCTCTGGGGAATGCCCCATTGCGCGAGGTAGGCAGGCGCTGCGCAGATGATCGACCGCACCTCGCCGACCTGCACGGCAAACCCTGATGAGTCGGGAAGATGGCCCACCACCAGCGCCACGTCGATGCCGTCATCGAGCAGCTTGGGCAGGGTTTCGCGCGCCTGGGTCAGCAGTTGCATGTCGGGGAAGGCGTCGAGGTAGTCCACCGCCAGCGGCATAAATACTTGATGGGTCATCAGCAATGGCATCGACACCGTCAGCCTGCCGGCAGCGTCGCTGTGCAGCCCGCTGGCGGAGCGTTCGGCCTCGGCGGTTTGCGCAAGAATCAGCTGGCAGCGCTCGGCAAATTGCTCGCCCACCGCGCTCAGGCTCACGCCACGCGGGCTGCGCTTCAACAAGGTGGCGCCAAGCCGCACTTCCAATGCCGCCACGGTGCGCATCAGGGTGGCGGTGGACACCTTCAGCTCACGCGCCGCTGCCGCCAGGCTGCCCGTGCGGGCCACGGTGGCAAACGCGTGCATCTGTTGGTGGCGGTTGGGCAGGGTGCTCATGGCGTTACGAGGCGCTGAGCTGTTGCAGCGCCGGGTCGTTCACCAGGCGCTCGTAGCAATGGTCGACAAAGGTGCGCACCTTGGCCGACACCTGTTTGCCGCTCTGGTACACCAGGTGCACAGGAATGGGCGCGGTGGCGAATGCGCTGAGCACAATTTCCAGCTCGTCCTTGGCGACGGCTTCGGCCACCTGATAGGACAACACGCAGGTAAACCCCCAGCCCATGCGCGCGGCATTGATGGCCGCCTGGTTGGAGCTGACCACCAAACGCGGCTGCGGCGTCACGCTCTGGCTGCCATCCGGGCCGTTGAAATACCAGTGCGCTAACAAGGTGCTGGCCGACGACATCACCACCTGCGCGCCGAGCAAGTCTTCCGGCTTTGTCGGCCTGCCCACACGGTCGAGAAAGGCCGGCGCGGCGCACACCACCGGGCGGATGTCGCCGACCTTCAAGGCGTTGAAATTACCCTCGGGCAACTGGCCGATGCGCAGGCCCACGTCGACACCTTCGTCGGCCATGTGCACCAAGCGATCGACCAACAGCGCATTCACCGACACCTGCGGGTGCGCGGCCAAATAGCTGGTGATCAGCGGAATCACGTACAGCTCGCCGAACATCACCGGCGCCGTCACCGTCAGGTTGCCGCGCGCACGCAGGGCGCTGCCGGCGGCCAGTTCCTCGGCTTCTTCAAGCTCGAGCAAGATGCGTTTGCAGTCTTCCACATAGCGCCGCCCGGCTTCGGTAAGCCGCAGGCTGCGGGTGTTGCGCGCCAACAGCACGGTGCCCAGGCGGCTTTCCAGCGCGGCGATGGCGCGGGTGGCGCTGGGCGGCGACATGCCCAGCAGCTTGGCGCCGCCGGCAAAGCTCTCGGCCTCGGTGACGGCCAGCAGCACCTTCATTTCCTGAAATCTATCCATGACGACATCCGGCTTGGCGAGTGGCAAAGAGTAGGGGGTTAGAACGCTATTGTCCGCAGGCCACCGTCAGTGGCCGGCCAGGTGGCGCTCGGCGATGCTCACCAGCAAGTTGCCCGGCGCGGACAGCGGCGCCGTGGCGCTGTGGATCACCAGCGTATTGAAGTAGATGTCTTCTTTGAGCGGCAGCAGTTTCAGCCCCGGCCACTCGAATGCTTCCAGGGCGATAGGGTCGACAAGCCCGACCCCGGCGCCGCTGACCACCAGCGAGGCGATGGTCAGCGTGTACGGCGTTTCGATGGTGATGCGCAAGGCCTTGCCGGCTTCGGCCATTACGCCGTTGAGAAAGCGTTGGGTCGAGTCGGTGGACGACAAGCCCAGGTACGAATAGTCGGCCAGGTCCAGCACCGACACTTCGCTCATCGCCGCCACGGGATGGTCCACCGGCACCGCCAACAAGGCGCGGCGCCGGGCGATGCTGCGGGCGACGATGCCGTGGGTGTCGATCTCTTCGGCGGCAAAACCGATGTCGCAGCGGCCGCTGGCGATCAGTTCCCGCACCTCGTTGGAGGAGCAGATATCCAGACGCACCGAAAGGTCGGGCAACTGGCGCTGCAATTCGGCGAGAAACTTCGGCATCGGCCCATAAGCCATGGCCGGCAAGCAAGCGATAGAGAGCAAACCGCTGCGGCCTTCGCGCAGGCTTTTGGCTTTTTTCTCCAGCTGATCCATGCCGGAGTAGAGCTTTTCCACGTCGACGAATAGCGACTTGGCTTCCGGCGTTGGCCGCAGCCGCGACGATTCGCGCTCGAACAGTTTGAACCGCAAGTTGCTTTCCAGTTGGCCGATCAGGCGGCTGATGACCGGCTGCGAGGTGTGGATCAGCTCGGCCGCGCGCACGGTGCTGCCCGTCACCATTACCGCTCGGAACGCTTCGATCTGACGGGGGTTCATGCTTTACCTATATCAAATATGAATTGATGCAAGACATCTTCGCATTGGAAGTTATACGTGCATTCCGTCAATTTCCCAACCCTAAGAACCTGGCACGCCAAAGGCCCTCCGTGAAATCACTCTTTCTGCCCGCTGACCTTCGCCCCATTCGCGCGCTTATGCCCGAGTTCACGGCGCTGAATATGTCGGTTCACCATGCGTCCACGCTGACCTACACCTCAGCGCGCAGCTTTTTGAACCGTTCGGAGCGCATGTTCGACGGCTTCAGCTACGGCCTGTACGGCACGCCAACCGGGCGGGCGCTGGAGAAGCAATTGGCGGTCATCGAGGGTGGCGAGTTCAGCTTGCTGGTGCCCTCAGGGCTGGCTGCCGTCACGCACCCGATGCTGGCCCTGCTCAAGCAAGGCGATCACGTGTTGCTGGCCGACTGCGTGTACGGCCCAACGCGCGAGCTGTGCACCTCGCTGCTGGCGCAGTACGGCATCACCCACACGTTTTTTCCGGCCGACGCGGCCACTATCGAACCGTGGCTAACGCCTTCAACGCGCCTGGTGGTGCTGGAGTCGCCGGGCTCGTACACCATGGAAATTCAGGACATTTCGGTCATCTCAGCACAAGCGCACAAGAACGGAAGCCTGGTGTTGATGGATAACGCATGGGGTTTTGGGCAGATCAATTGCTTCGAGCATGGCGTCGACATCGTCAGCACCGCGCTGTCGAAATACGCCAGCGGCCACTCCGATGTGTGCATGGGCGTGTGCACGGTGAAAGACCGCAAGCTGTTCGAGCGCCTGAAAACGGCGTTCATGGCGCTGGGCACCGGCGTTGCGGCGAGCGACGCGTACCTGGTATTGCGCGGCTTGCAGACGCTGCCGGTACGTCTGGCCGAACACGCCAGACGCGGTTACCACATCGCCAAATGGCTAATGGGCGTTGAAGCCGTGGAGCAGGTATTTTTCCCGGCACTGGAAAGCGACAGCCAGCACGAGCGCTTCAAGCGCTACTTCAGCGGCGGCAACGGCGTGATCAGTTTGACGCTCCGTGAAACCGATCAAGCCCGCATCGAGCGTTTCGTCGATAGCCTGAAGCACTTCCAGATCGGCGCCAGTTGGGGCGGCACGCAAAGCCTGGTGGCCTTGGCCAACATCAGCGCCAGCCGCACCTCGGTGCCGTGGAAACAATCGCCATGGATCGTGCGTCTGCACATCGGCCTGGAACCCTTGGACCAGTTGCAGCGCGACCTTGAGTTGGCGCTTGCGACGCTTTCGAAAAAATAACCACAGGGCAGCACATACGATGAACAAGGTTTTGGCACTCGCTCCGCTATTGTTAGTGGCTCAACTGGGGCTGGCGCATGCCGCCGGCACGTTGGACAAAATCAAAGCGACCGGCGCCATCACCCTCGGCACCCGCGAAGCCTCGACGCCGTTCAACTTCATCGACGACAACGGCAACCATGCCGGCTTCGGTTGGGAGATTTCCCAGCGCATCGCCCAGCGTGCACAGCAGGAGCTGGGTTTGCAGGCTCTCCAGATCAACACCCTCAATCTCACGCCGCAAACCCGTATTGCCCTGGTAGCTAACCAAACCGTTGACCTGGAATGCAGCTCCACCACTAACAACACCGAGCGGCAGAAACAGGTGGCGTTCTCCAATACCTTTTTTGTCGTCGGCACGCGCCTATTAACCCGCAAAGATTCCGGCGTTCACGACTTCGCCGACCTGGCCGGCAAGTCGGTAGTGGTTGAAGCCGGCACCACTTCTGAACGCTTGCTGCGCAGCCTGAATAGCGAGAAAAACCTCGATATCCGCATCCTGTTATCGAAAGACAACATCTCCAACTTCACCACCGTCGAGACCGGCCGCGCCGTGGCTTCGATGGGCGACGACATCATGTTCTACGGCAACATCGCGACCGCAAAAAAGCCCGAGCTGTGGACCGTGGTCGGCACGCCGCAGTCGCTCGAAGCCTACGGCTGCATGCTGCGCAAGGATGACCCGGCGTTTAAAAAGCTCGCCGATGAGGTGATCGTCGGTATGCAGAAGTCCGGAGAAATGCACCGGCTCTACGACAAGTACTTCAACACCCGAATCAACGTGAGAGGCGGCTTGCAAATACACGCACCGCTGTCGGCCGAAAATGCGCAGCTGTACCAAAATCCCAACGACCGGGCGCTTCAGTAAGCCTTTCAGGACCGCACGTTTATGAACTACAGCTGGGACTGGAGCTTCTTTTTCAAACCCTCTATCACGGGCGAAGGCCTGTATGGAGTGCTCCTGGCCGAGGGCGTGCTGTGGACGCTGGCGCTGTCGTTGTTGTCGTGGGGCTTGGCGCTGGGGCTGGGCACGCTCACCGGCATGGCCAGAGGCTCGGCCAACAAAGCCTTGCGCTGGAGCGCGGCGGTGTATGTGCACTGTTTTCGCAACACGCCGCTGCTGGTGCAGTTGTTCCTGTGGTACTTCGTGGTGCCCGAGCTGTTGCCGCCAACCTGGGGCGATGCGCTGAAGCAAATGAACCCGATGCTGAACCAGTTCCTCAGCGTGGTGATGTGCTTGGCGCTGTACACCACGGCGGGTGTGGCAGAACAGGTGCGGGCCGGCCTGCAATCGGTGTCGGCGGAACAGGCGATGGCGGCGCGGGCCATGGGGTTCGGGCGCTGGGGCGTGTATCGGTTTGTGCTGCTGCCGCAGGCGTTTCGCGTGGTGCTGCCGTCGTTGACGTCGGACTTTATGAACGTGTTCAAGAACTCGGCGGCGGCCTTGACCATCGGGTTGATGGAGCTGACCGGCCAGAGCCGGCAAATCAGTGAGTTTTCCGGTCAGCCGTTTGAGTCGTTTATTGCCGCGACCTTGATTTACATGGGCATCACCTACGCCGTCGTGCTGCTGATGCGCCACCTGGAAATGAAGACGGCGGTGCCCGAGCTGCGCGAAGCCGGGGCGCTCAGGTGAGTTACGCATTCGATTGGAGCGGCATCGTGCCGGCGCTGCCTTATTTGTGGCAGGGCTTGCAGACCACGCTGCTGCTGGTGGCCGTCGCGCTGGTGCTGGGTTTTTCCCTGGGCTGCGTGCTGGCCGTGGTGCGAATTTACGGGCCAAGGCCGCTGGCGAAATTGGCGGCGGGCTACGTCAATCTGTTCCGCGCCATTCCGCTGATTTTGACGATTTTCTGGATGTTTTTTCTGATGCCGTTTGTGCTCAGGGCGATCACAGGCAACCCCTACCTGACGGTGGGGGCGATGTACTCAGCGATCATTGCGCTGGTGCTGGCCGAGTCCGCCTACTTCTGCGAAGTGGTGCGCGCCGGCATCAACAGCGTGAGGGGCGAGCAGATGGCGGCGGGCAAAGCGTTGGGCATGAGCACCCTGCAGTGCCTACGCCTGATCGTGATGCCGCAAGCGTTGCGCAACATGAGCCCGGCCCTGGTCAGCCAAACCATCGGGCTGCTCAAAGATACGTCGCTGGTGTACGTCATCAGCCTCAACGACTTTCTCGGCGCGGCCGGGCAAATAGGCCAACGCAATGGCCAATTGGTGGAGTTCTATTTGTTGACGGCAGCGGTTTATTTAGTGCTGTGCAGTGCCGGTGTCGTGCTCGTTAATTATTTACAGAAGAGGAACCGGCAAGTGGTTTGAATGTGAGAAAAGCGGTTTCGAAATAGCCGTTTTGAAACAACAAACAAGGATAAGTAAGTCAATAACGAGCGCCGCGCTAGCCAGCAGCGGACGCCAGCAACACCGCGGCTCGCAAGTCAGTCGCCTTTAACTTTCTGCCCAATTATTTGTGCACCCAATCCTTATATCCATTTCAGGAGAATCTGTTATGGCGAGTCTTTCGCGCGCCTATGTTTTGCCCACGGCTGATCATTTCGAACAGTCCAAACAGACTCAAGTAATCGGTGGTTTAGCGCCTTGGCGCGAACGATTGGCTAAACAGATGATTGCGGAAAACCTCGGTTGTCGATTAACCGTTCCGCAATTGGCAGAGGCCTGCGCCATGTCGCGCAGCCATTTTTCCAGGGCCTTCAAACGCACTACCGGGCTGTCGCCGCAAGAATGGATTCACCAGCAGCGCATGGCTCAGGCCAAGCAACTGATTGCTAACTCCGACAAGAGCCTGACCCAGATCGGCGCTGAATGCGGCTTCTGCGACCAGGCGCATTTCTGTCGCACCTTTTTGAAAACCGAAGGCACCAACCCAAGCACCTGGCGCTCCGGTACGGCGGCGATTCAATACGCGTCGATGTAAACGCAGGGTAGGGCGCACGCATGTTCCATGCGGCAATTGCGCCCACTGCGCTGCCTGTTCGTTGCCAAAGCGCGGTGCTAGAGTCGCGCCCCATGAAAATGGCCCGCCACACTCGCTCACTGACTGCATGGATGCTGTACGCCAGCGTGCTGTTCAGTCTGTTCGCGTGCGGTATCCATCACGGCCAGATGAGCGCGCTAAACCTCAGTGGCCTGGGCGGGGGCTTCTGCTCGGTGTCGACAGACAGCGGCGCAGGCGTAGAGCTGACCGGCTCGGACACGCAAAGTGTTCATCTCGACCAGGTCAGTTGCCCGCTGTGTTCCTCGTTTGCAGCCGCGGTGGCGGTTAATACCGGCGCCTGGTCGCTGGATTTCATCCCCGCGCGCAGCGTCGCGCCCATCGTCGTTCGCAGCTTCGCGCAACCGCCCCCGCGCCTCAATTGGCCCTCGCTGAACCCCCGCGCTCCGACCATCGCTTGAACTGCCTCACGCGCCTTACCGCGTTTTGTTGACGTGCCGTTTCGCAGGAAACGCGCACCCGCTTATCTGGCTTTTCAGGATTTCATTCGATGGCTTATTCACCTGTGTTTTGCCGCTCGCTCGGCAGTCTGTTTCTGCTCGTTCCCGCCCTGGCCTATGCCGCTACGCCAGGCGATTCAACCCTGACCCTCGGCGCCGTAAACGTCACCGCGCCAAACGCCGGTCCGCTGGCCAGCCGCAACATTCTCAGCTCGGTCGACGTGGTCGGCAGCGACATCATTGAACAGCAGCCGGTGCAATACAGCTGGGAGCTGTTCAACCGCGTGCCCGGCGTAATGCTCACCCAATTCAACCAGGGCACCACCTCCGGCAAGTTGTCGTTTCGTGGCTTCAATGGCGAGGGCGAAGTGAACGCCGTGAAGCTGTTGATCGACGGCATTCCCAGCAACACCAACGACGGCAACATGCCCTTTATCGACATGCTGTTCCCGCTGGATATCGACAGCATTGAAGTGGTGCGCGGCACCAACGACCCGCGCTACGGCCTGCACAACATCGCCGGCAACGCCAGCATCAACACCCGCATCGGTGGCAACGACGGCAAACTGCGGGTGCGCTACGGCAGCTTCGACACCCAGGAAGTGCAGGTAGTGAAAGGCATCGAAAGCGGCAACTGGAGCCAGAACTATTTTCTCGCCTACCAGCAAAGCGACGGCTACCGCGACCACGCCAACGCCGACCGCCAGAGCTTCGCCGGCAAGTGGTTTTACACCGCCGATGAAGACGCCTGGCGCGCCGGCTTGATCTTGCGCCACTACCAGGGCGACGCCGACGAAGCCGGTTACCTGAGCCGCCGCGACGCCCACGATCACCCGCGCGACTCTTACGCCGACAACGCCACCGACCAGGGCAGTCGGGAAATGAACCAGGCCAGCCTGCACCTGGATATCAACCTGGAACATGACCTGTCGTGGGCCAGCAAGGCCTACCTCAATACCTTCAAAGATGAGCGCTGGACCCAATACTGGCGCAGCGTTTCCCAGCAGGAACGGGTGGCCGATGAGCGTCAGTACGGCGCCCTCAGCACCCTGACCTGGCGCCCGGACGTGGACCATCTGCACGGCTTTGCACTGGAAGGCGGCGCCGACGTGCAGCGCCAGGAAAACCAAAGCCGCCGCTACCGCACCACTCAGCGCATCCGCAGCGCGCAAACCCGCGACCAGCAGTTCGACCTGGATGTGGTGGGCGGCTATGTGCAAGCGGTGATCGAGCCAGTCGAGTCGCTGAAAATCATTCCGGCGTATCGCGTGGACAAGGTGTACGGCGACTACAGCAACGAACTCACCGGCGAGCGCGCCGACGTCAACGACTACGGCCTGATCCGCCAGCCAAAACTCAGCGTGGTCTATGCCCCGTGGGAACACGCCAGCCTGTATGCCAACTGGGGGCGCAGCTTTCAGATCGGTGTCGGTTCGGCCAGCTACCGCCTGGCCAGCCAGCGCGACGACCTCAACCCTTCCATCAATGACGGCTGGGAAACCGGGCTGAAATTCAACCCGACGCCGTGGCTGGACGGGCGCATCGCCTATTGGGAACAGAAGGCCTCGGACGAGGTGCAACGCAAACTCAACGATGCCGTCGGCGACTCGGAAAACGTCGGCGAAACCCTGCGCCGTGGCTACGACATTCAGCTCAATGTGTACCCCACCGAGGCCACCAGCGTGTGGGCGTCGTATTCGCGGCAGTTCTCGGAAATTCTCAAGCCCAACCCCAACCTGCCCGCCAGCAAAGGCCAGGAAATGGACCACGTGCCCCATCACCTGTATGCCTTGGGTTCCACCTACCAGGCCAGCGAAGCATTGCAGCTGTCCGCGTGGGTCAACGGGCAAAGCGACTACTACCTGGAACGCACCAACAGCGCCGGCAAGTACGGCGACTTTGCCTTGCTCAACGTCGGCGCGAGCTACCGGATAAGTGCCGACGTGAGCGTGGATCTGCAAGTGAAAAACCTCACGGATCGCTACAGCGAATACGTGTGGTACGACGCTACCGCCAGCGTACAGCAGTCGTTACACGCGCCCGCCGATGGCCGTGCGTTTTATGCCGGCCTGACGTTGGATTTCTAAGCGCGTGGAGGCGGTTGCCGGTTCACCTGAGAAACGAGGTGAGCCGGCCACACCGCTCAGCTACCATGGGCGCCCGACCGTTCTTTCTGGTAGTAAGCGTGCACGGAACCGAAGAAAGTCTTGAGCAGAAGTCCTTCGCTCAACTGCGTCCGCTGGTGGTGTCCAGCGAAATATTGGCGGCCGCTGTCTGCCTGATCGTGCTGATCGTGGCCAATGTAAGCCAACCCATTTCCCCCTGGTTATACGGCTTCAGCGTGCTGTCGGCGGGCATCTGCGTGCTCACCTATCGGGCCCGCACCACGCAACAGCTCTGGCTTAGCGGATTGTTGTTGGTCTGCGCGTGTACCGCCTGCCTCGGTGCGCTGGCCAATGCCATTGGCAATCCGGCCATCTGGTTTCTGCCTATTGGCCTGGTATTCAGCTTGCCGGTGTCGGCGATGCACGCCCATCCGGGCCATGCGTTAAGCACGGGCATTGCGGTGTGGGCCACGCTGTTTGCCGTGGTGCAACCGAGCTTCGACCGGCAGCTCGACCTGACCCTTACGCTGATGTTGATAACCGCCAGCCTGCTGGTCGCCACCATGGTCTGCACCACGCTGTGCCGCACGCGCAAAGATGTGTTCGACCTGCAAAGCCAACTGCACGACATGGCCTACCGCGACACGCTCACCGGGCTGCCCAATCGCCGCGCATTTATTCAGCGCCTGACTGCCACGGTTAGTGCCAGCGAACCTCGCGTGCCGCTGTTTTTCCTGATGCTCGACATCGACGACTTCAAGAAGATCAACGACGGCCACGGCCACGATGTGGGCGACCGCGTGTTAGTGGAAGTGGCCAAGGTGCTCAGCGAACAAAGCCCCGGCCATAACGTCGCCCGGCTCGGCGGCGAAGAGTTTGCCGTCGCCGCGCAGCTCGCCGATGCAGGCGCCGCCAGCGCCCTGGCGCAGCGGATTGTCGAGGCCGTGAATGGCCAGCCGGTGCTTGGCGTTACGCTTTCAATCAGCATTGGGGTGGCCGAACACCTGGCAGACGAAACCCTGTTCAGCCTGATGCGTCGTGCCGATCTGGCGCTGTATGAAGCCAAACATCAGGGCAAAAATCGCTTTGCGCTGGCCGCGCCAGCTACTGCGGCGGCCTGACAGCGGGATAAGCAAAACTAATACGCCATCAGGTCTAATCATTAGACCTGATGGCCTTCAACGGCGAGGATTCAGCGGGCTGACCGACACTGGTCTTACATCTGCTGAGGAAAACGCCGTTGAAACACCGACTCCACGCCTTGATTCGCACGCTCCGTACCCTCGACGCTGCATGGGGCTGTTACGCCATGCGCAACCTCAAACGTCGCTGAGTCGGGGAGTTCACATGTCATTGGTTTTGCCTGTTCTCGACGCCGAAATCGCCACCCTCGCGCCGGGCTTCTGCGCCCTGAGCATCAGCGTTGAAGCCGCTCCCATCACCCAGCCGCAGGTGGCCGCCGAGGCCATGCGCAACGCCTGCGCTGCTGTAGCGGCCGGCGGCCCTGCGTGGGCTGACGCGCACCTCGCGGCATGGGCTGAAACGTTTCGCTTGTTCGGCGCCAAACCGCAACGCACGCCGTGTTCGGCCGAAGCGCTGCGAAAACGCGTGCTGCGCGACGGCGCATTGCCGAGCATTGATCCGGTGGTGGATTTGTACAACGCCATCAGCCTGCAATTCGCCGTGCCGGTCGGTGGCGAAAACCTGGCCGCCTATGTGGGGCCGCCGCGTCTGACCGTGGCCGATGGCACCGAGTTGTTTGACACCTTCAAAGACGGCGCACTCGCCAACGAGTCGCCGGACAAGGGCGAAGTGATCTGGCGCGACGACATTGGCGTCACGTGCCGGCGCTGGAACTGGCGCCAAGGCGTGCGCACCCGCTTGGACTGCACCGCCACGCGCATGTGGTTTGTGCTTGAAGCGCTGCCGTCGATGCCCCGCGAAGCACTGCAAGCGGCCGGCGATGCGTTGGTCGACGGGCTCGAAAAAATGATGCCCGGCGCTCGGGTAGACACACAGATGGTCGAGTTTTACTGAAGCATCTGTGTCTGGCAGCCGCGTTTACCAACGTGATAATTCTTCTGCCTGCTCATTCGCTTGATAGGCGCGGCCCATGGCTTTCGACTTCCACCACCTGCTGCTGGTGCTCACCGTGTACACCCTCGGCGCCGCCAGCCCCGGCCCGAGCAACATGCGCATCATGGGCGTGGCCATGCACCGAGGGCGGCGCCCGGCGCTGATGCTGGCGGCGGGCATTATCAGCGGCTCGTTCTTCTGGGGCGTGATGGCCGCCTCCGGGGTGTCGGCGTTGCTGGCCAGCTACGCGCACGCCATCGGTGTGCTGAAAATCATCGGCGGCGCGTACCTGTTGTTCCTCGCCTACAAAGCGGGGCGCTCGGCGCTGACCTCCGAAGAGCGGCATCAACAAGCACTGGCCGCCGCGCCACAGACCTGCGGGGCTACCTTGTACAAACAGGGCCTGCTGATGCACCTCACCAACCCGAAAGCGATCCTGAGCTGGATCGCGACCATGACCCTCGGTCTCGGGCCAGGCGCCACATTCTCTACGGTGGCGGTCACCTTGGGCGCGTGCGCGGTGCTGAGCGTGAGTATTTTCGGTGGGTATGCGCTGATCTTCTCGACCGAGCCCATGGTGCGTGCTTACCGCCACGCGCGGCGTTGGATTGAAGGTGCGCTAGCCTTGGTATTTGCAGCAGCGGGCTTAAAACTGCTGTTTTCCCGGACCTAACAAGGCGGCGTCGAGGGCTGGCCATGAAACCGATCACACTGGAAATTTCCAACGCACCAAGCGCCGAAACACAGCAGTTGATCCTCGATGGGCTGCGAGCCTTTAACCAAGGCGAAGTCGGTGCATCCGGCCATCAGCAGTTGGCCGTTCTGCTCCGCGCTGGCGACGCGGGTGGCGAGGTGCTTGGCGGCTTGAGCGGCTACACGGCGTGGGGCTGGTTGTTTATCGAAAAGCTCTGGGTGCCGGAAACGCTCCGCGGCCAAGGGTTCGGCGGCAAGCTGCTGGAAGCGGCAGAGCGGGAGGCGCTGAAACGGGGTTGCCATGGCGCGTGGCTGGACACCTTTAACCCCGAGGCGTTGGCGCTGTATCAGCGGCAGGGGTATGGGGTGTTCGGCGAATTGCCCGAGTTTCCCAAAGGCCGGTCGCGGTTTTTCCTGAAGAAATCCCTCGGCTGAGTCAACCCTCGCTCTGCGCTTCGTTGCTCTGCACCGCAGCGCTTTCAGCCTCGGCCGCGAGCTTGGCGCGGTCAGCTTTGCTGATGTATTTCGGCTTACTTTTAGGCGCGAGTTTGGCGCTGGCCTTTTTCGCGTGGGCTTTGAGGAGCTGATTGATTTTCTTGCGGCGGTTCATGGTTGGGGTCTGCAGGGGATGAGTTTGCGTTTGGCATTATCGGGAGCGCGGTTGGGGAGGGCTAGTGGTGTTGGTCCGAGGGTGGAGGTCCCAGGTTACGGTGTTCGCCATGCAATTCTGGATTCCGAATTGTCGGACCACCGCCTGCGCGGAAATGACGGATGTTTTTGTTTAGTCCTCCGTCATCCTCGCGCACGCGGGGATCCAGAATCTCCAAGGTGATGATGTTCGTCACGCAAGCCTCGATCCCAATTCTCGGACCACCGCCTTCGCGAGGATGACGGATGTTTTTGTTTAGTCCTCCGTCATCCTCGCGCACGCGGGAATCCAGAATCTCCAAGGTGATGATGTTCGTCACGCAGGCCTCGGTCCCAATTCTCGGACCACCGCCTGCGCGGAAATGATTTGCAGGATTAAACCAACATCGCCTGCATCAACCCCCTAAACGTATTCCGATAAATCTTCTGAAAATGCTCAACGCTGTCCCCCAAATACCCAAACCGATGCATGGTGATCAACCCCTGACACGTGCTGAGCATTAACGTGGCGGTGCGTTCCACGTCGGCGTCGGGGCGTAACAGGCCGGCGTCGCGGCATTCGCGGATGCGGTCGATGAGCATCTGGAAGTTGCCGCGGCGCAATGCGGCCAGTTGTTCGACCACATGACCGTCAATCTGCGGGGTGCGGTTGAGGAAGAACACGTCGTAATGGCTGGGCTGTTCGAGGCCGAAGGCGAGGAATTCTTCCGAGCAGATCATCAGCCTTTCGAGTGGGTCTTTGCCGGTCAGGGCTCGGCTCAGGTAGCGCGAGAAGGTGTGCACGCCTTCCAGGAAAATTTCGCTGACCAGCTCTTCCTTGTTTTTGAAATGCCAGTAAATGGCGCCCGGCGTAACGCCCACCACAGTTGCCAGTTTGCGCATGGAAAGGCCTTTGGCGCCCTCGTCCAGAAACAGGGTGCGGGCTTGGTCCAGTATCACGGCGCGTAGGTCTTGTTTGGACAACGTAAGCCTCGTCGGGCAGGAAAAAAGCACAGCGTGCGAAGCCGCCATTATCGGCAAACCTTCCGTGGCTCACCAGCGACGCGTTGGATAAAGCGGTGGATAAAAAAAGGCCAGGAATTACTTCCCGGCCGTACGCGTAAAACCCAAGCCTGCGCTTGAAGCCGCGCCAAGGGGATGCCGTTTCAGATCAGGTAAAGCGTTCGCGCAAGGTTTGCTTGTGCACTTTGCCGGTCGCGCCAAGGGGCATCTGCTCGATCACTTCCATACGGTCCGGCAGCCACCAGTTGGGCACCAGCGTCTGCAAATGCGTGCGGATGGTTGCAATGTCGAGCGGGTGGCCGTCTTTGAGCGTGACGATCAGCAGTGGGCGCTCCGACCATTTTTCGTCGGCAATCGCGATCACGGCTGCATAGGCAACCGCTGCATGGCTTTGCGCGGCCAGTTCAAGCTCCAGCGAGCTGATCCATTCGCCGCCGGACTTGATCACGTCTTTGGAACGGTCGGTGAGTTTGAGAAAACCACGGCTGTCGATGTGGGCAATGTCGCCAGTGGCGAACCAGCCGTCGTCGGTGCAGGCCGAGCCTTCCTGGCGAAAGTATTGGCCGGCAACCCAATGGCCTTTGACGTGCAAATGCCCGGCGCTAAAACCGTCCCAGCCCAGTGGCTGGCCCACGTCGTTGACCACACGCAGATCGACGCCCCAGATGCCGCGCCCTTGTTTGAGTTTTTCTTGCACACGCTGCTCTTCGTCTTGGTGGGCAGAGTCGGGCAGCGGGCGGTTCACGGCGCCGATGGGGCTGAGTTCAGTCATGCCCCAGGCTTGCAGCACGTCGATACCGATTTTTTCGAAGCGCAGCAGCAGAGATTTATCCACCGCCGCGCCGCCAATAAACACTTCTTCCAGGTAGTCGAGCTTCAGCTGTTTATCGTCCAGGTAGTTGAGCACGCTCTGCCAGATGGTCGGCACGCCGAGCGCCAGCGTGACTTTCTCTTGCTGCATCAGCTCGGCGAGGCTGGCGGCGTCCATGCCGCTGCCGGGCATCACCAGCTTGGCGCCGGTGAGCAGGGTGGCGTAGGGCATGCCCCAGGCGTTGACGTGAAACATCGGCACCACCGGCATCACCACCGAGTGCGCCGACAACGCGGCGCAGTCGGGCAGGGCGCTGACCAGTGCGTGCAGCACCGTGGAGCGATGGCTGTAGAGCACGCCTTTGGGGTTGCCGGTGGTGCCGGAGGTGTAGCACAGCGCGCAGGCGCTGCGCTCGTCGAGGTCGGGCCAGAGGAACGCGTCGGTCTCGCGGCTGAGCAGGGTTTCGTATGCCAGGCAGCCGGCGGGCATTTTTTCGCTTAGGCCGCTTTCGTCGGTCAAGGCCACCCACTGCAGAGTGCCTTCGCGCACGGTGGCGACTTTTTCCACCACGTGGGCCAGGTCGGTATCGAAAAACAGCAGGGTGTTTTGCGCATGTTCAATGATGTAGCTGAGCTGGTCGGCATGCAGGCGCGGGTTGATGGTGTGGCAGATGGCACCGATGCCGGCGCAGGCGTAATACAGCTCCAGGTGACGGTGGGTGTTCCAGGCGATGGTGGCGATGCGGTCGCCGGGCTGGGTGCCGAGGGCGAGCAGGGCGTTGGCCAGTTGACGGGTGCGTTTGGCGATGTCGCGGTAGGTGTTGTAGACGATGCTGCCATCACTCAGGCGGCTGACCACGAACTGGTTGGGGTGAAAGCGCTCGGCGTGTTCGAGCAGGCTGCTGACCAGCAGGGGTTTTTCCATCATTAATCCAAGCATCTTGTTTTCTTCCTTATGTGCCGGGCTTTCCCTGCGCGTTATCAGCGCAGGGCTTCTTCGAATAACCGTTGGTAATCGCTGGCCTTGGGCTGGCGCGGGTTGGTCATGGTGTTGAGGTCGGCCATGGCGTGCTGCTCCAGCCCTTCGAGGTGTTCGTCGCGAACGCCCATTTGTGCAAGGTTCGCGGGCAAGCCGAGTTGCTGGTTGAGGCCGCTGAGGTAATCGGCAAGGTCGGCGTTGGCCGCCAGGCCCATGGCGCGTTTGATGCGCTGGTACTTCTCGCCGACGTAGGCGTGGTTGAAGCGCAACACAGCGGGCAGCAGCACAGCGTTGAGGGTGCCGTGGTGCAGGTTGAGTTCGTGCAAACGGCCAACCGCGTGGCTCATGGCGTGCACGGCGCCCAGCCCTTTGATAAACGCCAGGGCGCCTTCGGTGGAGGCCATCATCATGTTCCAGCGGGCGTCCAAATCGCTGCCATCGGCGACCGCCTTGAGCAAGTGCCCCTGGCCAATCGCGCGCTCCAAACCATCCAGGCCCACCGCTTCGGCCGGCGGATTTACCACCGGCGACAGCACCGCTTCAATGCAATGGGTGACCGCGTCCATGCCGGTGGAAGCGGTGAGGCTGGCAGGCATACCGAGGGTGAGCAGCGGGTCGCAGATGGCCAGGCGCGGCAGCAGCAAATCGCTGACGAACGTGAGCTTGCGGCCTTCTTCGCAGATGATCACGCTCGCCACGCTGGCTTCCGAACCGGTGCCCGCCGTGGTGGGAATGGCAATCAGCGGCGCGACGTCGCGAATCTTCTGTTTGCCGCCTTCGGTGGCGGCGTATTGCGCCAGCGGGCCGGGCTGCCGGGCAAGCAGGGCCACGGCTTTGCCGAGGTCCATGGGCGAGCCGCCGCCGATGCAAATTACCCCGTCGCAGTCGGCGCTGCGGTACAGCTCAAGCGCTTGCAACACGGCGGCTTCGGTCGGGTTGCCGGGCACCTCGCTGAACAACACGAACGGCACCTCGGCGGGCAGTTGCTCGCGCAGGGTTTGCAATATTGCGCCCCGGGAAATGTTCGGCCCGCTGACGATCAGCGGCCGCTGCATGCTCAAGCGCTGCATGCCACGGGCCAGGTGCTTGATGGCGCCGTGGTCGAATTGAATCTGGGTGAGGTAGCTCAGCACTGCCATGGAACGCTCCTGATCAAGAAAGGCCGAGGTCGGTTCGGGCGGTTGCAATCAAGGCGCGATACACGTTGCCGAGCATGCGGTTGGCTTTGTCTTCGCTGATGCCTTGTGGTTCGTACCGGGCGTTGAAGGTGACGTCGCAGCTGTGCCCTTCACCGCTGATGTGCAGGCTGGCCTGGTACTGAATCAGCGGCATCGGACCACGCTCGGTCATGGTGTAGCTGAGCGTAAACGCCGCTTCATCGCGCGAATCCAGGCGCTCCACCAGCACGCCGCCACCTTGCGTATGCAAGTGGCGCGTGCTGCCAATTCCGTCTCCTTGCATTTCTACGCGCTCTGCCAAGCCGGCTCGGGCAATGGCGGCAAAGTCGCGCATCGCCTGCCAGGTGGCGGCGGCATCTTTCTGTACGGTTTCGCTGTAGCTGAATGCGTGCATTGGTCAATCTCCTGAACGTGTGTTTAGTTTTTTACACCCAGGGATGTGGTGGACACAACATCCGTTTTATTGTGTTTTGTAACGCTACAAAAAATTACGTGACAGAGAATGGACGAATTTACCTAAACATGTGTTCAATGAATTGGCCGAACGGTGATCGAAAGGTTTCGGCTCAGCGCTCAATGCGCTTTTCGTAACCACTTACAAAGGCGGCGAACATGATTTATGCAAGGCCCGGTACGGCGGCTTCGAGGCTGCAACTCAAGGCTCGTTACGGCAATTACATCGATGGCGCGTTTGTCGCGCCGCTCGCCGGCGAACATTTCGTCAGCAGCAGCCCCGTGGATGGTTCGCTGATCGGCGAATTTCCGCGCTCCAGAGCGGCAGACATCAACCGCGCCCTGGACGCCGCCCACGCCGCGAGCGAGGCGTGGGGCAAAACTTCAGCGCAGGACCGCGCGCTGGTGCTGCTGAAAATCGCCGACCGTATCGAGGCCAATCTTGAGCTGCTGGCTGTCAGCGAAACCTGGGACAACGGCAAACCCGTGCGCGAAACCCTGGGCGCGGACGTGCCGTTGGCGGCCGATCACTTTCGCTATTTCGCCGGCTGTATCCGCGCCCAGGAAGGCAGCGCCGCCGAGATCAACGAGCACACGGCGGCCTACCATTTTCACGAGCCGCTGGGCGTGGTCGGGCAAATCATTCCGTGGAATTTCCCGCTGTTGATGGCGGCCTGGAAGCTGGCGCCGGCCTTGGCCGCCGGCAATTGCGTGGTGCTCAAACCAGCGGAGCAAACGCCGCTGTCGATCAACGTGCTGCTGGAGGTGATCGGCGATTTGCTGCCCCAGGGCGTGCTCAACGTGGTGCACGGCTTTGGCGCCGAGGCGGGCGAGGCGCTGGCCACTAGCAAGCGCATAGCCAAAATCGCCTTCACCGGCTCCACGCCGGTGGGTTCGCACATTCTTAAATGCGCCGCGCAAAACATTATTCCGAGCACCGTGGAGCTGGGCGGGAAAAGCCCGAACATCTTTTTTGAAGACATCATGCAGGCCGAGCCGAGCTTTATCGAAAAGGCCGCCGAAGGTCTGGTGCTGGCGTTCTTCAATCAGGGCGAGGTGTGCACCAGCCCGTCGCGGGCGCTGGTGCAGGCGTCCATCTACGAACCGTTCATGGTCGAGGTGCTGAAGAAGGTCAAAGCGATCAAGCGCGGTAACCCGCTGGACACCGACACCATGGTCGGCGCCCAGGCCTCGCGGCAGCAGTTCGACAAAATTCTCACCTACATGCAGATCGCCGAGCAGGAGGGTGCGCAGGTGCTGGCCGGCGGCGCGGCCGAGGCGCTGCAAGGCGACCTGGCGAGCGGCTATTACATCCAGCCGACGCTGCTCAAAGGCCACAACAAAATGCGCGTGTTCCAGGAAGAGATCTTCGGTCCGGTGGTCAGCGTTACCACCTTCAAAGACGAAGCCGAAGCGCTGGCCATCGCCAACGACACCGAGTTCGGCCTTGGCGCCGGGCTGTGGACCCGCGACATCAACCGCGCCTACCGCATGGGCCGCGCCATCAAGGCCGGCCGCGTGTGGACCAACTGCTACCACCTGTACCCGGCGCACACCGCTTTTGGCGGTTACAAGAAATCCGGCATCGGCCGCGAGAACCACAAAATGATGCTCGACCACTACCAGCAAACCAAGAACCTGCTGGTGAGCTACGACATCACGCCCCAGGGCTTCTTCTAGCCCCAACGCACGCCCTTATTGCGCATTCGCACCCCAACATTCAGCGGGAGAAACACCATGGAAACGGTCGGCAAACCCTATCGCAAAACCGTTGGCATCAGCGGCGAGTTCGACGCCATCATCATCGGTTCGGGCATGGGCGGTTTAAGCGTCGCCTCGATGCTTGCGCAGGAAAACCAGCGCGTGTTGTTGCTGGAACAGAACACCGTCATTGGCGGCATGACCCAGGCGTATTCGCGCAACGGTTATCGCTGGACTGTGGGCATGCACTACATCGGCGACGTCGGCTCCACGCAGTCGGCCGGCTGGAAACTGTTCGACTACGTCACCGGCGGCGGGCTGCAGTGGACGCCCATGCCGAGCATTTTCAACCGCATGGCCATTGGCGATTGCCACTACGAAATTCCGGCCGGCGCCGAGGCGTATGGCAACCTGCTGAAAGCGCATTTTCCCAACCAGGCCGAACCCATCGACACCTACCTGGCACTGGTGGGCAAAGTCTCGAAAAGCTCCGCCGGTTACTTCGCCCAAAAAGCCTTGTCAGACGCTGCCGCCGAGCGTGTTTACGACGCCATGTGTACTAGCTTTCACAGCTATTCGGACAGGCTGACCATCGATGTGCTGTCGGAGCTGTTTTCCGATCAGGAGTTGATTGCCGTCATTTGTGCCAACTGGGGCGACTACAGCCTGGAGCCGACGAAAAGCTCGTTCGCCATGCACTGCATGCTGGCCAAGCACTATATGAACGGCGCCCATTACCCGGTGGGCGGCGGCATGGCTTTTTCGCGGCTAATGGCGCCCATCATCGAGGCGGCTGGCGGCGTGCTGCTGCACAGCGCCGACGTGGCAGAAATCGTGGTGGAGGAGGGCGCTGCTGTGGGCG
This sequence comes from Pseudomonas sp. AC229, assembly GCF_979254655.1. Classification (NCBI taxonomy): domain Bacteria; kingdom Pseudomonadati; phylum Pseudomonadota; class Gammaproteobacteria; order Pseudomonadales; family Pseudomonadaceae; genus Pseudomonas; species Pseudomonas sp. AC229. Next base: position 99,756 of record NZ_CEEDHK010000007.1, read on the forward strand.
TGCGCATGGGTTCGGGTGAAGTGGTGCGCTGCCCGGTCGTCATCAGCAATGCCGGCGTGCAAAACACCTTTGGCCGCCTGCTGCCTGCGCCGGTCAGCGCCGAGCTGGGCCTTGATACGCTGCTGGAAACGGTGACCGACACCTACGCCGTGGTAGGCCTGAACATCGGCTTCAACCAATCGGCCGAAGCGCTGGGCTTTACTTCCGCGAACGTGTGGTCGCACCCGACCAACGACTTGCAAGCCAACCTGGACGCCCACAAGGCTGACTTCAACGCGCCGTTTCCGTGGTCATTCATCACCTTTCCCTCCACCAAAGATGCCGCGTGGGACAGCGAATTTCCCAACAAAGCCACGGTGGAAATGTACGCCTACACCCACTACAGCCACTTCGAACAATGGGCCGGCACGCGGTGGATGAAACGTGGCGACGACTACCTGGCGCGCAAGGAAGTGATCCGCGAGCGGCTGCTGGAAGAATTGTTCCGCCACGTACCGCCGCACGCGCGCGATGCCGTGGATTATGTGGAAGTGTCGACGCCGCTGAGCTACGAAACCTTCGCCAAGCGCGAGCGGGGCGGGTTTATGGGCATCGAATCTTCACCGGCACGCTTCCAGCAGAAATGGCTGCGGGCGCAGACACCGGTGAAGGGGCTGTATATCACCGGGCAGGATCTGGCCACGGACGGGGTTATTGGCGCGTTGGTGGGTGGGGTGTTGTGTGCGTCGGCAATTGTTGGGAAGGATTTGATGGGGCAGATTCGGGGGGCTTGAGGGCGGGGATGACGGTGCTCGACATGCCGAATCGTCGGACCGCCGCCTGCGCGGGAATGACGGATGTTTTTACCGAGACACCCGTCATTCCCGCGAAGGCGGGAATCCAGAGTTTTTCAGGTAACTGCGCTCGTCGGGCAATTCTGGATCCCCGCGTACGCGAGGATGACGGTGGTTTTTGTATAGTCCACCGTCATTCCCGCGAAGGCGGCGGTCCGACGATTCGGAATCCAGAGTCTTTCAGGTAACGGTGTTCGTCGGGAAATTCTGGATCCGGAATTGTCGGACCACCGCGTACGCGAGGATGACGGGGGTTTTTATTTAGTCCACCGTCATCCCCGCGAAGGCCACGGACGATTTGATTAAGCCCACCGTCATCCTCGCGCACGCGGGGATCCAGAGTCTTTCAGGTAACGGCGCTCGTCGGGCAATTCTGGATCCCGAATTGTCGGACCACCGCGTACGCGGGAATGACGGTGGTTTTTATCAAGACTCCCGCCCCCCTCAGCGCTGCCGCCCCATCTCCTCCAACAAATGCCCCACCGCATGCTCCACAAACGCCGTCACCGCCGCCGGTATCTGCCGGCGACTGGGGTACACCACGTACATATCAATATCCCGCTGCCGATAGTCCGGCAGCACCTCCACCAACGTGCCCGCTGTGAGGCTGGCAAACGCAATCGGCTGCGGCAAAAAGCAAATCCCCATTCCGGCCGCCGCCGCCTTCAGTTGCGCTTGTGCGGTGTTGGCACACACGCGCCCGCTCACTTCGCACTGCGCCTCGCCCTGCGGCCCGGTGAAACGCCAGGTGGTCGAGCCGCTGGGCGTCGCCGGGAAAATGCACTGGTGCTCGCTCAGTTTCTCGATGGCGGCGGGCGTGCCGTGGGTTTTCAGATAGTCGGGACTGGCCACCAACACCCGGCTGCTGACCAGTATTTTGCGCGCGACCAGGCTGGAATCCGGCAGGGCGCCCGCGCGGAAGGCCACGTCGATGCGTTCGGCGATCAGGTCGACATGGTTATCGCTGAGCACGAATTCCAACTGAATTTTTGGGTGCTGCTCAAGAAAGCGGGCGACAAAGTCCATTTGGAATACGTCGAAGAAATCCGCCTGGGCCGTCACCCGAACGCGCCCGGCCGGTTCATCGCTGCCGTCGACAAAGCGGCGGCTCACGTCCAGCAGCTCGCCCACTTGGCTGGCGCTCTGCTCGAACAGGGCGCGGCCGGCGTCGGTGAGGGTCAGTTTGCGGGTGGTGCGGTGCAGCAGGCGCACGCCGAGGGTTTCTTCCAATTGCCTGACGCGCCGGCTCAAGGTGTTGGACGGCACGCCCATGCGCCGCGCACCGCCCGCGAAGCTTCCGGCTTCAACGATCTGAACAAACAGAGCGAGGTCGTTCAGATCCAGCATTTCTATTGCTCCATGAGTGGATGAGTGAAACGCAATTGTAGCCGCTAATCAAAACAATGCCGACGCCCTATGATCGCTGCACATTCACCGCTGCCCCCGTTCATTGGCAGCTTCCATCAGGAGTCGTCATGTCTATTTCAGCGCTTCGTACTGCCATTGGTAGCCGCACCGACAGCCACCGCAGCGTCACGCATCGCACCACTGGCCATCAACATGGCGCCATCGTGCGGTTGATGAGCCCGAGCGATTTCGGCGAACTGATAAAGCCGTTCGTGTTTCTCGACCTGTTCGAGGGCGACCGCTCTTTCCTTGGCCAAATGCCGATGCACCCGCACTCGGGCATTGCCACCGTTACGGTGATCACCGAGGGCAATTTGCACTTTGATGACCCGCAATCCGGCAGCGGCGAGATCGCCTATGGCGGCGTGGAGTGGATGCGCGCCGGTGGCGGCGTGTGGCACGGCAAGGAAATGAGCGCCGGCACCTCGCAGCGGGTTCAGGGCTTCCAGCTGTGGCTGGCCTTGCCGCCCGCGCTGGAAAACGCCGAGGTCGACAGCCAATACATTGAAGCGGCCGAAATGCCCCACGCTGGGCCGGCGCGAGTGATCGTCGGTGAGCACGGCGGCGTTCGCAGCCCGGTGCGAGCGCCCGAGGGCGTGAATTATTTGCTGGTGACGCTGGGTAAAGGCGAGACCTGGGAATACGTACCGCCGACGGGCCACACCTCGTTGTGGGTGAGCGTGAGCCGTGGCCACCTGAGCGCACCGGAATTTATCGAAGCCGGCGAGTTGGCGGTGTTCGAAAAAGGCAGCCAGGCCGTGCGCCTGACGGGTGGAAAAGACGGCGCCGTGTTCGTGCTCGGCTCGGCCAAGCCCCATCCCCACGACCTGCACCTGGGTTACTACTCGGTGCACACCAGCGCCGAAGCGTTGCAGGCAGGCGAAGCAAAAATCGCTGAAATCGGACGTCGGCTGCGCGAGCAGAACAGCGTGAAACGCGCGTCCGGCTCGGTGCCCATTTTCAAATAACACAACACTCGCAAACGGCCCCTCGGCCCTCGAATTTTCTGGAGAACATCATGAGTATCGGCATCATCGGTTCAGGCGCCCTGGGCGCAAGCGTGGCACGTGCGTTGGCGAAAAAAGGCATCGCTGCGACGATTTCCAACAGCCGTGGCCCGGCATCCCTGGCCGCCTTGGTGGCAGAACTGGGCCCAAGCATTACGGCTGGCACGGTGGCGCAAGCGGCCAGCGCCGACATCGTCTTCGCCGCGATCCGCTGGACCGACGCCGAAGCGGTGATGACGGCGCTGCCTGCGTGGAACAACCGCATCGTCATCGATGGCACCAACCCGGTGGCGTTTCTCGACCCCGCCAGCGACGACGCCAACGACCCGAGCAATCCGCTGGCGGCATACGGCATCAAGGCCATTGATCTAGGCGGCAAAGATTCCAGCGCGGTGTTCAGCACCTACGTAAACGGCGCCCGCGTGGTGAAGGCGTTCAACCATTTGGATGTGAATGTGTTGGCTGAGCCAGAAGTGGCCGGTGGCAAGCGCGTGCTGTTGTACTCCGGTGATGACGCCGCCGCGAAAACCGAGGTGCGCGCGCTGATCGAAGCCATGGGCTTTCACGCGGTAGACTTGGGCTCGCTGGCCGTGGGTGGCCCGTTGGCGGCGCTGCCGTTTGGCGCCTTTGCGGCGCAGAACCTGATCAAGATTTAAAGCCGTTTGCTGAAACGAAGGCCCGCCACCATTGGCGGGCCTTTGGCGTTTTCGGCGATCAGGTTTCTACGCCGCTGTCGCGCTCGCGTTGATTTTCCGCCGCTTCATCCTCGCGTTGCGGCTGCTCGTTTTCCGCCGATTCGTCGGTGGGCTTGCCGAGCAATTCGTTGGTGGATTTTTGCGCGCTGTCGATTTGCTCGTTCAGCGCATTCACTGTTTCGCTCACCGTTTCCCGAGCAATTTCCTTGGCCGCTTCGCTGGCTTTTTCGGTGAGTTTTTGTGCCGAGTCTTCGGCCATTTCACAGCCGCTCAGGGTCAAGCCAAGCGCGGCGAAGAGGGCGAAAACAGGCAGGCGTGATGCGTTCATGTGTTTCTCCAGCAGGAATGTGCGCCCCGGTTTCAGCGGGGCGCGCAATGGATCAGGAATGTTCGGTGTTGGTTTCGGCAGGCGGGTCGTTGCGGGTTTTCCACAACGACAGCAGCACGCCGCCCAACAGCAGACCAAGGGTCACGCTCAGGGAAATAACCGGCGGTGTTTTGCCGATGATGCCCACCAGGAAAATCTTGCAGCCGATAAACACCAGCACTAGCGCCAGGGCGTATTTCAGGTAGGCGAAGCGGTGAATCATCGCGGCCAGGGCGAAGTACAAAGCGCGCAGGCCAAGGATCGCGAAGATGTTCGAGGTGTAGACGATGAACGGGTCCTGGGTGATGGCGAAAATCGCCGGCACGCTGTCGACGGCGAACACCAGGTCAGCACATTCGATCAGCACCAGAGCCAGGAACAACGGCGTCGCCCAGAGCACGCCACGACCTTCGGCGTTCGGCTGGCGCACGAAGAAGCGGCCTTCGTGCAAGCGGTCGGTGACGCGCATATGGCGGCGAAGGAATTTCACCATCGGGTTTTGCGACAGGTCCGGATGATCGTCCACTTTGCTGAACAACATGCGCACGCCGGTCAGCAGCAAGAACGCGCCGAACACGTAGAGAATCCAGCTGAACTCGGCGATCAACGCGGCGCCCAGACCAATCATCAAAGCGCGCAGCACGATCACGCCGAGAATGCCCCAGAACAGCACCTCATGCTGGTACTTACGCGGGATGGCCAGGAAGCTGAAGATCATCGCCATGAGAAAAACGTTGTCCATCGACAACGACTTTTCGATGAGGAAGCCGGTGTAGAAATCCATGCCGGCGTCGCCGCCTTTCATCTGCCAGACCCACAGGCCAAAGAGCAAACCGGCGGTGATGTAGCCGGCCGACAGCAGCAAACTTTCCTTCACGCCAATTTCGCGATGCTCACGGTGAAGCACCCCGAGGTCGAAGACCAGCAGGCTGATGACGATGGTGATGAAGACGAGCCACAACCAGGTGGCGGTGCCGAGGAACTCGGCCATGAAGAACGGTTCTAGGGTGCTCATAAGCCCCTCCTAAGTCAGAGTTGTACAAACTGCAACTCCGACATGGCAGCTAGAAAAAGCTGTCAGAGGGGCCCGGCGTCGCCGCGACAATTTAACAGGCGATGCAACGTGCTCAAGTGTTGAGTCGTTGCAAAGTGTCTCTGCCGGACGGGGAATTACGGGTTATGAGCGGCTGATTTCTAACGTAATTAACGCGGGTCAGGCCAGCGCATCCAGCTCGGCGATCAATGCTGGCGGAATCACCAGGTCGCTGGCGCTGAGGTTTTCCTGCAAGTGGTTGACCGACGAAGTGCCGGGAATCAGCAGCAGATTCGGCGAGCGTTGCAGCAGCCACGCCAACGCCACCCGCATTGGCGATGTGTCCAGGCGCGAGGCGACGCTGGACAGCGCTTCGGATTGCAACGGCGTAAACCCACCCAGGGGGAAAAACGGCACATAGGCGATGCCCTGTTGCGCCAGGTCGGCGATCAACTGTTCATCGTTGCGATGGCTGAGGTTGTAGTGATTCTGCACGCAGACCACCGGCGCAATTGTCTGCGCCTGTTGCACCTGCACGGTGGACACATTGCTTAAGCCCAAATGTCGAATCAGCCCTTGCTGTTGCAGCTCGGCGAGTGTGCTGAAGCCTTCTTCGATAGACGCCTCATCCGGTGCGTGCAGGTTGCCCCAGGCGCGGTAATTGACCACGTCCAGCGCCTCGACACCGAGGTTACGCAGGTTGTCGTGTACCGCGCTTATCAGCTCGGCGGGGCTGTGGGCCGGGTTCCACGAGGCGTCAGCGCCACGTACTGCGCCGACTTTGGTGACGATCACAAGCTCGTCGCCATAAGGCGCCAAGGCTTCGCGAATGAGTTGGTTGGTCACGTGCGGGCCGTAGAAGTCCGAGGTGTCGATATGGTTCACCCCGGCGGCCACGGCCGCGCGCAACACGGCGAGGGCGGCGGCGCGGTCTTTCGGTGGGCCGAATACCTGCGGCCCGGCCAATTGCATGGCGCCGTAGCCCATGCGGTTAACGCGGCGGTCGCCGAGTTGAAAAGTGCTGGCGTTGCTCATGGGTATGGCCTCGTTTCGGTGGGGGAGGCGGCCACTATAGGCATTGACCACTGTGCTGATAATGCGCTGCAATCAGCACGGGTTGTGCGGAAGGGCGAACAATGCAGACAGACATTCAAGACCTGCTGGCCTTTGTCACCGTGGTTAACGCGGGTGGCTTTCGGGAAGGCGCGCGGTTGAGCGGCAAATCGGCCTCCAACCTCAGCGAAGCCGTGCGCCGGGTGGAAGCCGACCTCGGCGTGCGCCTGCTCAACCGCACCACCCGCAGCGTGGTGCCCACCGAAGCGGGCACGCGCTTGATGGAGCGCATCGTGCCGGCGCTGAGCGAAGTGGAGTCGGCGCTGGACGTAGTCAACGACTTCCGCGACCGGCCCTCCGGCACGCTGAAACTCAACGTGCCGTTAAGCGCCGCGCGGCTGGTGCTGCCCGCGATCATCACGCCGTTTCTGCAAGCGCACCCGGACATCCGCCTGGAAATCATCGCCGAAGAAAGCTTTGTCGACGTGCTGGCGGCCGGTTGCGATGCCGGCATTCGCTACGACGATCGCCTGGAACAAGACATGATCGCCGTGCCCATCGGCCCGCGCATTCAACGTTTCGCCACAGCCGCGTCACCCGCTTACCTGGCCGCCCACGGCACGCCCAAACATCCCCGTGATCTGCTCAAACACGCCTGCATACGTGGCAAATTTCCCAGCGGCGCCATGCCGTTGTGGGACTACGAGCGCAAGGGCGAAATCATCAGCGTGGACCCCAGCGGCCCGCTGATCGTGCGCGTCGGCGGCGCCGTCGACCTGGCTGTGCAAACGGCTGTCGATGGCTTGGGCGTGATTTACCTGTTCGAAGACTGGCTGCGCCCGCATTTTGAAAGCGGCGCGCTGGTGCCGGTGCTGAAACCCTGGTGGCAATCGTTCTCCGGCCCGTTTCTGTATTACCCGGGGCGGCGCTATTTGCCGTCGCCGCTGCGGGCGTTTATCGACTTTGTCAAAAGCACCGCCTGAGCCGGGCCGCCGTAGTCAGAACCCGGCTTCGCGCCAGGCCACCGCACCGGCTGTACGCAAGAAGCGCGAAATCGGCGATTCCCAATTCCCTGCGATCGCCACGCGGCCGCGTACCAGCAGGCTGGTGGCGGGAACGGCGGTATCGAGGGCGAGTACCACGCGGTACACGGCGTGCTCGGGATACAGAATGCCGGCTTTTTCGCGCACCAGAATATGCCCGCCAGAGGTGGTCGACAGCGCCGCTTCGCCGAGCGTGCGGCTGGCGTTGTGGTCGATGCTGGCGACGTGCGCGTTTACGTTTGGCCCACCCATGCCGTCGGCAATAAACAGCGCGCGATCGCCAATCTGCAAGCGGCGGATTTCGTCTTCGTCGACATAGGTCACCACCTGCCAGGGGCCGTCGCCGATCAGTTCGCCTAGCGGTTCCTGGATTTTCAGCCAGTCGCCCTGGCGCAGGTCCGGGTCAATGTCCACGAAGCGGCCAGGGTAAGGCGCGACGGGTTGATAGCGTTGCAAGTCGGCGCCCACCGTGGCCTGCTCGGCGTTGGCATGGGCCAGTTGGTCTTGCAACAGCAACCAGTCTTTGCGGGTTTTGTTGTCAAACGCCGCTGCGCCGGATTGCCAGCTCAAGGCGTCTTGCCGGGCGCCGGCTTCCTTGGCGCGCAGTTGCAGGTCAGGCGAGGCCAGGCTGAGCAGCGGTTGTTCAGCCGCCACGGCTTGGCCGTTGGCGACGGGAATTTCACTGACCACCGCGTTGGCGGGCGCGTACAAGCCCATGTGCTGTTGCGGTTGCAGCAGGCCGCTGGTGAGTACGCGATTGGGCCAGGGAATAAATACCAAGCCAATCAGCAACAGCATCAGCAATGCCGATAACCGCACCCGCCCGTGCTGTCGAATCGTCGGCCAGCGGCTGCGCCATTCCTTGACTTCACGCCACAGCGGCATGGCGATAAACCAGCTGATTTCGACGATAAACAAGAAGATGCCCACGGCCTTGATAAAGAAGTGATAGACCAGCGCGGCGATGCCGAGAAACAGCACCAGGCGGTAAATCCATACCGCCCAGGCAAAGATCACGAGTCCCTTGTGCCGACGCGGCGAAAAATATTCCGGCGGCGGTTCTTGAACGTTGAACAGGCGTTCGCGCAAATCCCAGCGCGCCAGGGCAAACGCGCGGCTGTGCAGGTTGGGGATGCCGAGGTAGTCGGACAGCAGAAAGTAACCGTCGAAGCGCATAAACGGGCTGCCGTTGATAATCAGCGTCGACACCCATGTGGTGGTCGAGAGCAGAAACGCGATCTGCTTGGGTCCACCTTCCGGCAACCAGGCCCACGCCAGCGTGGCCCAAGCGGCAATTGCCAGCTCGGTAAGAATGCCGGCGCCGGCTACGGCCAGTCGTTGCTCGCGGCGGGGCAGGCGCCACACATCATTGGTGTCGGTGTATGCCACCGGCCACATCACCAGAAACGCCAGGCCCATGGTCGGCACGCGGCAACCGTAGTGCTTGGCAGTGAACGCGTGGCCCAGCTCGTGACAGGTTTTGGCAAAGAACAGCGCCGCGCCATAGGCGGCCATGCCTTGCCAGGTGAGCGTGTCCATAAGGGTGGCGACGAAACGCTCGCTTTCGCGGTACGCCGACATGCCACCGATTACGGCGGCCAGCAGCGTTAACCACCAGAACACCGGCGTGAAGGCAAACCCCACGCAAGGCTTGGCGCGCCGCAGAAAACGATCCGGGCGCACCAGCGGAATACGGAAGAACAGGTAGTTGTGCAGCAACCATTCACTCCAACTGCCGCGCTGTTTGGCCAGGCTGGCGGCGAAGGCGGGCGCCGCGCCGAGAGAAGGCTGCAGCAGGTGCTGATCGCGCAGGAACGTTTGCAGCTCGTCGAAGGCGGGCAGGTCGAGTTCGAGTGTGGTGTCCCGGTTCACTTCTTCGACAATGGCGCGAGGCTGCCCCAGATGCCAGCGGCTGAGCATCTCAAAGTTGGGCCAGTCGATCTGGAAAAACAGGTTGCGGGCCGGGTCGTGCAGCGTCCAGCTCGGTTGCCCATCGCTCAGCCGTGGGCCGGGTTCGATGGTCAGTTCGTCGCGCAGAATGGGGAGTGTTGCGGCCATGGCCCTGCGCCTCAGATCGCCAGAAACTGGCGTACGGCAGCCAGTGGCCGACGCAGCACCCAGTAGGCCAGCGGCACCTGGTCGCCGTAGAGCTTTACCGTGCCTTTCAAGCCGATGCGTTGATCCGACGGGGTCACCAGCGTGGCGCGCACGCGGTAGGCGAAACTGCCGTCTGGGCGTGCCGTGGCACGGTGGCTCATGTAGCGAATGGTGCCCTCAAGCGAGGTGAGCGGCGAGGCGGCCAGGTACAACTGCAAAGGCGCCCGGTCGGCCAACGGAATGGCGTCGCCGATGGGAATCCAGGCTTCGATTTCCACTTCATTGGCGGCGGCCACTTGCAGTATTTTCTCGCCGGTTTGCACCGGGCGGCCGATCCATTCGCTGGGGTCGTCGAGCAGTACGATGCCGGCGCTTGGGGCGAGCACGCGGGAGCGTTCGGACTGGCCCTGAAGGAACGTGGCTTGCGCTTCTTTCTCAGCGATCTTGCCCAGCAGCGTGGAAATCTGCGCGCGCGCTTGCGGGTCATTGAGCATCATCTGGCTGGCCTGCCGGTACTCGGCGCGTGCGGTGGTCAGCGCTTCGCGTGCCACGGCCAAGCGGCTATCCAGCGGCGCCTGATCGAAGGTGAACAGTACCTCGCCAGGGTTGACGCTCTGGTTCGGGCGCACGCTGAAATCGGCGATCACGCCGTCCAGCGGTGCGCGAATAGTGGCCGGGTTGGCCGGCACCAGTTCGCCTTGGGCCAGCACCGTGAGTCGCACCGGAAAACACAGCACCCCAAGCACGATAGCTGCGCCGATGGCATAACGGCGCCAACGCAAGCCGCTGCCTGTACGTTTGGCCCACGGCGTCCAGCGCGCGGGACGCTGTAAGGCCAGCCACGCGTGTTGCCAGATGTCGCGCCATTCGCTGAGTAACGCATTCAGCTCCGGCGCCAGGGGATGCTCGGCGCCTAGCAGCACGCCACCGCCCACGGCGGGCAGCGGCAACCAGGTGGCATAAGCGGGCAGCCATTCGGCCCATTCGGCGCTGATCTCGGCAGGTAGCGCGTTGATGTCGATGGCCAGCGGCGCGTCGCTGGTGTGTGTGCTCGAAAGATGCCGGCCGAGCCGCTGCAGCCACTGCGCATACGGTACGTTGCCGTCCACCGACACCACACCCGACAGCGCGCGCACGCCGCCATCGCTCAGCCATAACGCGGCCTGGCGGTAAGCGAGCAGGGCGCGGGTGTCGTTTACCAGCAAAAAGCCCAGCTCGGCGGTGGTGGCTGCCGCGCGCGCCCGTTGCCCCAGTTCGATCAATGTCAGTAGCGGGTTGGCGGGCGCGGTTACCGCTTCATTCATGTGCGCCGACCATCCGCTGCGGCGGCGAGCCCGGCGAGACGGTTGGCGCCGTGGCTGCGAGCGTCACGCAGCTGCTGGGTAAGGCTGCTGCGGCCGCCCAGCTCTGCGGCTGCCGGCAGCGCAGTCTGTGCCTGATCCGGCCGCGCAATAACGATGTCGAACTCCTGTATCGCCTCATGGCCCAGGCCGTCGCGGGCGATTACGCGCACGGTAAGTTTGCCGCTGAAATCAGCCGGCGCCTTGCCTTCAAAGCGACCATCACGGGAGTTGAATTTCAACCAGCTCGGCAGCGGACGGCCATCGGCGAGCTCTGCGGTCAGGCGCACGGTTTGCCCCGGCTGGCTTTGCATAAACGACTCGGCGTTCACCTGCAGGCTCACGCGCTCACCGCTTTGCACCACCAGGTCGGTGAGCGGCGCACGGCTGCCCACACCGTCTCGGCCGCCCATGAACACCAGGCCGGCGCCTGGGCTCATCAGCTCAGCCATACCGCCGTTGACTTCGGCGCTGCTAGACAGCGCATCGCCAAACAACGTCGGCGATTGCCAAGGGTTACCTACACCGTTATCGAACGTGGGCGGCAAGGGTGCGGCCGGTTCGCTGACGCTTGGCGGCAGAAACGAGGGCGGTTGGGCAATCGGCGGCAATGGATCAGGGCGAACCGGTGGAGTTTGGAAGCCTTCGGTAGGCACGGTCGGCACGGTCGGCGGCACCAGCGTGCCGACAATTAGTTCGCCCGTGGTGGTGTCGGTGGCGCTGTTACCGGCCAGATCGACGACCGTGGCGGTGACGCTGTATTGCTGATTCAACGCTAGCGTCAGCGCGCCGCTCACCGGCACCGCCGAGGATAAATCCAGGCTCCAGGCGCCTGCCACCGGCGTTACGTCGTACGTCGCGCCGCCTACGGTGATGGTCAGGGTTTCTCCGGCCGACAGGCTGGCATTGCCGGTGAGCAGCGGCGTCACGCTCGGCGTAGTCAGCGGGTCCACGGTCGGCACGGTGGCGGCGGTGTCGTAGATATACGACTGCGACAACACCGGGCCGTCGTTGCCGGCGATATCGACCACTTTGACTTGCAAGGTGTCCGAGCTGACCAATGTTTGCCCGTTGAGCAGCCAACTGCTGCTGCCGACGGTAGTGGACGCGGTGGCCCACGTCGCGCCGTTGTCCAGCGACACCAGCACGCTTTCGCCGGCCGCCAGGTTGGCCGACAACGTGCCGCTGATGTTTTGGCCTGAGTTGCGGGTAATGAAGTCACTTTGCGAGGTGCCGGAGTCGGCCGAAAAGTTCACGCTTGCGACGGAGGTGTTGGAGCCCGTGGTGTCCAGCACGTACGCTGCGGCGCTGGCGTTGCCGTTATTGCCCGCCGCATCGGTGACACGAAAACGCAGCGTGTCGCTGCCGGCTAGTGTTACGCCCGTCCAGGTCAGCGTAGTGCCCGACACCTTGCTGGTGATGTCGGCCCAGGTGGCGCCGTTATCCAGCGAGCCATAGACAATGTCACCCGCACCGGGCGCGTTGCTCAGGGTGGCGCTGATGGTTTGCGCGGCGACGTTGGTGATCAGGTCGCTGTCGCTGGCGCCGTTATCAGCCGAAAACGAGATACCGCTGAACGTAGTGGTTGGGTTGGTGGTATCGAGCACATAGGCCTGAGCGAGGGCGCCGCCATTGTTGCCGGCGTCGTCCGAGACACGAACCCTCAGCGTGCTGCTGCCCGCCAACGTCTGGCCCGCGAGCGACCAGTTTTTGCTGCCGACGCTGATAGTGGCCAGCGTCCAACTGCTGCCATTGTCGAGCGAGACATACACGTTCTCGCCCGCTGCCAGGTTGGAAGTCAACGTGCCACTGATGGTCTGCGCCGCTGTTTTGGTAATGAAGTCGGTGCCCGAAGTGCCGGTATCGGCGGAAAATTTCGCGGTATTGACGGTATTGGTCGGCGCCGTGGTGTCGATGATCAGGTCTTTATTCGCGCTCAGCGAGCCCGCCGTGCCGGGCGTGGCCAGGGTTACCGAGGCGTTCTGGTGACTGCCGCCGGCTTCAATGATGGTGGCGCCGTTTAGCGCCAGGGCAGTGGTGGCGCTGTAGTCGAGGTCGCTGCTGTTCTGACCGGCAGCCACCACGTATGTAAAGGTCAGCGTGGCGCCGCCCGAGCCACCGGAATAGGTGGCAATGCCGCCGTCGCTAAGCGCCAAGGTCGGCGAGCCGTTGGTGGTGTCGACGGTGACCGCGCTGGAAAAGTCGACGGTGATGGTAACGGTTTGGCCCGCGCCATAGCTGCCGTCAAGGGTGCTGGCGGCGACGTTGGTCACGCTTGGGTTTGAGCCGTCTACGTTCACGCCGGCTGTGCTTGCCACGCTATTGAGCGTTGTACTGGCGTCATTGCCGGCCGTATCGCGCAGGGTGCCGCCGTTGGCAGATAGGGCCCCTACGCTAATACCGTTTGCGTCGGAGTCGCCGTTGACGACGGTGTAGCGAAACACCAACGCACTCGTGCCCGAGCCGGACACGTAGGTGGCAAAGCGCGTGGTTGCGCCGACCGTCAGGGCAATTCGCGGCGTGCCGCCGGAAGAATCGACGGTGACGGCTTCGCCGAAATTCACCGTGAAGTCCAGGTAGTCGCCGGTGTGGTAAGTGGCACTCGGCGGTACCGCCACCGCTGTGGTGGCAGGTGCCGAGGTGTCCAGCGTGTACGCCTGAATGCTCGTGACGCTGTCGTTTCCCGCCAGGTCGGTGACGCGAAAACGCAGGGTCGAGTTGGTGGAAACGAGCGTGGCGCCCGTCCACGTTAGCGTTGTGCCGCTCACTTTGCTGGTGACGTTGGACCAGGTAGTGCCGTTGTCGGTAGACGCCCACACGGTATCCGTGCCGCCTGGCACTGCGCTGAGGGTGGCTTGAATGGTTTGGCCGGAGAGGTTGGTGACCAGATCATTGGATGACGACCCGGTATCGGCGGAAAACGTGACGTTGCTGAACGAGATGGTGGGCGGTGTGGTGTCGAGGGTGTAGGTATGCGTGTAAGGCGTAGTGGTGTCGCCGTTGGCAGCGATGACGCGTGCCTGAAAGGTATTGGAACCGGCCAACGTGGTGCTGGTGCTCCAGGTATTGCTGCCCACGGAGTAGGTGGAAGCATCCGCCCAGTTGGCCCCGTTATCGAAAGAAACCTGTACCCGCTCGCCGGTCGAGAGGTTCCCGGAAAGCGTGCCACTGATCGTTTGTGCCGCCGTCTTGGTGACGAAGTCGGTATTGGTGGTGCCGTTGGCGGCGGTGTCGGCCGATAGCGTGGCGCTGGCCACGGTCGGCGGTGCGAAGAGGGTGATGCCGAAGTCTTGAAAGGTGGTGTAGTTGGCCGCGGTAAAAATAAGGCTGGTGACATTCTGCAAATTAAGCGTGATCGGATGAAGCAGGCCGTCGGCCGGGCCGAGGTTGACCGTCACATTGTCGGTGGTGCCGTCGGCCCGGGTGAGGGCAATATTCATTGAACTAACGAACGAAGCCACTTGAACGTTGCTTAAGTTGAAGCTCGAGCCGTTTTGGATGGTGACCTTTAAATAAATACTGTCTTGGTCGGCAGACATCGAATACAAACCCGAGCCGTCGCTATAGACATACAGCTCTGGCCCGCCGCTTTCGAATCGGATCGGTGTTCCACCGACCACTTTGTTAATGGAATTTACCTGTCCGTTGCCATCGATATCTGCGCCGTTGTCATCGCCATCCTGGCCGTTAACAAAGCTGACCGTTTGCAGCACGCCGTTGTAGTCTGGCAGCGAAAGCGCTTGCGCTTCGATAGCGCCGCTATGCGCTTCCAGCACCCAGTCTCCTCCCTGTTTCGCGGCGCCGGTCAGGTCAGTCGATGCCGCCACATCCGCCCCGGTTGCTTGCGCCAGACCATTAAGCAGCGCGGCGCTGTCACCGGTGTCGCAGCCGTACAGCAGTAAATCGCCTTCACTGCCCAATGCCTGACCTAACTGCGCGAGTTCGGCTTTGGTGCTCGCATCGCTCAGCGACGCTTCGGTGATGTGCGCGGTGCCCAGGTTGAGCACGCCTTCGGAGCCATGGGAAAGGATATGAATGGCGTCCAGCCCGCTCTGGGTCGAGGCCCATTGGGCAATCTGCGCCAGGCCGTCTTTGCTGCCGTCGAATTCGACAATGCCCACGCCATCGCGCACGCCCGCTTCCAGCGCTTTGTAGTTGGCGAGCGAGGTGTCGACCAGCACCACTTCCTTCTTGCCGTTGTCTTTGGCCGGCTCCGCCTCACGCACGGTGACGGCTGGCGGCAAGGCGGGTGCGGCGGTGGCGGCAGCGTCCGGGGTTTGCGCGGCGTGGGCAGCATCGGCCACGGCGGCGCCGTCGAACATAAAGCGTTGTTCCAGAGACAACAGCTGCGAGTTGCGCCGCAAGCGCGGGCCGGCCGTTGCGTTCATGGCAGAACGAAGCAGGGACGCGATGGACTGGTTCATGGCTAACTCCTGAGACAGCTGTTCGGAACAACGCTGATCACGTAAAGGCGGCTCGGGCCGGTTTTGTTGTTTATTGCGACGGCGGGTTCATCACCACGTTGCCGCTCATGCCGGCCATCAACTCGTCAAAGCGGCCGTCGATCACCGCGCTGAGTTTGATCGACTGGGTTACAGCGTCCACCCGCGCGCCGATTCGCTGCACCTTGGCCGGGTAGGTTTTGCCGGTTTCATCGATGTTCACGTCAAACGTGGCGCCGGGCCGTAGCCACGCCAGCCAGCGCGAGGGCACGATGAATTCAAGTTCCAAGGTGCTGTCATCGAGAATTTCCAACAGCGCCTGGCCGGGCTGAACGAACTGTTGCTCGCGCACTTTCTGCTCGGCAATTCGACCGGGGAAGGGCGCGGTGATCTGGCATTTGCTGAGCAGCGTGCGGTTGGCTGCCACCTCGGCCTTGGCTTTCAGCGCCTCGGCTTTGGATACATTCAATTCGATGTTGCCTACCGAGTTGAGCTCCGCCAGTTTCTGGTTGCCTTTCCAGCCGACGTCGGCGGCCATTTGCGCGGCCTCGGCCTTGTTCAACTGCGCTTGCTGGAGCAGGCAATCGAACTGCACCAGCGTTTGCCCTTGCTTGAACGACGCCCCTTCAGCCAACGGCAAACGGGTGATCTTCGCGCCGATTTCTGCCGAAAGCGTGGTGTAGCGCTGTGGCGTGAGCTGGGCGCGAATCTCGCGGTTGTCCAGAGACGACTCAGCCGCATTCACGCTGCCGGTCGCGAGCATGGCGACCAGCGTCAGCGCTGTGCAACCCGCTTTCATTGGGCCGCCTGCACCGGCGGCAGTTGGCCCTGGTTCCAGGTGTGCAGGGCGTTGCCGACCACATCGGTGAGCTGCGCCAGCGGCATGCTGTCGGAGCCTTCAACCACCGGCTCCAGACCCAATGTAGCTTGCAAGCGCGACGCCGCGGCCTGGCTGTTGGACAGCGCCTGGTAACGACGCAGCTGCGACAGCACCGCCGCGCTTTGCTGCGAGACGCGGTCCAGCGGGGTGAGCTTCGAGGCCTCAGCCTGGTTGCTGATTTGCGTAGACATGCGCTCGTCTACCGAGGCAATGGCGTCCGCGCGCGCCAGTTGGCGAGTGGCGTTGGCGTATTGCAGGCGGGCGATATGCAGTTTGGTCAGCACCACCATTTGTGTGGCCATGCGGCGCTGATCGGCCAGGGCGACGCCGGCATCGGCCAGACGCATTTGCGCTGGTGCGGCCAGCAGACCCATCAGGTTGTACGAGATCTGCACGCCTGCGTCGGTCCAGTGGCGGTTGATCAGGTAGTCGTCATCGCTGGTGCGGTAGCTGTAGTTGAACGACACCCCGGGGAACAGTTTGAGCAGGGTGCGGCGCGTTTCTTCCTGTGCGATGCGGCCGTTATAAATACCTTCGCGCAGGTCCGGGTTACGCAGCAGGGCATATTGTTCCAGCTGGTCCACCGGTTGGTTGAGCCAGGCGCCGTTGTTGTCGTTAGCCGGCTCGACCACGGTGAAGTCGGCCACCAGCGGCAGGTTGGTCAGCGCTGCCAGTTCGATGCGCGCGGTCGACAGTTCTTGCTGAATCATCTCCAGCAGGCGCAGGTTTTCCAGCAACTGACGCTGGTAGCGCAGCGGTTCGAGCGGCGAACGGATTTTCTCGTTTTCGGCGGCTTGGGCGTCTTTAAGTGCTAACTCGGAATCGGCAATGGTGGTACGCAAAACCGGCAGCAGCTTCTGCGCTGCCACCACGCGCCAGTAAGCGCCGCGCACCTCTTCCATCAAGTTATGCAGCGCCTTGCGGCGACGCTCGCCAGCGATAAACGCGCGGTCGGCGTTCTGTTTGGCGGCGTAATAGCTCTGGCCGAAGTCCAGCAGGCTCCACGAGATACCGACGTCGGTGGTGATCGCTTCGCGGCTGGAGGAAATGTACGGGTTAGCCAGGGACGGTTCGCCGGTCACCGAATCTTCGCTGCGCGAGATCAGTTCTTTATCACGGCCACGGTAGCCGGCGGAGGCGATGAGCTTGGGCAGCATGTCGAATTGGCCGACTTCAAACGTGCCTTGCGCCACCGCTTGTTCCATCGCGTGGTAGCGCTGCTCGGCGTTGTACTTGATGGCCCGGGCTACGGCGCCTTCGAGGGTGAGCGGGCCGATGAGCGGCTCAACGTCGCGCGCCAGGGCGGCCTTGTCGGCGGCGACGGTGCTGCGCACTTCGTCTTCGGTCAACGCGGCGGTGCCGAAATTCAGCGTGGAGCAACCCGCCAACATCAGCAGCCCCCCAACAAAGACAAAGCGTGTAGACATGCGCAACGTTGATGCTGGGAAGGACAGGGGCATTGAGGGCTCTCTTATTCGAAGTCACAAAGCGACCTGTCAACGAACTTCCGTGGTCGCACAGCGGTTCGCGAGTGTAAGCGCAGCAATATTTCGATGAATAGAGGGGAACTTTAATAATTGTGCTGGTTCTAAGCGCGTTTTTTTCGACGACGCGATAGATTTGGCGGCCAGCACCGGTCAGCGCCGCGTGCGAACCCATCACCACAATGGGCATCCACTGTTGAACACCCCCACAAACAGGAGACCAGCATGAGCCAGTACCAGCCAATGAATTGCGACTTGTACGACTACCTCGAAATCGCCTGCATGCACGCTTATCCGTTGCGGATTGAGCTGGTCGATGGCGGCGAACTTCAGGCCACTGCGCTAGACACCCGCACCGCGCCAAGCAAGGAAGAGTTCCTGCGGGTGCGTGACGAGCAGGGCGAGCGGGAGATTCGTCTGGATCAGCTACTCGCCATAACGCCACTTAACGAAGGTGCGCAGTTTGGCCGGGTGGAATTGTCCGGCCAGGCGTGCGAAGCGCCGAAGTCGTAACGCAAATAGAAAAGCCGCCCACATGAGGCGGCTTTTTTACGGGTTAACCGAGCTTCACGTTCATGGTGATGCGCGCCGTAAAAACCTTCACGCCGCCTTCGTCGAAGATCTCCACCGGCACTACTTTGTCGCCGCCGGTTTGCCAGTCAATGGCGCTGCCGTCGGCGATGGCGCGTACCGAAGTTTTGGCTTTGGCCAGGTATTCGACGGTCATGCCTTTGGGAATCCAGCGCGCACCGGCTGGAATCGACACTTCAGTCATCATGCCGCCCGCCAGTTCGGCTGCGTTGCACAGGGCGATGGCGTGAACGGAGGCGAGGTGGTTGGTGATTTCCTTGCGAAACGGCACGTTGACTTCGCCACGGCCGGGTTCAAGCACGGAAATTTCCGGGGTGATGGTGCTGAAGTACGGCGCCATTTGGCAGGCCATGGAACTGAACGCCGAGGCGCCAACGCTTTGGTACATGCTGAGTGTTTGACTCATGGACGGTGACCTTTAACGAGTGAAGAAAGCGAAAATAAACACAGAAGTAGAATTCTGTTCTAGAACAATATTCTGGTTATTCGATTCTGTCAATCACTCGTCGGGTCGATGCGTTTGTCTTACCATCGCGCTTTTTCCGGACGCGACCATGGAACCTGTTGATCTGCTTGAGCGCTGCTACCCTGGGCGTCGCGCCGAGACCAAGCGGCAAATCCTGCGCACGGCGTTGGCGCTGTTCAATTCGCAGGGTATTGAAGCCACCACCATCGACACCGTGCGCGCCGAAAGCCAAAGCAGCGTCGGTTCGATCTATCACCATTTCGGTAACAAGGAAGGGCTGGTGGCGGCGCTGTACCTCGCTGCCCTCGACGATCAGGCGCGGCTGAGAGATGCGTATCTGGCTGGCATCACCTCCACACAGGCGTGGGTGCATGCGCTGGTGCACAGCTATTTGGATTGGGTAGTGAGCGAGCCGGACTGGGCGCGCTTTCAATACCAGGCCCGCCACAGCGTGGCGCAGGGCGCTTTCAGTGAACAGCTCAAGGAGGCCAACCTGGCCAGAAGCGCGCAATTGCGCGACTGGTTCAGCGACGCCGCGCACCGCGAAGAATTGCTCGATCTGCCGCGCGAGCTGATTCCCTCGCTCATCATCGGCCCGGCCGAAAACTTCTGCCGCGCCTGGCTCTCGGCGCGGGTCAAACAAAGCCCCGACGCCTATCGCCAGCCATTGGCCGAGGCGGCGTGGCGGGCAGTGGGAAGGCTGTAGCGCGGCAGCAGCGCGGGCCCAGACGACTCTCGTCAAATTGGGCAAGAAACGAAACAAATCAGGCAAGAAGCCGCCAACCGCTGTGCGCATACTTCCGCGATCCATTCGTAGGAGTCGCCTGTGAAACATGCCGTCAAATCCCCTGCAGGTGAAAACCCCAACGTTGCCGTATTGGCGGACGCCGTGGCCCGGCTGTTGCGTGCCGACGACGACCTGGTAACGGCCTATCCCGCCCTCAGCCTGTTCCGTCGCCGCTCGGTCACCGAGCCCATGCATTGCCTCTACGGGCTGGGCATTGGCTTGGCATTGCAGGGCGCCAAGCGGGTGATGGTCGGCGACGAGGTGCTGCATTACCGGCCGGGCGAATCGATTGTCACCAGCGTCGACCTGCCGGTTCTGGCCCATGTCACCGAAGCCAGTGCGGCCAAGCCGTACCTCGGGTTGATGCTGACGTTCGACCGCGCGCTGGTGATGCAAGTGGCGGAAACCCTGAACCTGGCCCCGCGCATGAAAGACGAGCGCTTCCGGCCCATTACCGTGCAAGCCCTGGATAGCGACGTGGTAGATGCCCTGATCCGCCTGGTCGCCTTGCTCGACAACCCGGAGCTGTTGGCCCCGCTGGCGCCGCTGATTCAAAGCGAAATCATCGTGCGCTTGCTTAGCGGTGTTCACGGCCCGCAGCTGCTGCACATCGTGGCGGCAGGCTCGCCCAAACAGCACATCGCTAAAACCGTGGCCTGGCTGAAGAAAAACTTCCGCGAAACCCTGCGCGTCGACGACATGGCGCAGAGCGCGCACATGAGTCCTTCCACCTTTCGCCAGCACTTTCGCGCGGTCACCGGCATGAGCCCGCTGCAGTACCAAAAGCAACTGCGCCTGCAGGAAGCGCGGCAATTGATGCTCAGCCAGAACGTCGACGCCAACAGCGCCGGTGCCATGGTCGGCTATGAAAGCTCGTCGCAATTCAGCCGTGAATACAGCCGCCTGTTCGGCGCGCCGCCGCAGCGCGACATCCGTCGCATACGCCTATAACGCGCGGCTTGCAGCCCAACGGTTGTGTCTGCAAATTTCGTTGAATCAGGCAATTGCGCGCGTGGATCAGGCAAGTGATCCGCGTGCTCGGCCGCGCATACTGGCCGCCAGCTATTCCCTCGACCATGCCGCACCGCGTTCTTCGCGCCGGAGGATTTCATGCTCACGCTCACCGTCAATAACCAAGAAATGCGTGTCGACGTCGCCCCCGATACGCCGCTGCTGTGGGTTCTGCGCGACACCTTGCAGCTCACCGGCACCAAGTTCGGCTGCGGCATGGCGATGTGCGGCGCGTGCACCGTGCACCTCGACGGGCAGGCCATTCGTTCCTGCGTAACACCGGTGTCGGCGGCGGTGGGAAAGCCGGTGCACACCATCGAACGCATCGGTGAAAACGGCACCGGCAAGGCGGTGCAACAAGCCTGGCAACAGTTGGATGTGGTGCAGTGCGGTTACTGCCAGTCGGGGCAGATCATGAGTGCGGTGGCGTTGCTGGAGAAAAACCGCACGCCCACCGATGCCGATATCGACCAGGCCATGGCCGGCAACGTATGCCGCTGCGCCACCTACGTGCGCATCCGCGCCGCCATTCACCAAGCCGCCAAGACGCTGGCGTAAGCGAGGGATCGGCCATGAGCCACTCGATAGAAAACCAGAGCCGTCGCCGCTTCCTGCAAGGCTCCGCTGCGGGGCTGACCTTGGCGGTGTACTTCCCCTGGGCGATGAAACCGCAGCTCGCCCTCGCAGACGGCCAAGCCGCCGCGCCGGCATTCGAGCCCAATGCGTTTGTGCGAATCGGCGAGGACAACAGCGTCACCGTGTACGCCAAGCACCTGGAGATGGGGCAGGGCGCCTACACCGGTCTGGCGACCATCGTGGCTGAAGAACTGGACGCCGCGTGGTCGCAGGTGCGGGTCGAAAGTGCCGCCGCCGATGCCAGTCGCTACAGCAACTTGCAGTGGGGCTCACAAGGCACCGGCGGCAGCAGCGCCATCGCCAACTCGTGGGAACAACTGCGCAACGCCGGCGCCTCGGCGCGCGCCATGTTGGTGGCAGCCGCTGCCCAGCGCTGGCAGGTGCCAGCGAGTGCCATCACGGTCGCCGACGGGGTGGTCAGCCACGCCGCCAGCGGCAAAACGGCGACCTTTGGCGAGCTGGCCAACGCCGCCGCCGAACAGCCAGTGCCGGCGCAGGTGCAGCTCAAAGACCCGAAAGACTTCAAGCTGATCGGCCAAGCGATACCGCGCAAAGACTCCGCCGCCAAGGTCAACGGCACCGCGCAGTACACCCAGGACATTCACCTGCCCGACATGCTCACCGCCGTGGTTGCCCACCCGCCGCGCTTTGGCGCCACGGTGAAATCCTTCGACGCCAAACCGGCGTTGGCGGTGCCCGGCGTGGTCGACGTGGTGCAGATTCCCAGCGGCGTCGCCGTGCTCGCACGCGACACCTGGAGCGCCAAGCGTGGGCGCGACGCGCTGGTGGTGCAGTGGGATGAGACGGCCGCGTTCAAATCCAGTTCGGCCGAACTGGAGGCGCGCTTCAAAAAGCTCGCCGAAAAACCCGGCGCGGTCGCCCTCAAGAAAGGCGATGCCGACACCGCCATGACCCAATCCAAGCACGTGCTGGAGGCCGCTTACGACTTCCCGTACCTGGCCCACGCCGCGATGGAGCCGATGAACTGCGTCATTCGCGTAGGCAAAGACCTGTGCGAAGCCTGGTTTGGCGCGCAGATGCAAACCTACAACCAGCAAGTGCTGGCCGAGCTGTTCGGGCTGAAGGTCGAGCAAGTCAAAATCAACACCCTGTACGCCGGCGGCAGCTTTGGCCGACGCGCCAGCAAGAATGCCGATTACATTCTGGAAACCGCCCACATCGTCAAAGCCATCAACGCCCGCGCCCCGGTGAAAATGGTGTGGCTGCGCGAAGACGACATGCAGGCTGGCCTCTATCGCCCCATGTTTCACCACACCCTGCGTGCCGGTCTGGACGACAAGGGCAAATTGCTGGCGTGGCAGCATCGTCTGGTCGGCCAATCGGTGCTCGCCGGTTCCCCATTCGGCGCGGGCATGAAAGACGGCATCGACCCCACCTCCGTCGAGGGCGCGTCCAATCTGCCGTACAGCATCGACGCCATGCTGGTTGATCTGCACACCCCCGACGACATCCCCGTACCGGTGCAGTGGTGGCGCGCAGTGGGTTCCACCCACACGGCGTTTTCCACCGAAACCTTTCTCGACGAACTGGCCCAGGCCTCGGCGCAAGACCCCGTCACCTGGCGCCTGGGCATGCTGGACAAACACTCGCGCCATGCCGGTGTGCTGAAACTGGCCGCCGAGAAAGCCGGTTGGGACAAACCGCTGCCGCCCGGCAAAGACGGCGAGCGCCGTGGCCGTGGCGTCGCGGTGCACGAAGCCTTTGGCTCGTTTGTCGCCGAGGTGGCGGAAGTGACCGTGCAAAGCAACGGCCGCTTCAAAGTCGACCGCGTGGTGTGCGCCGTGGACTGCGGCATTGTCGTCAACCCCGACGTGGTCCGCGCCCAGGTTGAAGGCTGCGTGGGCTACGGCTTGTCGGCGGCACTGAGCGAAGCCGTGACCTTCACCGACGGTAAAGCCGACCAAAGCAACTTCCACAACTACACGCCGCTGCGCATCAATGACATGCCTGTCGTTGAAGTGCATATCGTGCCGTCGGCCGCCGCGCCCACCGGCATTGGCGAGCCGCCCTTGCCGCCACTGGCACCTGCCGTGGCGAACGCCTTGGCGGCAGCGACGGGCAAGCGCATCCGGCGTCTGCCGATTGGCAACCAGTTGGTCGGTTGATCATGCAGCACCTCGACGTGCACGTCGCCGAGCAGGCGCTGGCCTGGGCTAGCGCCGGCGAAACGGTGTGGCTGTGTACCGTGCTCAGCACCTTCGGCTCATCGCCTCGCGAACCCGGCTCCATGCTAGCTGCGCGTGCCGATGGCCAGCACGTCGGCTCGCTGTCGGGCGGCTGTGTAGAGGAAGACTTTCTCGAACGTCTGCAAGCCGGTGCCTTCGAGCGTGACGTCAGCACCGTGCGCTACGGCGACCCGGATGGCCCACAAGGCGCGCGAATCGCCTTGCCCTGCGGCGGCATTCTCAACGTGCTGGTGGAACGTCTGGCGCCCACCATTGCCACCCGCGAGCAACTGGAAACGCTGCTGGACACGCTGCTCGGCCAGCGCCACGTGATCCGCCAGATCGACGTGCGCAGCGGCGCGGCAACGGTGCTCGCCGATGACGGACTGGGCCAACGGGTGACCGAACTGCCCGACCAGCATCAGGTACATATTCGCGTTGGCCCGGCGGCCCGGCTGATCATTGCCGGCATCTCACCGGTCTCGGTGGCCTGCGCCGAATTTGCCCGCACCCTGGGCTTTGAAGTGATCGTCTGCGACCCGCGCGAAGATGCGCAGGCCGGCTTCACGGTACCGGGCATTGAGGTGCGTAAGGAACTGCCGTCATCGTTTATCGCCGCTGGCGGTTGCCACGGCGCCACCGCCATCGTCGCGCTCACCCATGACCCGCGTATCGACGACTTGGCCATGATCGAAGCGGTGCGTACCTCGGCGTTTTACATCGGCGTAATGGGCTCGCTGCAAACCTCACAAAAACGCGCTGAGCGTTTGCGTCGTTCTGGTGGTTTGAGCGACGCCGACATCGCCCGGTTACACATGCCTATCGGGCTGGACCTGGGCAGCAAAACACCAGCCGAAATCGCCCTGGCGGTGATGGCCGATATTGTTCGGGTACGGCGGGGGAGGTGAATATCTTCTGTGGGAGCGGCTTCAGCCGCGAGCTTTTGATTTCTCGCTCTTGACCCAGCTTTTGATCTCGCTTTTGATCTTTCGCTCTTGATCTACCCCGCACCGTTCATCGCAGGCCGAGTGGAGTCGTTGCGTAGGGGGTTGAGCGGCCGGGAGCCGCGAAAGGAGCATCGGGCCATGGATGGCCCGTTGTGACGGCCCCCGGAGCGGCGATGGAATGAGGGAAGTCGAAGCGCAGCGGAGACCCAAGGTAGGGGCTAGACCTTTTGCTGACTTTTGGGGCAATGCCAAAAGTCAGTCGCGCGTAAGGCGCGAAACAAAATGCCGCGCCAACGTGGTAACGAAGGATTGCTCCGATTCGAAAGCAAAGCTGAATACCAAGTTTTGCGCAGATATTCTTTACCGCGTGCGCTGAACGTTTTGTTTCGCGCCTTACGCGCGAGCTTCTTTTGGCATTGCCCCAAAAGAAGCCAAAAGGTCTAGCCCCGACCTTGGCCCTCCGCTGCGCTGCGGGTTCCCTCGCTCCGTCGCCGCTCCGGGGGCACGGTGCAACGGGCCGTCCCTGGCCCGATGCACCTCTCGCGGCTCCCGGCCGCTCAACCCCCTACGCAACGACTCCACTCGGCCTACGCTGACGGTGCGGGGTAGATCAAAAGCGTAGATCAAAAGCGAAAGATCAAAAGCGAAAGATCACAGCCTGGTAAGGCGCAATTGATTAAAACTTCGCGGCTCACGCCGCTCCCACCGGAGCGCGGTTGCCCGCGCCAGCTATTTCCGTTTCGGCCGCTCAACCCGCAATGCATCCAGAATCAACGAAAACGCCGGCGAAGGCTGGCGGCGTGACGGATAGTACAAGTGATACCCCGAAAACGGCGGACACCAGTCTTCCAACACACGGCGCAGTAAGCCCTGGCTCAGGTAAGGCTCGAATTCTTCCTCTGGCAAATACGCGATGCCCATTCCGCCGAGCACCGCGTCGGCCACGTGGGTGGTGGTGTTGAACACCAGTTGGCCGTCGACCCGCACTTTTACCGGCTGCCCACGGCGCTCGAATTCCCAGGCATCGACGCCACCGTAGGTGGGAAAACGAATGTTGATGCAGCGGTGATTGGCCAGGTCGCGCGGCGTTTTCGGAATCGGCCGGTCGGCGAAGTATTCAGGCGAAGCCACCGCCGCCATGCGCACGTCCGGGCCGATGGCGACGGCGATCATGTCTTGCGCCACCGTTTCGCTAAAACGCACACCGGCGTCGAAGCGGTCGGCGACGATGTCGCGAAAGCCGTAGTTCACGTCCAGCTCCAGTTTGATATCCGGGTACTCACGCAGCACGGGCATCAGCTTGGGCAGCAGGGTGGTTTTGATGATGTGGTCGCCGCAGGAAATACGCACGGTGCCTGCCGGTTTGTCGCGCAGTTCGGTGAGGGCATCCAGCTCGGCCTCGATTTCATCGAAGCGATGGCCGATGGCTTCCAGCAACCGTTCGCCCGCCGCCGTGAGCGAAACGCTGCGGGTGGTGCGGGTCAGCAGGCGAATTTGTAGACGCGCTTCCAGCGCCGATACCACCTGGCTGATGGCCGGCTGCGTGACGCCCAAGTGCGCCGCCGCCCGGGTAAAACTGCCCTCGCGCGCCACCGTCACGAAGGCCACCAGGTCGTTGAAATTGTGTTTTGTCATCGCCGTATGCGCCTTGTGTCCGGTAACGAGATCGCAGGGTGCGCCCAACCTGTAGGAGCGACTTCAGTCGCGATCCCTGGCAACGAAATTCTCGCCCATTTATGGCTCCGTTATTCATCAGCTTAGCTTATAGCCCAAGTAAGCATTCATCAGCTAATCATTAGCTGCCTGCGCCGTCACAATGGCCACCTCGTAGAACCGACGCCTACAGCCGGCGCCGCAATGCGTGCTTGCCCATTCCTTTCAACAGGTGCGTCCGATGAATCGATTCAGCGTTCTGCTCTGCCTTTTGCTCAGCTCGTTTACCGCCATGGGAGCCGACATGTCCAACGGTGCCAATAACTTCTACACCAGCGAAAACGTTACGGTGCAGAAGGTGCAGTTCAATAACCAATACCAGATGCGCGTAGCCGGCAATCTATTTATGCCCAAGGGCATCAAGCCTGGCAGCAAGAACCCGGCGATCATCGTCGGCCACCCGATGGGCGCGGTGAAGGAGCAGAGCGCCAACCTGTACGCCACGAAAATGGCCGAGCAGGGTTTCGTCACCCTGTCGTTGGATTTGTCCTTCTGGGGCGAAAGCGAAGGGCAGCCGCGCAATGCCGTGTCGCCCGATATTTACGCCGAAGACTTCAGCGCTGCCGTGGATTTTCTCGGCACCCACGCCCTGGTGGATAAAGAACGCATCGGCGTGATCGGCATTTGTGGCAGCGGCAGCTTTGTGATCAGCGCGGCGAAAATCGACCCGCGCATGAAAGCCATCGCCACGGTCAGCATGTACGACATGGGCGCCGCCAACCGGAACGGCCTCAACCACGGCTTCAGCCTGGAACAGCGCAAACGCGCCATCGCCCAGGCGGCGGAGCATCGCTATGTGGAATTCACCGGTGGCGACAAGGCCTACACCAGCGGCACCGTGCACAAGCTCGACGCCAATTCCACCGCGATCGAACGCGAGTTCTACGACTTCTACCGCACCCCGCGCGGCGAGTTCACGCCGGCTGGCCAGTCGGGCGAACTGACCACGCACCCGACGCTGACCAGCAACGTCAAGTTCATGAACTTCTACCCGTTCAACGATATCGAGACCATTTCGCCACGCCCCATGTTGTTTATCACTGGCGCCAACGCGCACTCCCGCGAGTTCAGCGAAGCGGCGTACAAGCTGGCCGGCGAACCCAAGCAATTGGTGGTCATTCCTAACGCCGGGCATGTGGATCTGTACGACCGCGTCGAGCTGATTCCTTTCGCCACCCTGACCGACTTTTTCCGAGCGAACCTCAAGTAATGACTGTTGCCGACAACCCCACCACCCA
This sequence comes from Pseudomonas sp. AC229, assembly GCF_979254655.1. Taxonomy (NCBI): domain Bacteria; kingdom Pseudomonadati; phylum Pseudomonadota; class Gammaproteobacteria; order Pseudomonadales; family Pseudomonadaceae; genus Pseudomonas; species Pseudomonas sp. AC229. Next base: position 127,012 of record NZ_CEEDHK010000007.1, read on the forward strand.
ACCCGCTGCGCACGGCTGGAGTGCCGTGCTGGCAATGTCGGTGGCTGCCTTTGCTTTGGTGGCCTCCGAGTTTTTGCCGGTGAGTTTGCTCACGCCCATCGCCACGGATTTGCACATCAGCGAAGGCCAGGCGGGGCAGGCGATCGCGGTGTCTGGCGCGTTTGCGGTGATCACCAGCTTGAGCATCGCCAAGCTCGCACGGCAGATGGACCGCCGCGTGTTGCTGCAGTGGCTGACCCTGCTGATGGTGGTGTCCGGCACGATGGTGGCGGTGGCGCCGAGTTACCCGATTTTCATGCTCGGGCGCGCGTTGATTGGCGTCGCCATTGGCGGCTTCTGGTCCATGTCGGCCGCCACGGTGATTCGCCTGGTAGCGCCGGCCAACGTGCCGCGCGCCCTGGCGATTCTTAACGGCGGCAACGCGCTGGCTTCAGTGGTGGCGGCGCCGGTGGGCAGTTACCTCGGCGCGATCATCGGCTGGCGCGGCGCGTTCTTCGCCGTGGTGCCACTCGCTGCCATTACATTCGTGTGGCAGTGGCTGACGCTGCCGCGTTTGGTGCCCCTGGCAGGCGCCAATGCGCGTGGGCTGCTGACGGTGCTGAAACGGCGGGAAGTGCTGTCTGGGTTGTTGGCGGTGAGCCTGTTTTTTATGGGCCAGTTCACCTTGTTCACCTACCTGCGGCCGTTTCTGGAAAGCGTCACCCACGTCGGCCCGTCGGGGTTGTCGCTGATGCTGCTGGTGCTGGGTGTGTGCGGGTTTATCGGCACGGCGCTGATAGGGTTGCTGCTCAACCGCACGCTGTTCCCGACGCTGGTGATCATTCCGTTGCTGATGGCAGTGATTGCGGTGGTGCTCACGCACTATGGCGACTCGCAATTGCTCACCGCCGGCTTGCTGGCGCTGTGGGGGTTGGTCGCGACCTCGGCGCCGGTGGCCTGGTGGACCTGGCTGGCCAGAACCCTGCCCGACGACGCCGAAGCGGGCGGCGGCCTGATGGTCGCCATCGTGCAGTTGGCCATTACCTTTGGCGCCACGGCCGGTGGCGTGGTGTTCGACGCCCACGGCTACCAAGCCACCTTCGGCCTGAGTGCCGGCATTTTGGTGGTGGCGGCGGTGCTGGCCGTTTGGGCGGCGGCATGCGCGCGAAGCAGCCGCCAGCCGTTCAGGCCCATTGCAAGCTGTGAGGCGACGGTCAGGAATTTCGTTTGCAGGGATCGCGACTAAAGTCGCTCCTACAAAGGCGGTGCGTGGTGTTTGGTTTTTTTGTAGGAGCCAGCTTGCTGGCGAACCCTGCAAACGGGATTCCAGGACTTCGTTTCCAGGGTTCGCGACCAAGGTCGCTCCTACAAGAGCGGGGCGCCGTTGAGTAATGCAGTAACGCCATCCGCTTCCAACGGCCGACTCAGAAAATACCCCTGACCTTCGTCGCAGCCCACGGCGTTGAGCATGGCCAAATGTTCGGCGGTTTCGATGCCCTCGGCGGTGACGGTCAGCGACAGCGCGTGCCCCAGGCCAACGATGGCGAGGATGATGGCTCTGTCTTCTTCGCTGCCTTCGATGCAGTTGAGAAAGCTACGGTCGATTTTCAGGCCGTCCAAGGGGAAGGTGCGCAGGTAGCTGAGGGACGAATAGCCGGTGCCGAAGTCGTCCATAGCCAGGCGCACGCCCAGCTGTTTCAGGGTTTCCATCATTTCCAGGGCGCCGGCGGCATCCTCGATCATCACGCTTTCGGTGATCTCCAATTCGACCCGCCCGGGGCTGATGGCCGTTTCACGTAGCGCGGTTTCGATGCGCTCGACCAGGTCGCCGCTTTTGAATTCGATGGGCGACAAGTTGATGGAGATAAACACGCTTTCCGGCCAGGTGGCGGCCTGGCGGCACGCGGTGCTGATGACCCAGTTGCTCAGCGCGATGATCAAACCGGTTTGCTCGGCAATCGGAATAAAAGTGTCGGGCGGTATCAGCCCGCGCTCTGGGTGCTGCCAGCGCACCAAGGCTTCGACGCCGACCAGGCGGCCATCTGCGATGCAGTAGCGCGGTTGGTAGTGCAGGCGCAATTCGTTGTGCTGGATGGCGAAGCGCAGGTCGGTTTCCAGACGGCGCCGTTCGATGATCTTCGCGTTCATTTCCCCGGAATAAAACCGCCAGGTACTGCGGCCACCGGCTTTGGCTTCATACAACGCGATGTCGGCATAGCGCAGCAGTTCGCTGGCTTCCATCGCGTCGTTGGGCGCCATGGCAATGCCGATGCTGGCGCTGACGAAGGTTTGCTGACCTTCAACGTCGATGGGCTGTTCGATGGAGTCGAGCAAGCGTTGGCACAGGGTTTCGACATGGCTTTGGGTGGTCAGGTCGGTGAGGATCAGCACGAACTCATCGCCGCCAAAGCGGGCCACCAGATCGTCCTGGCGCACGCATTCGGTGAGCCGCGCCGACACCACGTTGAGCACCACATCGCCGGCCGCATGGCCGAGCAGGTCATTCACTGGCTTGAAGCGGTCGAGGTCGAGGCTGAGCATGACCAAGGGTTTTTCACGGGTTGGCACGGCCTTGAGTTTGCCGTCGAGAAACTTCTGCAAGCGGGTGCGGTTGGGCAGGCCGGTGAGGGCGTCGTGCTGGGATAAAAACTCGATTTGCCGCCGCGCTTCCACTTCGCCTGTGACGTCGGTGGCGGTGCCGCGAAAGCCAGCGCTGGTCATGGCGCGGGCCGACACGCGGGTGATGCGTTGCTGGCCATGGGTGCCGACATAGCGACAGTGGATGCTGGTGTCGGTGCGCCGGTGGCCGCTGCTCAGCCACTGCGACAGGGTGCCGTGTTCGCTGGTCAGCAGGGCGTCGATGTGGCTGCCCAGCCACGTGCCGCGCGACAGCCCCGTGACCGCTTCAAAGCGTTCGGACAGGTAGGTGAAGTGGCCGCTTTGGTCGATTTCCCAGATCCAGTCGGAGCTGATTTCAACGATGTCGCGAAACCGCGCTTCGCTTACGGCCAGGGCGCTCTCGCTGCTTAGCAACGAGTGATAGCTTTCGTCCAGCGCCTTGGCCCCCGCCGTGGTGCGGCGCAGCAGAACCCAGGCCATCACGCACACCAGCAGCGCCACGCCGCCGAGCAGGGGCAAACCCAGGCCGAGCAGGCGCTTGCCTGGCTGCTCGGGTTGCCAATGCAGGTACCCGGCGACGCCGTTTTCACCCAGCGGCAAAATCGAGCGTTCGTTCAACTCGTTCGGGGTTGCCAGGCGCAAGCCGTCCACGCCGAATTCGCGGCCGACGGTGGCCAAGCGGGCGTTGTCGAGAATGTCGACGAAGATGAGTACCGAGTTCTGTCGCTCGTCTGCCTTCACCGTTGGGTCGGTGCCGGGCGTAATGGCAGCGGCGGCCACCAAGGCCGGGGCGCCATCAACGTTGATAAATCGGGTGGTTGGCGATTCGTCCTCGGCGCCGGCACGGGCCTCGGCGACGATGGGCGCCAGCGACTCTTTGAGCCAGTCGCTTGCCGGCACCTGTTGCAGTTGACCGCGGATAACCGCGTACACCGTGCGGTCGGTGTCATCGACCACGAACAGCGCCTGAAAGCCGAAGTCGTCGTACAGCGAGGGACCGATGTTCTGCCGCACGTAGGCCCAATCGGTGTCTACCGTAACGTGCAGGTGTTTGTAGGCATCGCCCCAGAAGGCATAGTCCTTGACCACCGAGCGCAGGGATTTTTCAAAAGAATGCACGGCCTTCTCGGTGTAGAAAGTGCCTTCGGTTTCCTCCGTGCGATCCATGTCGCGGGCCAGGTAGACCAGCAGATAACCGGCAAGCAGGAACACGCTGACCAGCAAACCGATAAATTTGAACAGTGAAATACGCGTGAGAGCCACGCTGGTGCGGTTAAGGGGAGCGACAGGCTGGGGCGGTTTGGCTTGGGTCATAGGCTAGGTACAACTCTTAATCTGATTTTTCTAATGCACCTTCAGTTTATGCAACCGTCATAAGAGCGCTAGGGGCTGAATGTTGAAACATCACCCGGGCTTGCGCTGAGGGGCTTGACGTGGCGCTTTGCGCTTTACAAATCAGGGAAAAAAACTAGCGTACACACCCTGTGGGCCCACCCATATTGCGCCGCTGCCGGCGCTGGCTACCGTTATTCAGGAGAGAAAAACATGGCTACGTTTACCCCCGGTCACCTGCACATCGAGCGCCACGCGCTGACGCCCAACGATGTGAGTTACAACATTTGCATCGACTACGAAGTTTCTTCCGATGAGCAAAAAGGCAAGGGCATGCTCTTCACCCTCCATGGCAGCATTCAAGGCAAAGACGTGCGCGAGAGCTTCTTTCTGCCACGGGAAGAGGCGTACAACTTCGCCAGCAACGTGACGAAAATCGCCGAAAAATACGGCATCCCGAAAAGCCAGAGCAGCATTGGCTCGATCCACAAACACTACGACGCCATGTTCGAAGACGTACGCGCGCAACTGGCCATGAAACCAGGCGAGCCGGTAAACCCTGAGCATTTTGAGTGAGTAATCGATGGCGTTAACCGAACAGCGCTGGCCAGCGGATGCACGCGAGCTGGCAGACATTCAGCGCTTCAACTCCAAACTGAAATGGATGCCGCGCTTTCGCATCCGCAACCGCATTGCCCCCACGCTGCTGCAAGCGCTGTTGCGGGTCGGCCAGCTCGGCGGCGGGGCGAAATTGGCACGTCATGGGCTGAGCGCGCATACGCGTTACGTCACCACGCCGGAAGGTCGAGTGCCGTTGCGTATTGTGCAGCCCAAAGGGCCGGTCAAAAGCGTGGTGCTGGATTTTCACGGCGGCGGTTGGGTGATCGGCAACGCGCAGATGAACGATCACTTAAACAGCGCCATGGTGCGCGACTGCGATGTCGCCGTGGTGTCAGTGGATTACCGCCTGGCCACCCACACGCCCATTCAGGGTTTGCTGGCCGATTGCCTGGCCGCCGCGCGCTGGCTGCTGAGCGACCAGACGGGGCTGTTCAAAGGTTTGCCGGTGATTGTGGTGGGCGAGTCGGCCGGCGGGCATCTGGCGGCGGCCACGTTGCTGGCGCTTAAAAGCTCGCCAGAATTACTCCAGCGGGTGAAAGGCGCAGTGCTCTATTACGGCGTCTACGACCTGACCGGAACCCCCAGCGTTCGCAACGCCGGCCCCGACACGCTGGTGCTCGACGGCCCCGGCATGGTCGATGCGCTGCGCCTGCTAACGCCGGGGCTGACCGACGAACAACGGCAGAAACCGCCGTTGTCGCCGCTGTATGGCGACCTGAGCGGTTTACCGCCGGCGTTGATGTTTGCCGGCGAGCTTGACCCGCTGCGCGACGACACCTTTGAAATGGCCAGACGCTGGGGCGTGGTGGCCGACGTTGAGGCCAATCTGCTGCCACAAGGGCCTCATGGCGTGGTTCAGTTTCCGACGGTGATGGGCAAGCGCGTCACGGCCTATGCCAGACGCTGGATCAATCAAAGGCTGGCGTAGCGCCCACACTCTTTGTAGGAGCCAGCTTGCTGGCGAACCCTGGAAGTATCGGTTACGAATCGCGTTTGCAGGATTCGCCAGCAAGCTGGCTCCTACGAAAAGCGTCGGCCTTAATCGGTCACTTTGACCACTTCGGTATCGCTCGGCGCAACGGGTGCGCCGTTCAATGTGGTCGGTATCAGCGGTGCCAGCGTCTGGCCGCTGGCTTTGTCGATCAACTGCGAATGCACTTCGCCCTCGCCAAACAAATGCGCTTCCCCCCATTGGCGTAACGCCACCACCACCACGAACAACTGTTCGCCCCGTTCCGTCAGCACGTATTCCTGATACGCACTGCCCTCGGCCACCGGGCGGGTGGTCAACACCTCGGCCTGTACCAGCAGGCGCAAACGGTCGGCCAGAATATTTTTCGCCACGCCCAGGCTGCGCTGGAAATCGCTGAAGCGGTGCTTGCCGTCGAAGGCATCGCGCACGATGAGCAGGCACCAGCGATCGCCCATCACCTCGACCGCGCGGGCAACGGGGCAGTGTTCGAGGGGGTGGCTTGGGTCTGTCGGCATGGGAATTGGTCGTCGTAAAGGGGTATGTGGTTGCACTTTAAAACCAGAAAGCCTAGCCTTCAAATGGTTTTAATTTGAAACCAGGTGAGGCGTTATGACGTCAGCAGGATCTCAGGCGTTGCCGTTGGCCGACGCCAGCGCGAGCCGCACGCCGCGCGCGATGGTGGCGTTGTTCGCCACGGCGAGCGGGCTTAGCGTGGCCAATGTGTATTTCGCCCAGCCGTTACTGGACGCGCTCGCTGCAGATTTCGCTATCAGCCACGCCAGCGTCGGCGGGGTGATTACCGCCACGCAAATCGGCTGTGCTTTAGCGCTGTTGTTGCTGGTGCCGCTGGGTGATCGCGTGGACCGGCGCCGACTGATGCTCGTGCAGCTAGTCGCCTTGGTGCTGGCCTTGGTTGCGGTCGCCGTGGCCGACAGCACGGCGCTGTTGCTCGGCGCCATGTTGGCCATTGGCCTGTTGGGCACTGCCATGACCCAGGGCCTGATTGCACTGGCCGCCAGCACTGCCAGCGACCATGAGCAGGGGCGGGTGGTCGGGGCGGCGCAGGGCGGCGTGTTTGTCGGCTTGTTGCTGGCGCGGGTGTATGCCGGGGCGGTCAGTGACCTGGCGGGGTGGCGTTGGGTGTACGGGCTGGCGGCGATTCTCATGCTCACACTCGCCGTCGCGCTCTGGCGCTGTCTGCCGCAGCCGAAACGGGCACCGGTGACGCTGGGTTATCGGCAATTGCTCGGTTCGATGTTCAGCCTGTTACGCCATGACCGCGTGCTGCAAACGCGCGGCATGTTGGCGTTTTTCATGTTCGCGGCGTTGAACGTTTTCTGGAGTGCCTTGGTGCTGCCGCTGAGCGCGCCGCCCTATGGGTTTTCCCACACGGCCATTGGCGCGTTCGGCCTGGTTGGCGTGATCGGCGCGCTGGCGGCGTTTCGCGCCGGCGCCTGGGCGGACAGAGGGTTTGCCCAGCGCAGCACTTTTGCCGCCTTGCTGGCGCTGTTGCTGGCGTGGTGGCCGTTGTCGATGCTGGATACGTCGCTTTGGGCGCTGATGCTCGGCATCGTGCTGCTCGACCTCGGCGGCCAGATGCTGCACGTGACTAATCAAAGCCTGATCTTGCGTAACCATCCGCAAGCACCCGGCCGGCTGATCGGTTTGTACATGCTGTTTTATGCCGTGGGCAGTGGCGCGGGGGCCTTGGCTACCACGTGGGTGTATGCGAGCGCTGGGTGGCAGGGCGTGTGCGGGTTGGGGGCGGGAATTAGCGCGGTGGCGATGGGGTTTTGGCTGGCGACGCGTTGATGAGGTGGGATCTTCGTTGCGGCCAGCCCTCTCCCCCAGCCCCTCTCCCGCAAGCGGGCGAGGGGAGACCAGCGGTGATCGGCTCCCTCTCCCGCTTGCGGGAGAGGGCTGGGGAGAGGGCCGCTTGTAACCGGCGCTTAGGACGCCAGGCTGCGCAGCATCAGATTGGTCGCCGCGTTGACGCCTTTCTCCAGGTCTTCCCAAGAACGTTGGTTAAGGCAATGGGCGTTGGTGTACGGCAAAATCATTTCGGCCAGACCGTCGGTGACTTCATCCAGCGGCGTTTTCTTTTCGAATTCGCCGGCTTTGCGGCCGTCATCGGCCAGGCGCTCAAGAATCGCGTAAAGCTGTGCCTGGTGGCCGGCGGCCGTGCACCAGTCGCCGTTAATGGCTTCCACCACCACTTCATTCACGCGGCGCTCGACCACCAGCAAGTCGTAGCTGAATTTCAGCGCGCTTTTCATAAACAGACGCAGGCGCCGAGTGGCGGATAAATCCTGATCGGCAATGGCGCGTAATTTGTCGCCCATTTTCTCCAGCGTGTGCGCACAGATGGCTTCGCCGATGGCTTGTTTGGATTCGAAGAAACGGTAGATGTACGCCGTGGAAATGCCCAGGGCTTTGCCGATGTCGGCCACCGACGTTTTGCGGTAGCCGAACTCGCGAAACAAGCCTTCCGCCACGGTGATGATCTGCGCGCGGCGATCATGCTCCGCCGGGCCGCGTTGGCCGGAGGTGGGAAGGGCGCTGGAGTCGAGTTCGCTGTGCATAGGCCTGGTAACTGAATAAGGGAGCCGGTGGCAGGTGGGCGATTCTAGCGCAAACCGGCCAGCGGGCGCCGCGTCGGCAACGCCCGCTTAGTGCGCTCAGGTGGCGGCGGGTTGCGCTGCCGACGCTGCCGGGGCGTTGGCCGGCGGCGGTTTGATCTTGAACCAGATCGCATACAGCGCCGGCAGGAACAGCAGCGTCAGCACCGTGCCGATGGCCGTGCCGCCAATCAACGTGTAGGCCATCGAGCCCCAAAACACCGAGAACGTCAGCGGAATAAACGCCAGCACCGCGGCCAGCGCCGTCAGCACTACCGGTCGCGCGCGTTGAACCGTGGCCTCAACCGCGGCGTGGTACGGGTCGAGCCCTTCTGCCTGATTGGTGTGGATCTGACCGATCAGAATCAGCGTGTTGCGCATCAGAATGCCCGACAGGCCAATCAAGCCGAGAATCGCGTTAAAGCCAAACGGCTGGTTGAACAGCAGCAACACCGGCACCGTGCCCACCAGGCCCAGGGGCGCGGTGAGCACCACCATGGTCATGGCGGCAAAACTGCGCACCTGAATCATGATCACCACCAAGGTGAACAGCAGCATGATCGGGAAAATCGGCGCCAGCGCCTTGTTGGCCTTGAGTGATTCTTCGACGTTGCCGCCCATTTGAATCTGATAGCCCAGGGGCAGGGCATCGATCACCGGCTTTAGCTCGGCCAGCACCTGCAGGGACACCTGCGGCGGTTGCATCTGCTCGTTGATATCGCCGCGCACGGTGATGGTCGGCATACGGTTGCGGCGTTTCAGCACCGGGTCTTCGGCGCGCACCTCCACGTGGCCGATCTGGCGGATCGGCACGCGCTGGCCGGTGCGGCTGGTGAGCGTCATGTCTTCCATGCGCGCAGGGTCCAGCCGTTCTTCATCGCCGGTGCGCGCCATCACGTCAACCGTGCGAATGTCTTCACGCACCTGCGTCACAGTGGTGCCGGTCAGCAGAAACTGCAGCTGTTGCGAAGCCTCGGCGGAGGTCAGGCCCATGACCTGCAAACGGTCTTGGTCGAGCACGAAATGCAGGGTCGGTTGTTTCTCCGACCAGTCGGTATTCACCTGGCGCATGTTCGGGTTGTGGCGCATCACCTCGGCCACCTGCTGGGCGATGCCGCGCAGCTTCTCGGCGTCTGGGCCCATGACGCGAAACTCCACCGGGAAGCGTGTGTACGGCCCGAACACCAGTTGCGTGACGCGCACCCGCGCTTCGGGCGCCATCTGGTTTTCCACCGCCACGCGCATGCGCTGCTTCAGGGTGTCGCGGGCCGTCTGGTCGGCGGTCAGCACAATGATTTTGGCGAACGAAGGGTCGGGCAGCTCTGGATTGTACGAGAGGAAAAACCGCGGCGCGCCCTGACCGATATAACTGGTGACGATCTTCGCCTCCGGCTGGGCCTTGAGCCACGCTTCGACCTTTTTCGTCGCCTCGCTGGTGGTGTTGATCGAGGTGCCTTCGGGCAGTTGCACTTCAATCAATAACTCGGGGCGGTCGGAGCTTGGAAAAAACTGTTGCTTCACCGCGCCCATGCCCACCACCGCGAGCGCGAACAGCCCGAGCACGCTGCCGGCCACCAGGAATTTGTGCTTGATGGCGCCGCTCACCAGCCGGCGCAGGCGCTGAAAGTTCGGCGTGGAATAGATGGCCACGTGGCCGCCCTCTATTTTCTTGATGTCCGGCAAAAGCTTGACGCCCAGGTAGGGGGTGAAAAACACCGCCACCACCCAGGAGATGATCAGCGCAAAACCAACAATCCAGAAAATATTGCCGGCATATTCGCCCGCCGTGGAGCGGGCAAAACCCACCGGCATCAGGCCGATCACGGTCACCAGCGTGCCCGCCAGCATCGGCGCTGCCGTGTGGCTCCAGGCGTAAGACGCCGCCGCCACGCGCGAATAGCCTTCCTCCAATTTCACCACCATGATTTCGATGGCGATGATGGCGTCGTCTACCAGCAGCCCGAGGCCCAGAATCAGCGCGCCCAGGGTGATGCGGTCGAACACCCGGTCGGTGGCCAGCATCACAATCAGCACGGCGGCCAGCGTTAGCGGCACGGCGGCCGCCACTACAATGCCGACCCGCCAGCCGAGGCTGAGCAGGCTGACGATCATCACCACCGCCAGCGCGACGACGAACTTGATCATGAATTCATCGACCGACTCGGTGATGTTCACCGCCTGGTCCGTCACCTTGGTAAAGCTGATGCCCTGCGCCAAATTGGCCGAAATTTTCTGCTCCTCGGCTTGCAGCGATTTGCCCAGGTCGAGGCCGTTCCAGCCTTCTTTCATCACCACGCTTAGCACCAGCGCGTCTTCGTCGTTGTGGCGAATCAGGAAGGTTGCCGGGTCTTCATAACCGCGTTTCACCTCGGCTACATCGCTGAGCTTCAGCGTGCGGCCTTGGGAGGCGGCGATAGGCGTGTTGCGGATTTTCTCCAGGTCATCGAAGGCGCCGTCCAGGCGCACAAATACTTGCGGGCCTTTGGTTTCGATGGAGCCGGCCGGCGTGATCGCGTTCTGGTTGTGCAACTGATCGAAAATCGCCTGCGGGTTCACGCCCAGGGTGGTCAGGCGGGCATAGGAGAACTCGACGAAAATTCGCTCTGGCCGCTCGCCCAGAATGTCGACTTTCTTCACCCCCGGCACTTGCAGCACTTGCTGGCGAATGTCCTCGGCCTGGCGCGCCAGAAAGCGCTGCGGCAGGCCATGGGCTTTCAGCGCATACAGGGCAAACGACACGTCGGAATATTCGTCATTCACAAATGGCCCGAGCACGCCTTGCGGCAGCTTGCGCGTTTCATCGAAGAGCTTTTTGCGTGCCTGATAAAACTGATCGGGCACGGCGGCGGGCGGCGTGGTGTCGAGCAACGTTAGGGTCATCAGCGCCATGCCGGGGCGGGTGATGGTTTCCACGCGGTCGTACCACTTGAGTTCTTGCAGGCGCTTTTCCAGCGGCTCGGCCACCAGATTTTGCATGTCTTGTGCCGTGGCGCCGGGCCACACGGCCGTGACGGTCATCACCTTGACGGTGAAGGCGGGGTCTTCGGCACGGCCCAGTTTCATGAACGCGATCAGGCCGGCAAGGGTGACGGCCATAATCAGAAACAGCGTGACCGAGCGTTCGCGTACTGCCAGCGCGGAGAGGTTGAAACCACTCATGGCGTCACCGCCAGCGCGTTACCCAGGCGCACTTTCTGGTTGGCATGCAGCAAGTGCGTGCCCAGTGCCACCACGGTTTCGCCGGCTTTCAGTTCGCCGCTGATGCGCGCGGTTTCAAGGCCGAGGCCGATGACGGTGACGGGCCGTGCCTGCAACGTCAGCGCCACGGGGTCGACCACCCACACGCTGTACGCGCCGCCGTCATTGCGCAGGGCGCTAAGGGGTACGGTAAGCGCCGCCGGCGTGTTCGCCGGGTCGCCGCGCAGGGTGATTTTGATGGTGGCGCCCAATGGCGCGTTGTTCAGCGTGTCGTCCAATACGTAACGGGCAGCGAAGGTGCGGGTGATGGGATTGGCCGCTTCCGACAGCTCGCGCAGCGTGGCGCCGGTTGGCTGGCCCTGGCTGCCATACAGCTGCGCGTCGGCGCGCGATTGCAGGGCAGGGCGCAAGGTTTCCGGCAGCTCAATGGCGGCCTCGCGGGCACCGTTCTTGGCCAGCTGCACCACGGTTTGTCCGGCGATCACGACTTGCCCAGGTTCAGCGGCGGTATTGACCACCAGGCCGTCGACGTCCGCTTTAAGCTCGGCGTAGTGGCTGGCATTGGCGGCGACATCGGCCTGCGCTTGCGCGGCCTCGACCTGCGCCTTTGCGCTGTTCAGCGCGGCCACCGACTGGTCGTAACTCATCGCCGAAATGGCCCCGGCCGTTACCAGCGTGCGCAACCGCGCTTCATCCGCTTGCGCCTGCACAAAGCGTGCTTTGGCGGCGGCCACCGCGCCTTTCTGATTGGTGATGGCGAGGTTGAGATCAACCGGGTCGATCTTCATCAACGTCTGCCCCTTGCGCACCCGCTGGCCCACATCCACCAGGCGCTGAACCACCTTGCCCGACACGCGAAACCCCAGATCGCTTTGCACCCGGGCGGCCACCACGCCGGTAAAGGTTTGGCTGCGCGAAGTGTCTGGCCGCACCAGCGCCGTGCTCACCAGCGGGTCGGCCACGCGCGGGTCGCTTTGTGGCGGCTGGCCGCAGCCAGATAACACCAGCGCGCTGGCAGCGAGGGAGAGAAGGGCAGCGGGACGTATCGACATGACGAGCTCCGGAAAATTCAGGCTCGCATTATTCGTGGTTGTTTACGGTATTGTAAATGCGTAACTAGATTGCTTTGCTCTGATAGCGATAATTAGCCATTTTGGTGGGTTGCGCATTGGCATAATCATTTTGACGAGTTACTGTTTTGCGAGTTAGTAAACAAAAAGCCGAACGCGACCACAGGAATCACCATGCCGCCCTTTGCCCTGCGCCCCCTCTGGATGGCGCGTCTGTTGCCCGTTTTCTTGCTAGCCGGTTGCGCGGTGGGGCCCGATTACCAGGCGCCGCCAACTGCGGCGCCGGCGCCTTTTCGAAACCAGGCCTTGCTTGAGCAACGCGCCGTAACCGGCCAGGCGGCAGACATGACGCAATGGTGGACAGGCTTTGCCGATGACGGTCTGGTGACCTTGGTCAATCAGGTGTTGGCGCAGAACCTCGACCTCGCACAGGCCGTAGCCCGCGTCTCGCAGGCCAGCGCGCTGAACCTGTCGGCCCGTTCCGCCCTGTTGCCCTCAGGCGACCTGAACGCCCAAGCCAGCCGCGCCCATCAATCCCTCGAAGACCCCATGGGCCGGCTCGCCAGTTCGGCGCCCGGCTATGACCGCAACGCCAGCCTCTATCAAGTGGGCGCGGGCGCCAGCTGGGAAGTCGACGTGTTTGGCGGCCTGCGTCGGCAACTGGAAGCGGCCGATGCCGAGCAGCAAGCCAGCGTGGCGCAGGAAGCGGCGGTGCGCTTGATGGTGACCTCGTCGGCCGCGCGCGGGTACATCCAACTGCGCGCCCTGCAAGCGCGGCAAGCCGTAGTGGAAAACCGCGTTCGCACGCAAACCGAGCTGGTGAAACTGATGCGACTGCAATACGCCAAAGGCGTGATCGCCAACCTGCAACTCAAACAGGCCGAAGGTGTGCTGGCCACGGTAGCGGCGCAAGTGCCGCCGCTGCGCAGCGCCATCGAAAGCACCCTTAACTCACTGGAAGTGTTGAGCGGCGTCGCGCCCGGCAGTTTGCACAGCGCGCTTGCCGTCGCTACTGCCATTCCGACCGCTCCGGGCATCGACACGGCGGGCGGGCAAACCCAGATGCTGCGCCGTCGTCCCGACGTGATCGCCGCCGAGCGCACCCTGGCCGCCTCCAACGCCCGCATTGGCGCCGCCATTGCCGACTACTACCCCTCGTTCTCCTTGGGCGCGTTGCTTGGCTCGGCCACCACCGTCAGCGGCAACCTGCTCTCCAGCGACGCCAACCTGGCCCAGGGCGTGCTCGGCTTGCGCTGGCGCCTGTTCGACTTTGGCCGCGTGCGTGCCGAAGTCGACTACGCCAAAGGCCGCGACGCCGAGGCGCTGGCCGTCTACCAACAGACCCTGCTGCAAGCCACCGCCGACGTGGAAACCGCCATGACCCAACTGGTGCAAAGCGAACAACAAACCGCGCTACTCGAAGCCGGCGTAACCGCCCTGACCGACGCCCGCACCGCCGCGTATACCGCCTACCAACAAGGCAGCGTCAGCTTCCTCGAAGCCCTCGACGCCGACGACCGTCTGCAACAAGCCCAGGAACAGCACCTGCTGGCTCAGGCTGCGGCGGCCAGTGCGGCCGTGGACTGTTTTAACGCGCTGGGAGGGGGATGGAATGCGCCGGGGGACGTGGCGGTTAGTGATCAAAAGCATCGCGGCTGAAGCCGCTCCCACAGTATCTATATCGTCCCTGTGGGAGCGGCTTTAGCCGCGATGCACTTGATCTATCGCTTTTGATCTGGCTTGTGATCTGGCTTGTGATCTACCCGCCCCATTCATCGCAGGCCGAATGGAGTCGACGTGTAGGGGGTAGCCGCGAAAGGCGTGTCGGGCCAAGGATGGCCCGTCTCGCCGTGCCCCCGGAGCGGCGACGGAATGAGGGAAGTCGGAGCGCAGCGGAGACCCAAGGTAGGGGCGAGCGTTTTTGCTTACTTTTTCCGCGACTGGAAAAAGTGAGTCGCGCGTAAGGCGCGCAACAAAACGTTCAGCGCACGCGGTAATGAATACGTTAGGCCAGCTCGGGCGTACGACTGGAAATTCTGGATCCCCGCGTGCGCGAGGATGACGGGGGGTTGGTTGAAACGCGCGTAAGGCGCGAAACAGGTCTTTCAGCGCACGCGGCAATGAATACCTACGCATTTCCGTCGGTGTACGACTGAAAATTCTGGACCGCCGCCTGCGCGGGGATGACGGTCGATCACTGATCGGCCGGTGACGAAACACCAAACAAAGGAACCCCGTTATGCCCAACACCCGCATCGTCATCACCGGCATGGGCCTCGTCTCGCCCCTGGGCCTTGGCATTGAACCCGTCTGGCAGCGCCTGCTCGCCGGCCGCTCCGGCATTCGCGCATTGCCGGCCGAAACGGTCGACGACATCACCTGCAAAATCGCCGGCACCGTGCCCACGCTCGAAGAAGACCCCGAAGCGGGCTTCGACCCCAACGCCTTTATCCCGGCCAAAGAACAGAAAAAGATGGACCGCTTCATCATGTTCGCCCTGGCCGCCGCCCAGCAGGCATTGGCGCAAGCCGGCTGGCAGCCGAGCACCGACGTCCAGCGCGAGCGCACAGCGACCATCATTGCCACCGGCGTTGGTGGCTTCGGCGCCATTGCCGATGCCGTACGCACCACCGACAGCAAAGGCCCACGGCGCTTGTCGCCGTTCACGATTCCCTCCTTTCTCGCCAATCTCGCCGCCGGCCATGTGTCGATCCAGCACGGCTTGCGCGGCCCCATCGGTGCGCCGGTAACGGCGTGCGCTGCCAGCGTTCAGGCGATTGGTGATGCCGCGCGGTTGATCCGCAGCGGCGAAGCGGACATCGCTGTTTGCGGCGGCGCCGAGGCGTCCATCGACCGCGTCAGCCTGGCCGGCTTTGCGGCGGCGCGGGCGATGTCCAGCGCGTACAACGACACGCCAGCCAAAGCCTCGCGCCCCTTCGACAAAGCCCGCGATGGTTTTGTCATGGGCGAGGGCGCCGGGCTGTTGGTGATTGAGTCGCTGGAACATGCCCAAGCGCGCGGCGCCACGGTGATTGCCGAGCTGGTGGGCTACGGCACCAGTGCCGATGCTTATCACCTGACCGCCGGCCCGGAAGACGGCAACGGCGCGCGTCGGGCTATGCAGCAGGCCATCGCCCAAGCGGGCATTACGCCAAGCCAGATTCAGCATTTGAATGCCCACGCCACGTCGACGCAGGTGGGCGACAAAGGAGAGTTGGCCGCCATCAAAGCGGTATTCGGGGAGGATTCGGGCGTGGCGGTGACGTCGACCAAGTCGGCCACCGGGCACTTGTTGGGTGCGGCCGGTGGCCTTGAAGCGATCTTCACCATCCTCGCCATCCGCGATCAGTTGGTGCCCGCCACGCTCAATTTCAGCGACCCGGACGACGCCGTCGGCGGGCTGCATATCGTGCACGGCGGCGCGCGGGAAATGGCCATCGACTATGCGCTGTCGAACGGCTTCGGCTTTGGTGGCGTGAACGCCAGCGTGTTGTTCAAGCGCTGGGTGGATTGATGCGCTGGCCTGGCCGGGCGCTCAGCTCGACCATTGCGACTGGCGAATCACCTGGCAGAAGTTGCCGGCACTGAAGCGCGGGTCTTTGTCGGCCAGCACGTCGGCTTTGACGTTGCCGAACGTGCTGTCTGGCTTGTGTTTGATGCCGTCGTAGAACGCTTGAATGATGTCCTCTTTAAACTGCGCGCCGCGCGGATGGGCGCGGGTCACGGCCTCGCGCTCTTCGGCGCTGTAGTTGGGGTAGGTCAGGCCCAGCACATCCATTTCCACCCCAGCGGTCACCAGCGCGACCACCGGGTGCATGTGTTGGGGAATGCCCGGCGTGGTGTGCAGCGCGATGGATGTCCACACCGTGTCGATGTCGTGTTGGGCGATGCCGCGTTGTTGCAGGAAGTCGCGCGCGGCATTGGCGCCATCCACCTCGAAGCGCTCGCAGGCGCTGCTGTGCTGGTGGGTCAGGCCCATGTCGTGAAACATGCAACCGCAGTAGAGCAGCTCGGGGTCGAATTTCAGGCCCATGCGCTGACCGGCCAGCGCGGCGAAATAAAACACGCGGCTGGAATGGTGGAACAGCAGCGGCGAGGCGGTATCGCGTACGCATTCGGTGATTTCCCGCGCCAGTTGGCTGTCGGGGATGGTGATGCCGGCAATGATCGGGTTCATGACACGCTCCAGAGAAGAGTAGGGGGGCGTTGTCAGTTTCATGGTCGGCGGCTATGGCATCAAACGGCGTGTAGCGTCATATACTGCCATTTCGCGTGATACCGGGACGTGCACCATGCCTGCATCGAAAAGCAGAAAAACCATCGCCATTCTTGCCTTGCCGGGTATGCAGTTGCTCGACGTTTCCGGCCCGCTGGATGTGTTCGCTCAGGCCAACCTGGAAGCCGGGCGCGAGGTGTATGCGCTTTGCGTGGTGGCGTGCGAAGCGGGGCCGATCAGCAGTTCTTCCGGCGCGCGGCTGCTGCCCGACGCCGTCGTCGGCGAACCGCTGGAAGCCATCGATACCTTTATTGTTGCTGGCGCACCCCATGCGGCCACCCTGCATTACAAGGCCGAGCTGCTCGACTGGATTCGGCACAGCGCGCGCCAGGCACGGCGGTTCGGTTCGGTGTGCACAGGGGCGTTCGCGCTGGCTGCGGCGGGGTTGCTCGATGGCCGACGCATTACCACGCACTGGGCCTCAGTCGACACTCTGCTTGCCCAGTACCCGCGCGTAACCGTCGAGGCGGATGCCTTGCATGTGCGTCATGGCAAGTTGCGTACTTCAGCCGGCGTAACGGCAGGCCTCGACCTGGCGTTGAGCCTGGTGGAAGAAGACCTCGGGCGTGACGCGGCCATGGCCGTGGCCGCGCAACTGGTGATGTTCTTCAAACGGCCGGGCGGCCAGTTGCAGTTCAGCCGTCGGGGCGAGGCGGGGCCATCCGGGCGCTCAGCGTTGCAAGAAGTGCAGCGCTGGGTCGCCGCTCATCCGCAACTGGCGCACTCGGTCGAAAGCCTGGCGGCCCATGCCGGGCTGAGTGCGCGCCATTTTGCCCGGTTGTTTCACGCCGAAGTTGGCGTTACGCCGGCCGCCTGGGTGGAAGCCACACGCATTGCTGCAGCCCGCGCCCTGCTTGAAAACGGTGGCGATGCGCCGAAGCAGGTGGCGGCCAAATGTGGCTTTGCCAACGTCGATACCCTGCGCCGCGCCTTCGTTAAACACGTGGGCGTGACACCCGCCGATTACCGCCGGCGCTACGGCTGAGCGGTGCTTCGAGCGCTTCGGTTGGCGTGATAATCTCGCGCCTCGCATACCGAGGCTAAGCCAGTGATCAACCCCGAATACGCCGCCTCCGTCGAGGCCATCGCCCATATCGAAGCGGTGCCGCTGATCCTCAAAATGGTCAAAAACCTCACCGGCATGCGCTTCGCCGCCGTGGCGCGGGTGACGGAGAAACACTGGGTGGCGTGCGCCGTCGACGACTCGATTAATTTCGGCCTGCAGCCTGGCGGCGAGCTGGTGCTGGATTCGACGATTTGCCACGAGATTCGCGGCCACCGCAACCCCGTGGTGTTCGGCCACGCCAGCGTGCATCCCGAATACGCCACGCACCACACGCCGCTGCTGTACGGCCTGGAAAGTTACATCTCGATTCCCATCATCACGGCCAACGGCGAGTTCTTCGGCACCCTGTGCGCGATCGATTCCGTACCCGCCGACCTCGATGACCCCACCATCGTGCAGACGCTGACCCTATTCGCCCAGCTCATCGCCATGAACCTCGACACCCAAGGCCAACTCAGCGCCTCGCGGGCCGACCTGGCAGAGGCGAACAACACCAGCCGCCTGCGTGAGCAATTTATTGCTGTGCTCGGCCATGACTTGCGCACCCCGTTAAGCGCCATTCGCATGAGCGCCGACCTGATGGACAGCAAACCCACCGACGCGCGCTCATCGCGATTGATCGCCGCCATCCGCAACAGCTCGGTGCGCATGGGCCATCTGATTGAAAACGTGTTGGACTTCGCCCGAGGCCGGCTGGGCGATGGCATACCGGTGCAAAGAACCGTCGTGGACGATCTTGAGCACACCCTGCACCTCACCCTCGACGAAATTTGCGCCTCGTACCCCGACGCCACCCTCGTTCGCCATCTGTCGCTGCCGGCCGGCGTTTACTGCGACCCGCTGCGCCTCAGCCAGTTGCTGTCCAACCTGGTCGGCAACGCCGTCACCCACGGCTCCGTCACTGCGCCGATCACCGTCAACGCGTACGCCGAGGGGTCGGAAATCGTGCTCTCGGTCAGCAACCAGGGCACACCGATTTCGCCCGAGTTGATGCCGCTGCTGTTCAAACCCTTCACCCGCTCCGAAGGCGGCGCCCGGGGCGAAGGCTTGGGATTGGGCTTGTACATCGCCTCGGAAATTGCCCTCGGGCACAACGGTAGTTTGAGTGTGGCGTCTACGGCGCAAGAGGGGACGTGCTTTGTGGCGCGGTTTCCGGCGCAGGTTCGCTGGGCCTAAAAGGTTCGCGGAACTCCCTTAAAAGCATCGCGGCTAAAGCCGCTCCCACAGGTTGTGCTGACCGTAGGAGCGGCTGGGCGGCATTCCGATTGGCCGCGATGCTTTCTACACTAAAGCGACGGCCGCACCTGTCGCTTTTACGCACCCTTGGCGCGCTGGCCGGTCTGACCGTTATGGCAACCAGCAGGATCACTGACATGTGCGGCCGATACGCAAAAGAGCAAGACCTGAACCGCTGGCGTGACGTGCTGGCCATCATGCAGCCCATTGACGATCGCACTGATCCCACAGCCGGTGCGCGCTACAACATCGCACCCACCCAGCGTGCGCCGATCATCTACAACACCGGCAATGGTCTGGCGCTGGAAAATGTTCGCTGGGGCTACGCGCCGCACTGGGCGAAGGGGAAAATGCCACGGGCGATCAATGCCCGGGTCGAAACACTGGCCACCGGTAAGTTCTTCCGTGGCATCTGGAAGCAGCGCGCATTGGCGCTGGCTGACGGCTGGTATGAATGGGTCAAACACCCGGACGACCCCAAGCTCAAGCAGCCGTACTTCATCAAGGCCCGGGACGCTTCACCGCTGTTCTTTGCCTCGCTGTGCCATGTAACGCAAGGCCTGGAGCAGGGTGAAGACGACGGCTTCACCATCGTTACCGGCGCCGCCGACGCAGGGCTGCTCGACATCCACGACCGACGCCCCGTTGTACTGCCGCCAGACCTCGCGGCCGAATGGCTCAATGCCGAAACCGATCCGGTTCGAGCGCTGATCATCGCCGCTGAGCACGGGCTGGGTGCCGAGGCTTTTACTTGGTATCCCGTGCCTAAGGCGGTCGGCAATCCGCGTAACGACGGGGCCGAGTTGATACAGCGCATAAATGACCCGGTGGTTACCGTGGCTGGACCGATTTAGCCGCGATGTTCAACGTGTGAATGACGCCCTGAACGCTTTTCTGCGAAACTGATTCCCGGTCCTGCCCGGCAGGGGAGGGGCCTGTTCGGCAGACGTTTGCAGTCTGTGGAAAGAATTCTGTGGCGTGCCTTGGGAGATCGGTTTGCCTTCTGTTCCGGTAGATATAGACAGCGATGAGCGCTTGTCTCATGTGCTGAACGCCAGTGAGCGGCTGGTAATGGCCGGCACGGTGGACGAGGTGGTGCAGGTGCTGCGCGACACGGCGCGGGCCACGGTCGGCGCGCAAGGCATTACCGTGGTTATCGCCGACGATGGCTACTGTTCCTATGTGGCCGAAGATGCCATGTCTGAGCTGTGGCAAGGCCAGAGCTTTCCCGCTGACCACTGCATTTCAGGCTGGGCGATGCGTCACGGTGAGACGGTGATCATCCCCGACATCCGGCTGGACGCTCGCATTCCGCAAGAGGCCTACGCGCCCACTTTTGTTCGCAGCTTGATCATGGTGCCGATAGGCAGGCCGGTCGCGGTTGCGGCACTCGGCGCTTACTGGTCCGAGGTTCATACCCCGGACAGCGGCACCGTCCAGCGTTTGGAAAGTCTGGCACGGCTGGCCACCATTGCCATCGAAAATGCGCGGCTCACCCAAGCACGCAATCGTGCAGCCGAACAAAGAGCCGCGCAGAACCGCATTCTGGAAGTGGCGGTAGAAGAGCACTCACTCAACGTGGCGCTGGACGCCATGGTCCGCGAGGTTGAGGTGTTGTCGCCGTCCGGTTTTGTCGGCGCCATTGTGTTGTTCGACGAGGAGGGCGCGCGCGTGCAACATTGCGCCGCGCCTAGCTTGCCACCGGCGTGCACCGATCCCGCCGCCATGCTCGTGCGCCCTCACGCCGAATCTGCGAACACTCCGTTATGGTCTGGATTCCAGGCGTTGGCTGGCGAACAGGGGCTGCACCTGTGCTGGTCGACCACCATTTGTTCGGCGCAGGGCGGTGTGCTCGGCACCTTCGTGCTGCTTCACCCGGAACCCCGCAAGCCGCTGCCGGCAGACACTGAAATCGTTGACTTCGTTGTGCAGACAATCGGCTTGGTCGTACACCGCGCCCGAGCCGAGGCCGCCATTCGGATCAGCGAGGCGCGCTACCGCCAAATTGTCGAAGGGGCTGAGGATTTCGCCATCATCACCTTCGACGCCCAGGGCACGGTCACCAGCTGGAACATCGGCGCGCAGCGGATCGTTGGGTATGAGGGCCAGGAGGTGTTGGGCCGTGCGGGGGATCTGTTTTACACGGACACCGACCGGGCCGCCGGTGTGTTTTACGGCGAGCTTGAGCTTGCTCAGCATCAGGGGCGGGCAGTCAACGAACGCTGGCATGTGCGCAAAAACGGCACGCGCTTCTGGGGTTCCGGGCTGATGATGCCGCTTGCGATGGATCATGGCGGTTTCGTGAAAATTTTCCGCGACCGCACCGTCGAGCACGAAGCGGACGCGGCCCTGCAAGAGAGCGCGGCGCGCTTGCGGTTTCTGGATGAACTCGACAACCAACTGTTCAACATTCGCCAAGCCGAAGACGCGATGCTCGCCGCCACCAGTTTGCTGGGGCGCAGGCTTAACGTCTCGCGATGCGCCTATGCCGATGTGGATGCCGACCAGGACCGCTTCTGGATTCGCAGCGACTACACAGCGCCAGGCATCGACAGCTCGGTCGGTGCGTATAGCCTCGATCTGTTCGGTTCAAGGGCGGCGGCGGACATGCGCACCGGGCGCACGCTGGTGGTCCATGACGTGAGCGCAGAGTTGGCGGCCGAAGATGGACGCGAGACGTTTCAAGCCATCGGCATCGACGCCATCATCTGCTGCCCGTTGGTCAAAGACGGCCGGCTCACAGCCATGATGGCGGTGCATCACAACCAGCCACGAGATTGGACCCCGGCTGAAATTTCTCTGATTCGTGAAGTGGTGGAACGCTGCTGGGCGCATGTTGAACGGGTAGGCGCGGAGATGCGCCTGCGCGAAAGCGAGGAGCGCTTGCGCCTGGCCGTCGACCATGCCGAGGTTGGCTTCTGGGACGTGGATCACGTGCAGAACGCACTGATCTGGCCGGCGCGAACCAAGGCGATATTTGGTATTTCTCCGGACGTGCCGGTAACCATCGACGACTTTTACAACGGCCTGCACCCCGAAGACCGACAGGCCACCATCGAGGCCTTCGCCGCCGCCGCTGACCCTGAACTGCGCGCCCTGTATGACGTCGACTATCGCACCGTCGGCAGAGAGGATGGCGTTATTCGCTGGGTAGCGGCCAAGGGCCGAGGCGTGTTTGATGCGGCCGGTCGCTGCTTGCGCGTGACCGGAACGGCCGTCGACATCACCGCGCGCAAAGCGGCGGAAGAGCAACTGCGCGAACTCAACGCCAACCTTGAAAGCAGAATCGCCCGGGCCGTTGCCGAGCGCGAAGAAGTGCAAGCGGCACTGCGTCAGAGCCAAAAAATGGAAGCCATGGGGCAGCTAACCGGTGGCGTTGCCCACGACTTTAACAACCTGCTCACCCCAATCGTTGGCACCCTCGACTTGCTGCAACGAAGGGGCGTAGGCGGTGAACGGGAACAGCGCCTGATCAGCGGCGCCATGCAATCGGCCGACCGAGCGAAAACCCTGGTGCACCGGCTGCTGGCATTCGCCCGGCGTCAGCCACTGCAAGCGGTTCCGGTCGACGTGGTGAAGCTGGTGAGCGACATGGGCGAACTGATCGCCAGCACCAGCGGGCCGCAGATAAAAGTGGTGGTCGATGCGGCGGACAATCTTCCTGCCGCGATGGCCGACCCCAATCAACTCGAAATGGCGCTGCTAAACCTCTCCGTCAACGCGCGTGACGCCATGCCCGAGGGCGGCATTCTGCGCATATCCGCTCGCGTGGAGTGGGTGAGCGCAGGTCACAGCTCCGGTCTGGAACCGGGTGACTACCTTTGCCTGTGCGTGACAGACACGGGTGTAGGCATGGATGCGGCAACGCTTGCGCGTGCGGTTGAACCGTTCTTTTCCACCAAGGGCATCGGCAAAGGCACCGGTCTCGGGCTTTCGATGGTTCATGGCTTGGCATCGCAGCTGGACGGCGCGCTGACCATTCAGAGCTTGCCCGGATCAGGCACGACCGTAGAGCTTTGGCTGCCCCGCAGCATGGCAGCGCCGGCAACCGCAGCCCCCGTTTACCTGGCGCCAGAGCCGCTATCAGCGCACGGTGTCGCGCTGCTAGTCGACGATGAGGAATTGGTGCGCACCAGTACCGCTTACATGCTCACCGAACTCGGCTACTGCGTGATTGAAGCCGCATCAGGCGAGGAAGCGTTGCGCCTGTTGGACACCGGACAGCAGTTCGATTTACTCGTCACCGACCATTTGATGCCCGGCATCAGCGGGACTGATCTAGCCCGACGCGTGAGCAACTCCAGACCCGGCACTGCAATTCTGCTTGTTTCAGGCTATGCCGAACTCGACCAACTAGACCCGAGCCTCGCGCGGCTGGCCAAACCGTTCCGTAAGGTAGAGCTTGAAATCGCGTTATCGGCGCTCGGTAATGGGGCTTGAAAGGCGTGGCGCAAGAAAGCTTCACTCGCTGTTGGGGCGATAGGTAGAGATCGGCCAGAAGTGGCCATTCGCGTGCCGTGCCGCTGGATAGCAATCTGAAAAACAGAGCAAGCGGAAAAACTGCACTTCCACTCGACATTTGCAGAGAGAATCAACCCGTCCACAGAGGGCTTGGGGAATTGTTCTCCCAACTGGGCGTCGATTGGGCTTCATAAGAAACTGGGTTCCACGAAAATAGGGGTTTTCGATCAGCACGGTCAGAAGAATGGCCAGATTCATAATCTCTATCTGGCTGCTAGAACCTTTGTAAAACTCGATCCCTTACCATGCAGCAGCGGGATATAACGTGCTCTTCGCGGCGTTCGCTATCGGCAGGAGCGGATGGTTAGAGTAGAAAAATAAATCTGTCGCTTTTTCTGTTAAACACGTCGACAAGCCGTTGAGCCGCAGGAGTTACAACTCTAAATGGACCATTGCCAGCCCCACACTACGCCATCCCTCAGCCCTATCGACCAAGCAATTATCGCCCAGGTAAACCAAGCATTTGCTGCCATTGAACGACCCGAACACTGCGTCGCCAACCATCAACATTGCGAAGAGTGCGCCGAATACGATGAGCTGCTGCAAACCCATGACCGGCAAACGCTGACCGGCGAACACGTCGCCAATCCCGCCGCCGATCCTTTCGCTTTCTGTACCCCACAGGCCAAGGCTTACTACCTGCCCAGCCTGGTGTGCTTCGCGTTGGAAGGCACCGACGACAACAGCACGTACGCCATGCAATTAATAGGTCACTTAGAAGGCGATGGAGAGGACAATGCGCTGATCGTCTACTGCTCGTTAGCTCAGCGTCTAGCGATCAGCGCCTTCCTTGCACACTTTATCGAAACCCGCGCCTCGACCCTGGATAGCTACAGGCTCTCCGATCAGGCGTTACGAACTTACGAATATTGGGCGAACGCGGCTCGGTAGGGTTTGCTAGACCTACCAAGCTAAACTCGATGGTGGATTCGAGCAGGTCGATTTTGGATGCAAACAAAAGGGACAGACTTATTAAATAGCTCTAAGTAGAGTCGTTTAATAAATCAGTCCCCTTTGCCGCTCTATTATTTATCAGTTGTTGAGCGCGACTGATTGGGGTGGAGCTCGAAGATACTATTGCTGAAGAACTGGTTGACCGGGGCAAAAAGTTGGCTGAGAGCGTCGCTGAACGCGCCGGCATGTGCACGGAGGATGATTGATGACAGAAACTATTTCGCAGGTTTACAAAAATCTTGACGATCCGAATTCGGCAGAGCGTCGTGCTTTATACGATCAAGTGTCTGAATTTTGCGACCGTTTTGTAGGGCGCGCTTCTAAAGAGTTCGATATACGCTTGAAGCACCTGCACTTTACAGGGGAGTTGCGATTACAGCGCGAAGGGGGTGAAGGGATGACTCCTGCTTTCGCGCCTTTAGTTCTGTGCCTCAGCGCACCGACTGTCTCCGAGGAAGAGTTCACGCGCTATTTCGATGCGTATGGATCAGCCCATTCCCGCGAGACCATTACGGATCTTATGGATTCTCCAATAAAGTTCGGGAAGCTGTTGGAGTACCCACTGCTTCTAGAACGTTGGGAAATGATCGTGTACGTTCATCGAGATTTTCTAGCTTCTCCGTCGCAGTTGCGCAGACGCCTGCAAGGGGTCTTCTGGCACCTCGCCTATCGGGGGAAAGCTGCCGAAAGTCTTTCGCCAGTCCTTTTCGATGAGGTCGAAAAAAATTTCACGCTCGAGTTACTCGATGCCGACAGAGAGGCGTTTGACGAAGGGGCCAGTCAATTCCTGTTTGCTCTTTTCAGCGGGGGGGCTGGGGCGTCATCTGCTTACGAAGATCTTTGGTTTATAGATTTCTGTCGCCGCTTTTTTACCCGCGATTTCGCGCCTGACTTACAAGCCTATTTCGACGGCGTTTACGAATCGATCAATGAATCTGAGCGGATAACCTTTGATGGAAAGCGCATTTTACTGCCTGCTGCGTAACGAAACCGCCACAGCTTCTTCGCTCGTCGAGTTTTACATTAGTGAAGCCAGACCGCTTTTCGAAAACGATGTGAACGTTGAGCTGCGTTCGGTTTTCAATGCTCTTGAATATTCCGCTGAGCCCGTCACCTTCCATCGTGTGGATGCGTTCACCGCGCAAGTTGGCTGGAACGTGGAGTTCGACCACTCGCCGGTCCATGAGCTGATTGTTTCGCTTCAAACCGCTGGTTGCGTGGTGAAGTCGCCGGTTCTTTGGCTTGAGTCCGGGGAACTGCTGCGCATTGTTCATGTAGACGCGGAGCATTGGCATCTTGCGCCCGTTCTTGAGGATGGCGAAGAGCAGATGTTCGATGATGAAGAACTGCTTCAGTACATGTTGAAGCATGGCGATTAGCTGCCGAGCAGGTGCTAGTTAGTAGAAAAAAAGAGAAAAAAGGGGGCAGCTTTATTAAGCTGCTCTAATTTAGAGTCGTTTAATAAACAGTCCCCTTTGTTGCTCTACCCGCGCCGCTAACGCGCCGCCACACTCTTGGGTTTGTAGAACTTGAAACTACCAATCTCCTTGGTCTTGATATAGGTCTTGGACCAGTCCACCGAAGCGCTGCGGTCGTGGAAGAACAGCGCACCATTAGTGCGGTCGGGCAGTTGCTGGTTGAGGGCTTTGCGAGCGATCTCCTTGGCGACGGCGTAGCGGCTTTCTTCCTCGACCTGATCGGGTCGACCGTCACACCACCAGGAAAACTGACAAGGGCTTTTTTCCGAACCCTGCTTGACCACCGCGCAGACCGTATCGGGAAACTCCTTGCGACCGAGGCGGTTGAGCACCACATTCGCCACGGCCTCCATGTCCTCACTGGCACCGCCCTTGGCTTCCCAGTAAATCGTGCGCGACAGGCAGGTGATAGCGTCGTCCATCGGCGCCTTGCCGGCGGGGTCGACTGCCTGGACTTCGGCTTTGCTCAGGGGCGACGTCTGCGGGGCAGCCTTGAGGCTGTCCTTGTCCGCAGCTTTCTGCTCCAGTATTTCGGCCTTGTCTTCGGCGGCGGCTTTTACCGCTGGCTGGACTTCGGCGGCTTGGAGTTGGGCCACCCACAACACCAGGCTGATACCAATGATTTTTGAGAGGAGGTGCATGATCGGTTCTTCCTGTTAAACCGCATGGCAGTGAGAGCGCCGAGCACAGTCGGCGCACAAAGCAGACAGCCTAGTTCCGTTTTCTTTCCCGTACGATGTGCTGTACGCACCGCAGCGATCACCCTTCAGAAAAGGGGACAGATTTGTTCGGTAGCTCTAATTAGAGTCGTTTAATAAATCTGTCCCCTTTTGCCCCACACTTAGGGCCAGAAGCGGACATTCGGTATAATGCGTGCTTCCAGCCAAAAAAAGGGTTATTCCCCGCAGACTTGTGCTCCTAAAGTTCGCGCTTCCTAAGCCGAAAACCTTCGTTCTTATTTCACGGATGATCTCAAATGTTCCGCTCTGTTTTTTCCGGCGTTGCTTTACTCGCCGTCGCCGCTGCCGGTGTCGTCCAGGCTCAGACCATCACTACTCCCGAACAACTGCTCACCGAACTCTCTCGTTGTGATGCGCAGTTCTTCGAGAGCCTGCGCGACGCTCGCCTGCCTGCCGATACTTTACGTCTGAGTGAATACGGTTCGGTCAAGGCGCCGACCATCATGAATCCATTGCAGGAGGGTGGCACTTATCAACGCTTCGAAGCGCCCCTGATCGTCAACGGCGTGAGTATGGTGGGGTACTACAACCAAGTCCAAACCATCAATGATGTTGGCGATTTTCTGTTCTGGGGTTTCGTAGCCGATGGCTCGCCAGACGAGGTGGCCGCGAAACTCAAGCCGCTGATTGTCGATAACGCACGCTTTGTCCGCCAAGGCAAAGCCATTACCCGCGCCGAAACTCGTCGCGTCGGTGACCCGATCGGCCAATGGCGAACCGAAGAATTGACCGGCCCCGGCGTCGCCACGCCATTTGGTTTCGTAGACCGCGTTTTCATGGTCGACGCGGGCGCCGCTACACCGCCACTCGCAGGCCACACCACTGTGTTCTGCTCGCTACAAGGTACCGTGACCGCGCCGCTTTTGCAGGTCTATCGTCCTGACCTCAACGCTCGGCTGCTTGACTAACAAGGAGGTGTTTTCATGAATGCTTGCTGGCCCGCACTGATCGCATGTGCCTTTATTCTCACCGGATGTGCCGGGGTGCCGAACCCGCAAAAAGCCAACGTCGCACACTGCCAAAGTCAGTTGAAGGCGTACAAAGCCGAAAACTACGCGCTGGCGCTGCAGGAAGGTGATCTATGCCTGCAGAAAAACACATTGCCCGCCTCGCTTCAAAGTCTGGTTTACGCGGTGCAGGCTGAATCATACAGCGGCCTCAAGCGCTTTCCTGAAGCCGTGACCGCCAAGGAAAAATCTATGCAGCTGGCGGGCAAGCCTAACCCACGCGACAACCTAGACTTGAGCGCCATGTACCGCGATGCCGGCAACCCGAAAAAAGCCCTTGAACTCGTGCAGTACAACTTGGACAACGGTCTGGGAGAAGCCGGAAAGGGTTCAGGCTTCCACATGCCGACCTATTATCATTTGGGCCTTGCACTGACAGACCTAGGCCAGTACCGAGAGGCCGCTGAAGCATTCAGCGCCGGCCTTCAGCGCCAGGCGGACTTTGCCTGGGCTTATTATCGACGCGGGATCGCCTACGACCATTTGGCTGACAGGGCGAATGCAAAGGCAGACTTCATGAAGTTCTCGCAGATCGTCGACCAGAAATACGTGCAGCCGGAGCACAAGGCCAAGCTAGCAGAATACGGCGTTTCCATGCCCTAACAGGAGCGCGCGCCTTCTCCTTCCTCTCGCTACAAGCGAGCCGAATGCGTCGGGGCCTCTTATAGCCCTGGCGCCACTAAGTTTTCAGCATCGGTCGCTATTCATGGCAGCTTTATGTCCCAGCCCTAATGTAAAGATCGGCTGCTTTTGGCCGGAAGCTGCCGGTCGTAGACGGCCGCAATCGGCCAAAAGCGGAGGCTTAGAGTAGAAAATCTGTGCCCTTTTTCACCAATCGACAGACAGCCCTCGACCAAAATCCGAAGTCTCGAATGCGCAAATTGAATCTGCGCTCTGCCCAATCAAAAACGCGTTTTTGAAGACGACGTCCCTCATCTCAGTTGGCGCTCGATGGGTACGGTCCGGGCGCTGACTTCCTCTCCCGTATGACGCGTGGTGACGGTTTCGATCAGCACAATGCCGCATTCTTCGGACGCTACCGGGTTGTGCCGGACACCCTTTGGAATCACGAAAAATTCGCCGGCCTGCAAAACGACGTCGCGGTCTTCCAGCTGAATATTCAGCGTCCCGTAGACCACCATAAACATCTCATCTTCATCCGCGTGGGCGTGCCACATCAGTTCGCCTTTGAGCTTGGCCACTTTGATGTACTGGTCGTTGACCTGGCCAATAACCTGCGGAGACCAATGCTCGGTGACGTTGGCCAAAGCTGCTGCGATATTGGTGCTGTTGCCGCTGAGCATCATGAATAAGACTCCAAAAAAAGGAGCCCCACCATACGTGCGCAGCGCGACGCCCCGTATCGAATGTTTATAATAAGGCCATTAGCAACCCTAATGGATGCCGGCATGCCCGCACCTCTCCGTACCGTCGATTTAGTGCTCGTTCGCAGCTTTGTCACCATCGCTGAAACAGGCAGCATCAGTGCCGCCGCTCGCCAGTTGCATCTGACGCAAGGCGGTATCAGTCAGCAGATCAAACGGCTCGAAACCTTCTTTGGATGTCAGCTTCTCGAACGAGACTCCAGCGGCGCGAGGCTGACAAATCGCGGCCTGCACTTCTTACCCAACGCGCGGCGTTTGCTCGACCTCAACGACCGCCTGTGCCGCGAAATGATCGGCGCAAGCGTGCCGGAGACCGTCAAGGTGGGCGTGCCACATGACATGGCCGGATCGCATTTTGCGGATGTTCTAAAAGCCTTTGCCGCCAGGCATACCGAGGTCGAAGTCATTGTTGTGCCTGGCTCATCGTTCGAGCTGATGAATGCTTTCTCCAAGGGGCAGATCGATTTGACGGTCAGTCAGTGCCTGGCGAACGAAGCGGTCGGCGAGCGCCTGTCTGTGGAGTCGCTGGTCTGGATAGGCGGCTTACAAGAGCCGGTTAGCCAACGACCCTTGCCGCTATGTTTCATCACGCCGACCTGCGCGTTTCGCCGTCCCGTGTTTTCACTGCTAGGCGAATCCAGCATCAGCTGGCGCGTGATATTCGAAAACTCCTCGGTTGAAACCACCCTCGCCACGGTAAAAAGCGGCCTGGCACTGACGCCGTGGCTTCGCTCGCTTGTACCGGATGATTTTCAGGTGCTGGGCGATGATTCAGGACTGCCGAAGTTGCCAGATTTCGCGGTCGAGCTTCATGTTTCGCAGAGCGCTGCCCAGGGGGCATTGGATATGGCGGAGATCATTCGTGCGCAGTTGTCTTGCTCGACGCGTGAGCGAACAGGGGACCGTGATTGTCAAAAACCTCATCCCCAGCCGCCATGTACGCCCGCATAAACTCATCGCCGCTCGATCAGTTCCCTCACTCCCGTACAGTGCTTAAACGCCAATGCAGAAATGGATTAGCGATCACGCGTTTAGTCAGTAAGCGTGGCCAACACCTTACCGTCTCTGCGCTGCACGATGGTCTTAGGGGCTACGGGCTGTGAGCCGTCGGCGCCCGGAGGCGGGGTGATCAACCAGGTATCCGCATAGTCTTCCCGGACATGCCGCGGATTGAAGCGGATAGCGCTTGCCGCCAGATAACGGCGCTCTGCGAGTGTCGCACCGCTCGAAAGCACCGCACTTTTGACTTCATAGAGCTTTCGCTCTGCGTCGAGCGCAATACTGGCATCCGCAAGCTCGAAACTATCGATACGCACCGGCACGTCTTCTGGCGTGTCGAGAACCCAGCGGTCGGGATCTACAAACCCATCGGTATAGACATTGCCGGTTGAAGCACGGAGCGACGTGCCTTTGGGGAAAGTGATGCCATCGACTGCATTGCCCTCGGCAAGCGTACAGCTGCTGAAAGCCGAAACGCCGCCATCAGGCTTGAGCTCAAACTCCACCGGTTGCAGCGCATCGCACCGCCAGCCGTTCTGCATCGTCGTGCCGTGGCCGGTTATCCGCATGTTCTGTGGCGTGAAGCCAACCGTTTCGTATTTTTCATTGGTTTGAATTGCGATGTAGCGGGCTACTTCGAGGGCATCGATGTCGAGCATACGCACAGGGCTTGGAAATACGGCTCGCTTGAAGGATTCCGTTTGATCCGCAACGGCTAGTTCGAGTTTGGTGCCTTTGGGCATGTCGATCTGGCCAAGGCGCGTCGGCTCTACTAGTTCCGGGCGATAACTTGCCTCTCTCTGCCGTTCAGAGCTACGCATCTGAAGATAAAAAGCCGCGCACTGCCACAGGGTAAAAAGCGCACACGCGGTGATAAGCACGTAGGGCAGGAGGACGGGGCGGCGCCAGCGACCTGTGGAATATCGAACCACCAGCCTTATCGTCCACCCGAACCAGAAAACCGTCGCGGCGAAGAAAAAGGCGAGGTAAAGCAGTAGTTCGACTGAGGGCAGTGCAACGGGGATCATGCGAGCCAAACTTCCTAAATGGGAACAAAGAGGAGTGGGAACGAAGGGGACAGCTGATCAGACGGGCGGGCTGACAGCTCTTAACGTTCAGCGATTAAAAGAATCACCAGGCAATGGGTTTGTCGTTCCAGTCCCAGAAGGTTCCGCTGTCGGACGGCCCATGCTTTCCTACCACATCGATTACGCAAGCCGCTGAGAAAGCCGGTTCGAACAGTTGGCCATCAGGCACGTTCGCCTGGAAGGGTTGAGACAGCTGCGTGTCAGTCGTGCCTGGGTGTATTGCCAGGACAGTAGAGGCAGGGTTCAGACGTTTCAATTCGATACTGGCCGTATGCAGCAACTGATTCAGCGCGGCCTTGCTGGCTCTGTAGCTGTACCAGCCACCCAGTCGATTGTCGCCAATAGAGCCAACTCTCGCCGAGAGCGCCGCGAAGGTAGAAGGTTGTTTGCGCAATAACGGGAGTAGGTGCTTAAGCAGCAGGATTGGAGCAAACGCGTTGGTCGCAAAGCTCGCTTGCAGGCTCGCAAGGGTAAGTTGAGACAGACCCTTTTCTGCTTTTGCGCCGTCCTGATGAAGAATGCCCAGGGTACTGATGACAAGGTGCAGATGATCGCATCCCTCAAGCGTCTCGCTCACGAGTGCTTCGAGGGATTGCTCATCGCGCGCGTCGCAGTCGACTCGTTTCAAGCGTTCGCCATACTGATCTGCAAGCTCTGCCAGATCGGCGCAGGTGCTAGCTTTTCGCGCTACTGCCCATACCTGAGCCACATCATGGCGAGCGAGCAAAGCCCCGCACAGCGCCAGGCCAATGCCTCGGCTGGCTCCGCATATCAGCACATGGGCTTCGCTGTTCAGTTCGGGTATCAAACTCATAAGGCACCTTGAGCAACATGGCGGAAATGTTGATGATTTCGAAGCCCTTGTTAAGACTGCTTCTGGCCCTTAGCAGCCTGCCGCGCTGGGCGGCAAACGGCCAAAAGCACACTTCATCGTACTGCCCGATAAATTCACTGTGGGCACACTGTAAGCGCGCCTATTCACGCCGTCCGCAAACCTCCAGGATCAAGTTTCGGAGCCATTGATGAGCAGGATCAGCGCTGAATCTCGGATGCCAAAGCAATGAAACGCTGAACTGCGCAACAGGCAAAGGCAGCGGAAAACTATGCATGCCCTCGCGCAAGCTCGCGGTATGGCGTTCGGGAACACTGGCGATCAGATCTGACCCGCGGGCCAGCCCCAGCGCGATCGAAAAGCCACCGACGATCGTAACGATCTTTCGCTCCAGTCCGAGGGGCCGCAGCGCGTCATCTATGGGGCCTTTATCTATCCCTTCCCGCGACACGGAGATGTGCATAGCTCCTGCATACTTTTCCGGCGTAATTTTGCCGCGACTTAGCGGATGCCCGGCTCGTACAACACCCACGTATTTATCCCTGAACAAACACTGGCCCCTCAGCTCGGGAGCAGAGGCCAGATTTATAACGCCGGTTTCGAGATCAACGACCCCATCGCGTAATGGCTTACTGTCCTTGTCTGGCTTGTGCATAAAGAACAGCCGCACTCCCGGAGCCATTTCCCCAATACGCGCGATAAGCGCGGGGCCGAAGTTTTCAGCAAAACCTTCACTGGTCCTGATCGCGAATGTCCGGTCGAGTTTTTTCAGATCGAGAAGCTCGGTTGGGCGCAAAACTTCCTGCGCATCGCGAACAAGCTGAGCAACACGCTCACGCAGTTCGATCGCCCTGGGAGTAGGAACGAGCCCACGTCCGGCCCTGACCAATAGTGGATCACCTGTGGTTTCTCTGAGTCGCGCAAGTGCCCGGCTCATCGCCGAGGGGCTGAGCCGCAGGCGTTTGGCTGCGCGCGTGACGCTACCTTCAGCGAGCACCGCATCGAGGGTAATGAGTAGGTTGAGGTCCGGATTTGACATGGCTGTATGGTAGCCCAGCTCGTTCGATGTATGGCGTCAGGCGCAACAATAAAGTGCAAGCCGTGCGCCTTCCGCCATACCTGGAAGCTTCATACAGTTCGCTGCATCGGCACATGTGTACCGATGCGGATGAAGAGGTGGCGTATGAATTCGTTAAGCAGGTTTGTTGAGCGCGTCCAGTCAGTCTGGGGCCCGCTCAGCTCTGAAGTGGTCGCAGGCTGCCAGCAGCAATTAGGTGAGCTCGTAGAAACGCCTGTCACCGAACCGTGGTTGAGCGATCTCCACCAGCAGGCATTGGCTCAGAAGGAGCTGTATCGAGATCCGGTAAACGGGTTTTTGCTGTTGGCGCACACCGAACCTGAAGGGCTCTACCGGCCGCCACATGATCACGGTCGTGGCTGGGTCATTTACGCGGTGCAGCGCGGTGAAATCGAGATGGGTAGCTATGCCAGCGTGCAGGCTCCGGATGGCCGGGTGAAACTGGTAAAGCGCGGTTCCGCCCGTGTGAGCGCCGGCCAAACGCAGGTCTATCTGCCGGGCGATATTCACGATACGCAGTGCATCTGCGGACCGGCTTTGCTCTTTCGCTTCACCGAGCGGGATTTGAGGATTGAGGATAAACAGGCCCGCAAGCTGACACGGTACATCGAGCAGGGTGGTGATTGGGTTCCGCAAACCGGCGCACTGCGCAATGGTTGACATCGTGCCGCGCCGCCCAGCCTCAAGAGCCGGTCGCCTCGGCACGCAGATTGAACGCACCGCCTCATTGGAGCATGCCGTCGAGGCGATATCAGTCGGCGCAAAACCGAGGCAGCTGGCTGCCGTTAGCTCAGTGCTGGCCGCCATGGTGCTGGTGGTGCTCAACACGGCGATAGTCAACATGGCGTTGCCGGCCATCGCCCAATCGCTGCACGTGACACCTGCGCTGTCCATGTGGATCATCACGGCCAACCAGGCGGCGCTGTTGGTGGCTTTGCTGCCCTGTGCAGCGCTAGGTGAAGGCCTTGGTTACCGCAAAGTATTCAGGTGGGGATTGGTGCTTTTTCTGGGCGCCACGCTGATGTGTGCACTGGCCCCTACGCTGTATTGGCTTATCGCAGCGCGATTGCTTCAGGGGCTTGGCGGCGCTGCGATCATGGCGCTCGCGGTGGCACTGCTTCGCCACGTGATACCGAGCCAGCAACTGGGCGCCGCCATCGGATGGAATGCCCTTGCGGTCGCCCTGGCATCAGCAGCGGGCCCCGCAATGGGCGCAGCAATTCTCAGCGTGGCAGCCTGGCCTTGGCTGTTTGTTGCACTGCTTCCCTTGGGGCTTTGGGTGATGCTGGCGAGTCGGGCTTTACCCGCGGTGGACGGCACCGCGCGCGTACCCGATCTGTTGAGCATTGCACTGAATGTCGGCGCCTTTGCTTCGCTGGTCATAGCCGCAAGCGCCATCTCTAGCCACCCTCTATCGGCTGCAGCATTGCTGGCCATCTCAGTTTTTCAGATGAGGCTTTTGGTTAGGCGGGAAGGGCACAAGGCGGCGCCACTGGTTCCGCTTGATTTGCTTAGATCCGGCGCGTTCCGCATTTCAGTTATTGCCTCTTTGCTCTGCTTTGCCGGGCAGACTGCAGGGCTGGTGGCGCTGCCTTTCTACCTTCAACACCGCCTTGGCCAAGAGGTGATGACAGCAGGCTTTTACATGATCCCCTGGCCGCTAACCGTCGCGCTGATAGCGCCATTGGCTGGTCGCTTTTCAAACCGATGTTCGCCCGCCTGGTCTTGTTTAATAGGCGGCATGTGTCTTTCGTCAGG
This sequence comes from Pseudomonas sp. AC229, assembly GCF_979254655.1. Classification (NCBI taxonomy): domain Bacteria; kingdom Pseudomonadati; phylum Pseudomonadota; class Gammaproteobacteria; order Pseudomonadales; family Pseudomonadaceae; genus Pseudomonas; species Pseudomonas sp. AC229. The sequence continues at coordinate 161,840 of NZ_CEEDHK010000007.1, forward strand.
GCTCGCTGGAGCTGCGCTTTGGCCTCTGCAGGAAAGCCTCATGGCGCTTGTGCCATTGACGATGCTTTGCGGTTTTGGCTTCGGGCTTTTTAACGTGGCCAATAACCGCAACATGTTCTTCTCGGCTCCGATAAGCCGAAGTGGGGCGGCCGGGGGAGTGCAGGGCACCGCTCGCTTGCTCGGGCAAACTGCTGGCGCAGTCATCATGGCGCCGATATTTGATCGGTTCCCTGTCGATGCTGCGCCTCAGCTTGCCCTTGGCGTGGGCGCTACGTTGACCTTGTTGGCAGCCCTGATGAGCACACTGCAAAGCAGACAGACATACGGCTACCCATCTTGAGTGTGAATCGCCCAGCAGCCGTCAGAAGAAACCGCTGCTATTTGCCGGGCGCTGTGTGCAGCTGGCTGACGGTTCCCAGAATCACCTTCACGTTGGATTCCACCACGAGCTCGATGGGTAATTCGTAGCGGCTGTGTACCCAGAGCATGCCGGTCTGTATGACCGAGCCGGCCAGTGCGGTGCCAACCAGCTGCATCTCCCGTGGATCATGGGCAGCCACCGGTACGCCGGCGCGGCCCAGAAAATCCATCATCAGCGCCGCAAAATCAGCGACAGACTGCATGTATAGGGCATCCACCCGCGGGCTCACGCCCAGCACTTCGCTATGGGTGATTCGCGCGAAGCGTGGGTTGGCCATGGCTTCGAAGAAACAGGTCAGGCCGGCCCGCGTGCGCGCTTCCACGTCGGCGTCGGCGTCGCTCAACACTTCGTTCAAATGCGCTCGATAGTCGCCAATCAGGTGCTCGTAGCAGGCCACCAGCAAGTCTTCCATGGTCTCGAAAGACTCATAAAAGTAGCGATTGGTAAGGCCCGTCGTGGCCGTCAGGGTGCGCATGGTGGTGCCGTGGAAACCCACGGTGCCAAACAGTTCGATGCCGACTTCGATAAAGCGGTGGCGCCTGGCGGCTGCGCGCTCGGTCACGGCGATGCCGGAGTAGGTGCGCTCGGTCGAACTTTCGATTGGGAAATTGGCGGTGTCTGTCATTCGCGAATCGTACAGCGTTGACAACGCTTGTTGCCACAATCAGAGTAGTGAGAACGAACGTTGTCACAATAAGAGTGAGCCCCATGACTGAAGCACACCGTGGCCTTGCGCCTGTCGATGTATTAATTATTGGTGCCGGATTATCTGGCATCGGCGCGGCGTATCACCTGGGCAAGCAGTGCCCGACGCTGTCGTACACAATCATCGAGGCTCGCGCGGATTTGGGCGGCACCTGGGATCTGTTCAAGTATCCCGGCATTCGCTCCGACTCCGATCTGTTCACGTTCGGGTACGACTTCAAGCCCTGGGTAGGCGAAAAAGCCATCGCCGACGGCCCGTCGATCAAGGCCTACATCGCTGAAACCGCGCGCGAGAACGGAATCGAGCAGCACATTCGCTTCCGTCAGCGGGTGGTCGATCTCAATTGGCACAGCGCCAAACGCTGCTGGGAGGTCACCTTGCGCGAGGAAGACACGGGCGAGGAGGCGACTCTCGAAGCGCGCTGGATTTTCAACGCTGCCGGCTATTACCGCTATGAGGAGGGGTTTACCCCGGCCTTTGCTGATCAGGCGCTGTTCCAAGGTCAGATCGTGCACCCGCAGCACTGGCCCGAAAACCTGGACTATGCCGGCAAACGTGTTGTGGTCATCGGCAGCGGCGCGACCGCCGTGACCCTGGTGCCTGCGCTGGCGGAGCAGGCGGCGCACGTGACCATGCTGCAGCGCACGCCGACCTATGTGCTGCCCGTACCGTCCCGAGACCCGATTGCGCGGCGCATCCGCCCACTGTTGGGGACCACCATCGCCCACTCGCTGGCGCGTCGTTTCAATATTGCCAAGCAGCGTTGGGTGTACGCGTTCTGCCAGCGCTACCCGGTGGCCGCCCGCAAGCTGATCCGCAGCATGAACACCAAGATGCTGCCGGCCGGCTACCCCGTGGACGTGCACTTCAATCCGCCCTACAACCCTTGGGAGCAGCGCATGTGCGCGGTGCCCGGTGGTGATCTGTTCAAGGTGATCTCCAGCGGCGAGGCGTCTATCGTCACCGACCAGATCGAGCGCTTCACGCCCACCGGTATCCACCTGCGCTCGGGCGAGCATATCGAGGCTGATGTGATTGTCACCGCGACCGGGCTGAACCTGCAGCCGTTGGGCGGCATTGTGCCGAAGATTGACGGGGTTCAGCTGCGCTTGGCCGAGCACGTCGCCTACAAAGGCATGCTGCTCAGCGGCATTCCGAATTTCGCCATTGCGGTGGGTTACACCGCGTCCTCGTGGACCCTGAAGATTGGCTTGCTCTGTGAGCACTTCACCCGCCTGCTCGGGTATATGGAGACGCGCGGTTACGCCGTGTGTACGCCCAAGGCTGACCCGACTATGGAAACCGAGCCGCTGCTGAATTTTGGTGCCGGTTACGTGCAGCGTTCGTTGGCGCAACTGCCGCGACAGGGCAAGGCGTACCCTTGGACCATGTCGTGGAACTACGCGGCAGACGTAAAAATTCTGCGCAACGGTGAGGTCGATCACCCGGCGTTGCAGTTCCTGCCCAAGGCGGTGACGCCATGAGCCTGGCCGCCCATAACGAACAGTTCGCCACGCTGCCCAACGGGCTGAAGCTCTGCTACGCCAGCCATGGCGATGAAGCGGCTCCCACCATTTTGCTTATCGTCGGGCTCGGGCTGCAGCTGGTCTACTGGCCGGCAACATTGATCGACCAACTCGTCGCCGGGGGCTTTCGAGTCATCTGCTTCGATAACCGCGATGCCGGCCGGTCGTCCCGCATGGCGACGCCTCATCCAAGCAAATGGCAGCAGCTCACCGGCAAAGCGCCGGCAGGTGCCTATGGCCTGGAGGACATGGCTGACGACAGCGCGCTTCTGCTCGAACATCTGGGTATCGAGAGCGCGCACCTGGTAGGCATGTCGATGGGCGGGATGATTGCCCAGGCCTTGTCGTATCGCCATCCGCGCAAGGCCAGGTCACTGGTTTCCATTTTCTCCACGACGGGCAATCGCAAGGTGGGCCAGCCTGCAGCGTCGACCTTGTGGCGTATGGCGCGGGCCAAGGCTCCGCGCACCGAAGCCGACGCGATAGCAAGCTTTCGTCAAACGATGATGCACATCGGCGATGCCACGGCCACCGGCGCTCCCGCGTTGTGGGACAGCTACGCACGGCTTGCCTGGACGCGTAACGGCGAGCGGGCCGAAGCCCGTGCGTTGTTCCGCCAGATCGGCGCTATTTTGAAGTCCGGCGACCGCACCCCGCATCTCACAACCATTCAGGCGCCGACCCTGATTGTGCACGGCGGCCAGGACCGCATGGTGAACCCCACCGGTGGCCTCGCCAGTGCACGGGCGATACCCGGCGCAAACCATGAAGTCATCGCAGACATGCGTCATCAAATCGATGCCCCTCAAGGTGAACGCCTTGCAGCGCTGATCCTCAACCACATTCACAGCCAGGCAGGACAACAACAATGAAACTCGACAATCAGGTGGCAGTGCTGACCGGTGCAGCCAGTGGCATTGGTCGCGCATTGGCGGCCGTGTTGGCTGAGCGTGGATGTCATCTGGCACTGGTTGACCGTGATGAAGCCGGCTTGCGTGCAACCCTGGCCTTACTTCCACAGCGCGGCAAAACGTACAGCACGCACGTGGTCGACCTGGTTGATCGTCAGGCCATCCGCAACTTGCCAGGCGAAGTACTCAACATCCACCCGACCGTGCACCTGGTCATCAACAACGCCGGCGTGGCGCTTGGCGGCACGTTCGAGCAGGTGAGCGAAGAAGACTTCGACTGGGTCATGGACATCAACTTCCGCGCAGTTGTCGACAGCACGCGCGCCTTCCTGCCCATTCTGCGCGGCAACGGCGCACCGGGCCGAATCGTCAACCTGTCGAGCCTGTTCGGGCTGGTGTCGCCACCGGGCCAGGCCGCCTACAGCGCCAGCAAATTTGCCGTGCGGGGCTTTTCAAACAGCCTGCGCCACGAGCTAGCACGCACCCCGATCGGCGTCACCGTGGTGCACCCCGGCGGCATCGCCACCTCTATCGCCAACAACGCGAAAGCACCGCAAGGCATTGATGCCCTGGAAATCGAACGGCATAAAAAAGAAATGAACAAAGTGCTGAAAATGCCTGCAGAAAAGGCCGCCCGCATCATCGTGCGGGCCATTGAAAGCGATAAGGGCAGGGTAATTGTGGGAGCGGACGCGTTGCTGCTGTCGATATTCGAACGCCTGATGCCGGTGAGCTATTGGCGCTTGGTGGAGCGGTTGATGAAGCAGCCGCAGCGTTAAGAATTAGCCGCGCTGTGACGGGAATAAATCCGTCCCCATTGTCCTGCTACTCAGCGAGTACAGGGCGTGCGCCCAGCCCTCGCTAGGTGCCCCGTGTGGGTAAAAAACACATTTGTATCCAGACACTGCCTACCGCGGCACCGTCCTATATCATGGCGCGCCAATTGGAGGGGGGCTACTGCGAGCGCATGGGTTGCCCGGCGCCCTTGGGGCTGACACTGATCGCAGTTTATGGAGCTGGAATGAACAGACGACAAGTTTTGACGTTGGGCGCCATCGGCGGTGCGGCGGCGCTCGGCGCAGGTTTCTGGGCGTTGCCGACCGGCGACCGCGCGGGGGCGCTGAACATTGAGGGCGCGCAAGACCTGTTGCGTACACTGGAGGGCAAGGCGCTGGTCAGCGTTCAGGGCTGGACCCCGGCTGAAGTGTTTAACCACTGCGCGCAGAGCATCGAGTACTCCATCAGTGGCTATCCCGAGCTCAAACCAAGTTGGTTCCGCAGCAGCGTGGGCCCGCTGGCGTTCAGCGTATTTGCCGCGCGTGGGGCCATGCGGCATCCGTTGCACGAGGCCATTCCAGGTGCAGCGCCGCTCAGTGAACCGACTAGCCAAGCCTTGGCCCTCAGTCGTTTGCAGCAGGCCTTTAGCGATTTCAGCCAGTATCAGGGCGAATTGCAGCCGCACTTCGCCTATGGCGCGTTGAGTCATGCTGATTACGTTGAGGCGCATGTCATGCACCTTTATAACCACATGAGCCTCATTCGACCGGCTTGATCTGGCGTGCGAGTAAAGGCGAAACCCCCTGCGAATTGGACAGGTGGATAGTGGCAGATGTGTTCTCTGCTCAATGTTCTGTTTCTGACGTTGACGACAGGCAGCAATCGGCCAGAAGCGGACATGTAAAAGTAGGGAAAAGATCGGTTTTTGTCCGCTGAATATTCGCTTATGAAGATCTTCGGAGCGTGAAAAGTAGGGCTACTAGCGCACCTACAAAAAACACTGGCGCGTGCCATGCCCAAGACAGTCTTAGGACGGTATCGTACGGCTCTGGCATCACGCAGCCTGTCATTGTCGTGTATCGGCACGCCATTGTGGCCGGAATGACAAATGCCAAACCCCTGTGGATTGCGCAAATGCCAAAAGCGATCGTAGCTAGGACCGCGAGAACCGATCTGGTATGTCGAGTCTGGTATGCAAAGGTCAGTGAGAGCGACGCGAACGCAGCCAGCCAAATCAACTGGTCGTAATTTATTAATGTCCCCATTGTCACGACTTCATTCCCTGACATTCCAGCCTCATGTAAAGCTTTGGATTGATAGCCTGAGCGAGTGACGATTTTACAGGACAAAGGGGACGGATTTATTAAACGGCTCTAAATTAGAGCTGGTTAATAAGTCGGTCCCCTTTTTTCGCTAACATCCATAAACGCCAAAAGTCGCCGCTCGTAGCCATCAGCGTTCGGTTACGAGCAGCACGGCGGTTTATACCAAAGCCATTACCTGACCGTCCCCAGGAATCAGTAGCCGACTGGCAACGCCGGCTTCGGCTGCCGCACTTGCCAGCTCCTTACGGGTAACAGGACAGTGGTTGATCGCTTCCAGGTGGTTGGCAATAACGGTGCCTTGGCTCAGACGGGTAAATTCGAGTACATCGGACAAGCCCATGATTATGTCGCCCCCCACGTCGAAACGCGCCCCTCCAGCAGGCACCACACTGACCTGAGGCTGATGCTGCAACACGATGTCACTTACCGTGGCGGTCAAAAGCGTATCGCCGGCCAGATACAGGCTGGGCTCGCCTGGCAGCTCGATCAGGTAGCCGACGCCGTGTTCCATCAGGCGTCCAACCACTCCCTCTCCATGGGTGCAACGGATTGTACGAATCACGCCGCCTAGGAAGGGTTTCGGCTCGCCATGACCTTCCGGCAATGGCTGTACATTCAAACCCAGCTTCGCCAGGTAAGCCGCGTCATGGGGCGTGCAGATAACGGGAATCTGCCGCTCTCTCAGCCACCGCGTGCCCGCTCTGTCCAAATGGTCGAAGTGGCCTTTCTGGCAGTGGGTGATCAGGCAGTGGGTGATGAGCTCCAAGGCGTCGCGAGCGCCCTCCGGGAGTTCGACGGTCGGGTTCCTCTGAAACCCAGTGAAGACGCGTAACGAAGGCAGAGCGCCTTTGCGGGCCAACATCGGATCGACCAGAATGCGGTGCGCGCCTAGTTCGAGAATGATCGTAGCGTTGCGAATTTGCTGAATGTTCATCATGAGGCTCCTGGGGTGTGGACTCATGGTGCCGGGACCGCAAAATGCTCATAATGGCGTGAACTGACATAAACCATTCATTTATGGCCATGACTACCCCTCTACGGATCGGTCTGTTGCTCTTCCCCGACTGCATGCCAGCAGGACTTCTGGCTTTCGTGGATATGCTGCATGCAACGAATCGGCGAACGGAGCGCTCGCTGTTCGAAACCTACTTCGTCGCCGAGCAAAGCGGTGCGGTCACGTGTGCTCACGGCCTGGTTCTGACGGCCAATCATGGGTTCCTGGAGCTTGCTCTGGACGCGATCCTGATCCCTGGTTATTGGGCCGAGTCCCCCCGGCAGGTGGATAAAACCCTGCATGACAATGCCTCGCTTTTGGCCGGCTTGGCGAAGCTCGGTAAGCGCTGTCGTATCTGGAGTTATTGCACCGGAGTGAGCCTTGCTGCCGCCAGTGGCCGCCTTGATGGAGAGCACGCCACCGCAACCTGGTGGCTGGCCGACACGCTGCTTCAGCGCTATCCCAAGGTGCGATGGCAGTATGAGCAGAGCTGCATCTTTAACGAACGCACCGGCACTGCCAGCGGTGTCAACGGCTACCTACCGCTCGCCCAGGCGCTGATTGAGCGACAGGTTGATGCAACGGTGTTCAACGACCTTAATCGGTTGATGGTGCTTCCCCGCCCGATTCAGTCGCACGCGGCCTTCCGGGCCCTCAGTCTGATCGAGCAACCCAGCCAACTGCTGCGTAGGTTGCACACGCTGGTGCAGGGGTTGCCAGCCGAGAGGATCACTGTTCGCATCTTGGCGGCAGAGTTGGGAATGACCGAACGGACACTGGCGCGCAAGGTCGGGGAAGAGACAGGGAGTGCGGTAGCCACCTATGCGCGTCGCATCAAGCTGAGCCAGGTGAGTGAGCGATTGATCTTGACATCCGTGCCCCTCAAAACCATCAGTAGTGAGCTGGGCTTCAGCAGCGATTCGAATCTCAGAAGAATGTTCAAGGAGCTGACCAAACTGACGCCCGCTCAGTACCGGCAGCGATTCGCCCGGTTCTAGTGTGGAAAAGGGGACAGATTTATTAAACGACTCTAAGTTAGAGCCGTTTAATAAATCTGTCCCCTTTGTCGCGCCTTTGTCGCGCTCCTGTTTCAACCGGACAGGTCTGGTTCTGCTTACTGGGACAGAGGCCGCTTATGGCCGATAGCTCCTAATTCACGCCGCAGCTATCTGCCAAAAATCGACACTCCACGCAGCGCATGGCGTTCCCTCACACCGCCGCAGTTGGGTTGGCGCTTTGTTCCTGAAACACTGCGCTTACCCAGTCCACAAAAACGCGGACATTGGGCGACAGGTTTCGTCGATCCGGAAACAGGACGGATACCGCTTTTGGCTCCGTTGGTACGTTCGGTAGAACCTCTACGAGGCGCCCGCTATCGATGTGTCGCTGCAACGCGGGGCGTAGCGCCTGAACAATCCCGATTCCCGCCAGCGCGCAGTACAACAAGGCTTCGGCATTATCGACAACGATGCCGCTGCGCATTTTGACATCCGTAGTCTTGCCGTTGACGATGAACCGCCAGGGCATGATCTGGCGGCGCTGTTTAACCATGAAGTTAACGGCCGTATGTTCCTTTAGATCGTCCAGCTGGTTTGGTAAGCCGTGTTTCTTCACATAAGCGGGAGCTGCGCAGGTAACCAGTGCGACCTCGCCTACACGCTTGGCAATGAGGCTCGAATCAACCAGGTCACCAAGGCGCACGGCGCAGTCAATCCCTTGCTCAATCAGGTCATTGAGGCTGTCGGAGGTGCCTAAAGAAATCTCCAGGCCAGGGTAGCGTTCCAGGAACTCGGGCAGGCGGGGAATGAGCACCGCGTGGCCCAGTACGGTCTGCAAGTCGATATTGAGCTTTCCTCGCGGGGGGCGGGTCGGGGAGAACCAGTCCAGGGTTTCCGCCAGGTCGGCGAGCGTTCTCAGGCTGCGTTCGTAGAACTCATCGCCGGCCGGCGTGGTGTTCACTCTGCGCGTGGTGCGGTGCAGTAACTGCACGCCCAGTTCCTGTTCCAAGTTCTGGATGACCTTGGACAGCGCGGGGCGATGGACATGGAGCGCTTCGGCGGCTTTTGTGTAGCTCCCACGCTCAACCACCGCCACAAACATTTCCATGGCTTCAATTAAATTCATCGCCATCCTCTTCAGGGTTGTGCACCGGGCTGGGGGGCTTGGGCACAGAGGATGATAGCCGAGCAGGTTTACCTGACTCACCCGCATAACCACAAAAAAGCCACCGCTGTCAGAAGCAAACAGCGATGGCTTTATGGCAAGCAACTGGTTGCCAGAGAACAATCAATCCACGACAACGACGATCTTGCCGATCTGTGCATTCGACTCCATTCGACGATGAGCATCGGCGATGTCAGCCAGTGAAAACACCTTGTCGATGAAGGGCTTGAGCGTGCCTTCTGCCAACCCTTTGGTTACAAAAGCCTTGGCAGCGGCCAGTTTGCCCATGTCCATGGTGATTTCAAAAAGCTCGTAGCCGCGCACGGTCAGGTGCTTGCCAAGAATGTCGAATACCGGAACAGGTATATCGCGGTGATCAAGAGCACCGTACTGAAAGAAGATGCCGGCGTTGGCCATGGACTGAATCAGTTTGGTCGCTTGCGGGCCACCCACCGGGTCAAAGACGATGCGCGCGCCTTTGCCGCCAGTGATCTTGGCCACTTCGGCAACCAGATCGTCTTCCTCAGTGGCGATGACGTGTTTGGCGCCAGCATCCAGCAACGCCTGACGCTTGGCGCTGGTGCGCGTGAGGGCGACGGGGATGGCACCCTGCATGTTGGCGATTTGAATAGCCGCCAGGCCAACGCTGCTCGATGCGGCTGAGACCAAAACCGTTTCGCCAGCTTGCAGGTTGCCGTATTCAATCAAGGCACCGTAGGCCGTGACGAACATCATCCAACTGGCTGCCGCCTCCGCGAAACTCAGGTTGGAAGGATGCTTTACCACGGCATGGGCGGGCGCATTGACCACTTCGCCGTACATGCCGTAATCGGCAAAAGAAAACGCCGGAACGACGCTTACCGCGTCGCCCACAGCAAAGCCGCTGACGTCACTGCCAACGGCCCGCACGATGCCAGCGGCTTCATAGCCAAGCGTTGCCGGAAACTGCGGCTCTATTACGTATTGCCCTGTGCGATACATAATTTCAGCACGGTTCAGGCCGATGGCTTTCACCTCGATCTGAACCTCATTGCTTTTCGGCGCTTGTACGGCAACGTCGTCGAGTGACAGAACGTCAGCGCCACCGGTACGGTGAAATCGGACGACTTTAGGCATGGCTCACCTCGTGAGTGATGATGTCGAAAGGAAGTGCGACATCTGGAAAAGTTGTCGCCATGCTACGGCCTCTTACTCACCGGATAGAGCGCTGCACGCTTCACAATCTGTTATCCACAGAGAACTAATCAGTGAGCAAGCAAGGCGGGCGGACTTATAGGTCAGCTTGCCATTGCCGAACGCAGACCTTGCGCAGCCTCACAATAACGTCCACGCGCCACTGCACGTTGCCCGTGCCAAGCGCTAGCATTCCCATCCCCTTCAACACCTTCGGATTCTCCCCATGAACCTGCGTGTGCTTGCCGCCAGCCTATTGTTCGTTTGTACCGTTGCCTATGGCGCCGAGCCTGCGCCGCTTCCTAAAGCGTTGGAGCAGCAGGTCGAGCGGTTGGTGGCGCTGGTTAAAGACAGCTATGCCACTGGCTACCCGGAAGCGGCCATGACGCAAACGCTCAATACCGGCGAGGAAAGCCAGGTCACGCTGGTGGTTTTCACGGTCGAGGGCTTCGGCATGGGCAACAATTACAGCCAATACCTGGCGGCATTTACCCCGGACGAAGACGAACAAGGCGTGCCGTATTACAGCCTGCTCGATGTGGTGCGAATCGGTGGCGACAGTTGGCGAGCGATTGAAACGCTGGAGGCGAAACTGGTCAGCGACCCGGCGGGTGAACAAACGCTGATCGACATTCCGGCAATGGAAAATACCCCCGACGACCCGGCGAATTCACCGAGCAAAGTGGCGGTTATTCATCTGTCGCTGGAAGGCTCGCAGACGCAGCGGCTGGTTGAGGTCAAGTAACGACGCAGCGCCGTGTACGAGGCGCAATGCGGGCAAGCGGCTTCGGGTTTGCGCTGCAATGTCGTGCCGCTTGCTATTCGTGATGCTGCGCCGCTTCCACGTTACGTCGGTTAACGATGCCGATCATCGGCGGTGCTGGTTTGGACAGTCACCAAGCGAGTATCGGAAAGTCGTAAAACGCTGACGGGTCAGTTATGCCATTGAGCAGTTCGTGGCCATTTCAATCTGCCATTTGCAACGGCCAAACCCGCCCATCAAGGTTCAGCTTTCATCCGTCCCTGAACTGCCATACGCAGGCAGCCCCAGGCGATGAATCCAAGAAGCAACACCTCGCCAATGCCGACCAGGACGTTGAACGAAAAGGTCCACGGTTGCTCGGCGAAGAAGAAGCGCGACGTGCCCGAGCGCACGCCGCTGAAGCGCAGCTCTCCGGTAAACAGCGCACGCACCAAGGCGATCACCTGTGTCAGCTCCAGCACGGCCACGAAAGCGCCGATCAGGGCGAGCAGAAGGCGGCCGGGCACGCCTATTTTTTCCGTGCGCTCTTGCTCCGCCGGCGGTTTTTTGCCCTTGTGTTGGGTGCGCTTGGCTGAGGCCATTCGGGCCGGTGCGGGAGCCGGCTGGTAGGCGGCTGCCAAGCCTGCTGGGGCCACCTCGACGACTTCGGTAGGCACCGGCACTTCCAGGTAGTCGGCGAGTTCGCGCAGCCAGGTATCCGTGCGTTTACTGCCCGGCACCACTGGCACCGTGGAGGTTGTCAGGCGGTGCTCGGGACCGTCGCGCATCACCAGCCACAGCTGGGTGTAAATCGGCTTGGCGTCTCGATTGCGGCGAAGTTCAAGGCGCTTGGGGCCTCGAATTTTAAAGGTGGTTATGCGTTCGCGGCGGCCGAAAAAATTCTGCATGCGCTGCTTGCCCACACCCTCTTGGCGGGAGAACACAAACGTCTCACGCGAGCCGATGTAGATCGCCATCATCAGCGAGATCGCGGGAATCAGCAGCAGCGCCAGAATGAGTGTGAGCAGGTGCAGCGGGTGCATCTGCCCCGGAATGTCGCTGACGATGGCAAACACCACAAATGCCACGGGCGCGGCGACGGAGACTGCGCCTGCCAGAACGATGGCGATCGTCTGCGCCCGGTTGTAGGAATGGATATGCAGGTCACCCTGCGGGGTGCGTTCAAACCGATGACCAACCAACATGCAACGAACTCCCTGTCCTCGTTTCAGCGCTTAACCGTGGTGCCGCAGCTGACCCCAAAGGCCCCGTTTTTTTAGGTTTGCGGCGGTAAGTTGGCGGAGGGCGGGTCGAAGACCAGCTCGCGAATTTCCATCTCCTGTTCAATCGCTTCCACGATCGGTACCAGGTCGTCTTGCGTGGCGCTGGCGCTCCAGGGCAACCCGGCCAGGACGGCGAAATCTTCGCCGGTCTTGATATCGAAAACGCGTACGCTCATCGCGGTCGGCGACTCAAGCGCCGCCTCGAAGCCTAACGGTGAGAAATACTCTCTCAGCCGGGCACACGCAAAGGGGAACGTCATCTTCGCCATGGGTCATCCTGGGGTGGGGGCAAGAGGCCCAAGGATACGCGACGGCATGCCCGCTTGCTTGCCAGGCTTGCGGACGACGCTAGCCTCCGCGCTTGCCCTGTGTGAGCTATTTCCGAGCACCCGATCACCGTTGGCGTTCCCCGCCTCTGATGCTGTCAGAACGACGCACTTGCTGGATTTATGGCAGAGCAAAATCCCGGTGACAGTGCTCCTCGCAGTAAACAGCTCGCGGCTAAAGCCGCTCCTACAGGCTGTGCGGTCTGTGGGAGCGGCTTTAGCCGCGATGCTTTTGCGCGAAAAACGTCCATCTTTCCAGGCCGCCTTTACCCGCTTACGCCCTCTGCCTAAACGCCGCCTCACCCGGCCCATCCCCACCCGGCGGCTCGCTTCCCACGTCAGGCCAGTTCAACACCGCCTCGGTATTTCTTAGTAGCTGAAACACCGTTTCGATGTCGGGTGCCAGCCAGCGGTCTTGGTCGTAGGGCGGTACGTGTTGACGCAGGCCGCGCCAGGCGTGGTCGGTGCCGATGCCGAAGGTTTCCAAGGTGAGCAGTTCGAAGGCCTGACCGGCCAGCAGGTATTCGATGGCAAGCACGCGGTAGCTGTTTTCCACGGCTTTGAGCAGCTTGAGTGCGGCGCTGGTGCCCAGGCTCAGGTGATCTTCTTGCAGGCCGGACGTGACGAAGTTGTCGACCACGGCCGGCTGGGCCAGTTGGCGGTTTTCGCCGACCAGGGCGGCGGCGACGTATTGGGCAATCATCATTCCTGAGTTGACCCCAGGCTGTGCCACGAGAAAGGCGGGCAGGCCGCTGACCAGCGGGTTGATTAGCCGGTCCAGGCGGCGCTCGGCCACGCCGGCCAGTTCCGCGACGGCGATGCACAGCAGGTCGGCGGCCATGGCGACCGATTCGCCATGGGGGTTGGCTTGCGACATCACGCGGTAGTTATCCAGCGTGCCGAGCAGCAGCGGGTTGTCGCTGACCGAGGCCAGTTCGATGTTGATTTGCGCCTGGGCGTGGGCGATCTGGTCGCGGCACGCGCCGTGTATTTGTGGAATGGAGCGAATGCTCAGGGCGTCCTGGGTGCGCAGGTTTCGCTGGCTGGCCAGGCGCTTGCTGCCGGCCAAGAGCGCGCGCAGGTGTGTGCCGACCTGTTGCATGCCGGGGTGTGGTTTGAGGGCGAGCACCGCTTCGTCAAAGGCGTTGAGCTGGCCGCCCAGGGCTTCAAAACTCATGGCGCCGATCACGTCTGCCCAGTCTGCCAATTGCCAGGCGTCGGCGAGTGCGAGGCAGGCCAGCCCGGTCATGCAGGGGGTGCCGTTTACCAGGCTGAGGCCGTCTTTGGCGGCAAGCTGCACGGGCGCCAGGTTGGCGTCGGCCAAGGCCTGCGCAGCGCTGATGCGCTGGCCGCGGTAGCTGACGTCACCCATGCCCAGCAAGGCGATGCCCACGTGCGCCATGTGGGTGAGGTAGCCCACCGAACCCTGGGCCGGAACGCAGGGGGTGATGCCGTGGTTGAGCAAGTCCAGCAACCCTTGCAGCACCGAGCGCTGCAAGCCCGAGCGGCCGTGAGCGAAGTTGTTGACGGCGGCGCACATGATGGCGCGGGTTTGCTCAACCGGCAGCGCGGCACCGACGCCGCACGCATGGCTGAGCAGGGTATTGCGCGAGAGCTGCGCCAGTTGCTCGCCTTGCAAGGCCACGTTGCACAGCGCGCCCAGGCCAGTATTGATGCCATAGGCGCGCTCGCCGCTGAGTACGATGTGCTCAACAATCGCCCGCGCGGCCTCCACCCGTTGCCAGGCCTGTGGCGATAGTTCCAGACGCGCGCCGTGACGAGCCACTGCCACCACCTGGCGAAAGGTTAAGGGTGTGCTGTCGATCACCACCGGGATAGCGGGATTGGTTGGCAGGTTCAACAACGCCGGCGAGGTCATTCGGTGCTCCGCAGTTGGTGGCTGGAAATGAATTGGCGGAAACGTTCGCTGGCAGGACCGTCGAACAGTTCATCCGGGGTGCCGGTAACGTCGACCAGGCCTTGGTGCATAAACACCACGCGGTTCGATACATGCCGGGCAAAGCCCATTTCGTGGGTGACCACCAGCATGGTGCGGCCTTCTTCGGCCAGACCGCGCATCACGCGCAGCACTTCGCCGACCAGCTCCGGGTCGAGGGCCGAGGTGGGTTCATCGAACAGCAGTACTTCCGGGTTCATGGCCAGGGCGCGAGCGATGGCGACGCGTTGTTGTTGGCCGCCTGACAGGTGCGCCGGGTAGTAGTCGCGTCGCTCGTACAAACCAACTTTTTGCAGCAGCTGTTCTGCGTCGTGCAGGCATTCGGCGCGAGGGCGTTTGAGCACCCGCAGCGGGCCTTCCATCACGTTTTGCAGCACGGTCATGTGCGACCACAAATTGAAGCTTTGAAACACCATGCCCAGACGCGCCCGCATACGCTCCACCTGTTTGCGGTTGGTCGCTGCCATGGAGCCGTCGCGTTTGCGATGCAGGGCGATGTGTTCATCGCCCACTTGAATGCTGCCCTCGTCGGGCGTTTCCAGCAGGTTGATGCAGCGAAGAAAGGTACTTTTACCCGAGCCGCTGGCGCCGAGTATGGAAATGACGTCGCCTTTGTTGGCCTGCAGGTCGATGCCTTTGAGCACATGGGCGCTGCCGTAAGACTTATGGATATTGGCAACCGTGAGGGTCGGGGCGGGAGATGTCATGGCGCTCCAGGCAACTTGTTTTCGGTGGAGGGAACAGGGGCGGGCGAGGCGCGGGCGTCTTGCCGGGGCCGTGCGGGAATGGCCAGGCGACTTTCAAACCAGCCCACGGCGCGCACGACGAGGAAATTCAGCACCAGGTAAATCAGCGCCGCGCAGGCAAACACTTCCATGGTGCGGTAGCTGCGCTGGATGATTTGCTGAGCCACGCCGGTCACGTCCCACACGGTCAGCAGGCTGGCCAGTGCGGTGGATTTCACCAACAGCACCGCCTCGGTGGAGTACGCCGGCAGGGCTTGGCGCAGGGTCACCGGCAGGATGATGCGGTACAGCAATTGCCAGCGGGACAGGCCGATGGCCATGCCGGCTTCGATTTGCCCGTGCGGCACGCTCAGCAAGCCACCGCGAATGATCTCGGCGGTGTAACCGGCTGTGCACAAGGCCAGCGACACAATCGCGCAGCCATAAGGCGAGCGCAGCACCGACCAGGCAAAGCTTTCGCGCACCAGCGGAAATTGCCCGAGGCCGTAGTAGATGAGGAACATCTGAATCATCAGCGGCGTGCCGCGAAACAGGGCGATGTAACCGCGCGCCGGCAAGCTGAACCACGGCCAGCGGCTGACGCGCATCGCGACAATGACCAACGACCAGGCGAGGCCCACCACCAACGACGCGAAGAACAGGCTCAGCGTGGTGGGCAGCGCGGCCAGCAGTTTCAGCAAGGTGCTGGTAAGGAAAGGCAGGTCGAGCATGGGTCAACCTCTATGGCGACAGGAAGTTAGCGCGCTGGGTGCGGCGCACCCGCGCTTCGGCCCGGCTGAACACGCGGCTGGATCCCCACGTGAGCAGCAGGTAGCCGATACCGCCAACGATGTAAAAGGTGAAGTACTGCCGCGTTGAACCCGCGGCTACCTGACTGGCGCGCATCAGCTCCACCAGACCGATTACCGAGATCAGCGCAGAGTCCTTGAGGGTCATTTGCCAGACGTTGCCCAGCCCCGGCAGCGCATAACGCATCACCTGAGGAATGAGCACATGGCGCAGCCGCTGGCCGGGGCTCATGCCGATAGCGGCCGCCGCTTCCAGTTCACCCACTGGCACGGCCTTGTAGGCGCCGCGATACACCTCGGCTTGGTAGGAGCCGGAAATCAGCCCCACCGCCAGGGCGCCGATGGCGAACGGCGGCAGGTCGACATAGCCGCTGCCGCCGAACAGGCTTGCCACGGCCGAGACCATCGTGCCGCCACCGAAGTAGAACAGGTAGATGATCAGCAGCTCCGGAATGCCGCGAAACAGAATGGAATACAGCTCGCCGACCCAGCGCAACATGCGCCGTTTTGACAGTTTCGCCGCGGCCACCAGGCCGCCGAACACCGCGCCCACCAGCAGCGCGGCGGCGGTCAGCACAAGGGTCATGCCGGCGGCCTGTAACAGCGCCGCGCCCCAACCCTGCTCGCTAAAACCCAGCAGTTGCACAAGGTTCATGGTCTCTCCTTTTCGCCAAAGCGCCCGGCGTTAACCGGGCTGAGCACTCATGGGGTGAGGTCGACCTTGAACCATTTTTCGCTGAGCTTTTTCACCGTGCCGTCGGCGATGGCCTCTTTCAATGCGCCGTCGAATTTGGCTTTCAGATCGGTGTCGGCCTTGCGAAACGCCAGGGCTTCGCCTTCGCCCCAGATCGGGCCGGCGATTTCTGGGCCGGTGTAAACCAAGCCTTTGTTGTCGGCTTTTTCCATGAGGGAATTGAGGAACGTCACGTCGTCGAACACCACGTCGATGCGGCCAGCGGTCAGGTCGAGCACGGCGTCGGCCGAGGTGCTGTATTCGCGGATGGTGGCGACGTCTTTGAAGTAGGTGTCGATAAAGGGCGTGTACACGGTGCCCGATGCGATGCCGATGGTTTTGCCATCCAGCGCTTTGCGCAGGGCTTCGACGGCTGGCTTGATTTGCGCGGCGTCGGTGCTCAGGGTCAGAGCGTTGGCCTGGCCGGTTTTACCGGGCAGCAAGTTGGCGTCCATCGAGGCGAAGCTGGCGGGCGTGCGGGCGTAGGGAATGGAGAAATCCATCACTTCCTTGCGCTCCGGAGTGATGACGATGGCGTCCATCAGCACGTCGAATTTGCCGGCGTTGAGGCTGGCGATCATGCCGTCCCAGTTTTGCACCTGCACATCGCATTTCATCTTCAGGCGCTGGCACAGAATCTCCATCAGCTCGGGTTCGAAGCCACTGATCTTGCCGCCCGGCAGGGTCAGGTTCCACGGCTCGTAGCTGCCTTCGGTGGCGATTTTTACGGCGTTCCACTCCTTGGCCTGGCTGGCCGTCGCGGCCGCCAGCAAGCTAAGGGTGAGGAGGGCGGTAGCGCTAAGTCTTTTCGCATTAAGCATCGAAATCATCCTGTTGGGTGGGCCTGGTTATGGAATCAAAAGCTCGAATAACGGCGCAGCAGTAAAGCGATGCATCAGGTAAAGCCGTGTCGCTGGAACGAAAAGCTTTGAATCGGCAGTTGCGTGTGGCCATCACTTGCCAGGTCGGCCAAAGCCTCGCCCAAGGCGCTGGCGAATTTGAAACCGTGGCCTGAACAGGGCGAGGCAATCACCAGGTTGGGGTCTTCGGGGTGAAGGTCGACCAGGAAGTCTTCGCTCGGCAGCAAGGTGTAGCGGCAGGTGTCGGCGTGCTGGCGCTGACCCGTCCACGCTGGCAGGTAGCGGGCCACGAAGTTGTCGAGCAGGTTGAGGTCCTCGGCGTTCACCGGCGGGTTCGGCTGGTTGGGGTCGATGGGCTCGCGGAAATGACAATGCAGGCCCACCTTGATGCCGTGGCCGTCGATATCGCCAAAGCCAAAGTAGGAACCTTGCTGGCCAAGGTCACGCAGGAACACCGGCATTTGGCTGGGGTCGGCCTGCACGCCCTCGGGTGTGCGGTACCAGGCCACCACCTGTTTGATTGGCTGCGCACGGCCACGCAACTGCGGCACCAATTCGGCAATCCACGGCCCGGTGGCGACGATCACGCGGCGTGCCTGATAGCGGCCGAACTCGGTATGCAGCGTGACGCCGGCATCGCCGCTGTCGATGTGGGTAACCCGCTCGCCCGTGCGCAGCGTGGCGCCAGCGTTTTCAGCGAGTCGCAGGAAAGCCTGAATCGCGCGCTCGGGCCGAACAAAACCGCCCTGGGATTCGAACAAACCCACCTCGTCGTCCGCCAACGCGAACTGCGGGTACTGCGCGCGAACGCGTTGCGCATCAAGCAGGGTGTAGGGCAGCTCATGGTTCTCACACGCCCGACGCGTGCCGTCCACAATCTTGCTGTCGGCTCGGCCGATGTGCAAAACGCCCGTCACCTGCAACACCGCCTCGCCGGACGCCGCTTCCAGCGCGCGCCAGTTTTCATAAGCGCGCCGGCCCAGCGGCACGTAATCATCGCCCTCGAAATAACCCAGGCGAATCAGGCGGCTATCTCCGTGCGACGAACTGCCGGCATGGGCCGGTTTCGCCGCTTCCAAGCCCAGCAATTTCAGCCCGCGCTGCGCCAGAAAATGCACGGCGGCGCTGCCCATGGCGCCAAGACCGATTACTGCTACGTCATGCATAAAGGTATCCAAATTAAGCCGATGTATTAGCTTGTATGTACATGTAAAGCAAAATTAAGGCCAGGGTGCGCGAAGGCTCTGGAATGGGGAGTTTTGCAAATCGATCAGAAAAAACGTTACGACGGCGCACGCTTTTTGCGCGTGGCTGCACCGTTTTTACTCACACGTGGAGGGGAGTTGAGAAACGGTGAGCATCGCGGGCCAAACGACGGGTCGGCTTGTTGCGCGACGGCCGCCGAGCGACGGCGTCGAACCTAGCCTGCGCGTTCCAGCAAGGTGCGCAGTTTGCCCGGCGACATGCCGAATTCGCGCTGAAAGTGGCGAATGAAATGCGGTGCATCGGCGAAGCCACATTCATAGGCGATTTCGCCGATCTGCCTATCCGAGCTCACCAGCAACCAACGGCCAAAGCGTAAGCGCATCTGTCGGTAAAACTGGCTGGGCGTACTGCTCGTTTGCTCCACGAAAATGCGCTCGAGTTGGCGCTTGCTGGTGCCTACAAGCGTGGCGATGGTGTCGATTTCCAGCGGCTCGGCCAGGTGTTTTTCCATCAGCATCACGGCTTCGCGCACCCGGCGGTTGGGCAGGTTGGCGTAACCGAGGGCTTTGCGTTTATCGATGCTGCCGGGGCTGGCGGTTTTCGCCACGGTCATCTGGTGAATGACTTTCGCGGCGCGGTCGGCGCCGCAGTGCAGCCCGATCAGGTAAACGGCCATTTCCACCACCGAGATGCCTCCTGCGCAGGTAATGCGTGGGCCGTCCACCAAGTAGTCGCAGTTATTCACTTGGCGCAGGCCGGGGTTCAGGCGTTTCCAATCGTCGCGGTGGTAGGCGTGCACACAGGCCGTGCGGCCTTCGAGCAACCCGGCCTGGGCCAGCACAAAACTGCCAGTGCACAGGCCAATGAGGGGAATGTTGGCGGCCGCCGCCTGCTGCAGAAAACGCCAGTAGGCGGCAGGCACCTCGCAGTCGCCGTTGAGCAGGCCGCCGATCACGGCTATGTAGTCGAAGCGTTGCGGCTCGCTCAGCACATCATCGGTGGGTACATCGAAGCCGCAACTGGCAACGGTGCGCTGGCCGGGTAAGCCGAGGATTTTCCATTGGCAGCGAATTTGCCGGCTCTGGTCGCCAATGTCGGCGGCGTGGCGCAGCGCGTCGGTGAGCCCGGACAGCGACAGCAGCGGAAAACGCGGCCACAACACAATGCCAATCGACAGCTCAAGCCCGGCTCGGCGAGGCGTCACGCTGGTGCTGTCGAGCCGCTCGATCAGGGCTTCGGTGCGGCTGGCAACATGTCGTGATTGTTCAATCATCTGTGCAGAACCTCCAATTCGTTTCCCCTCCCTGCGCTCTACAGTGGCAACGCGGGCCAAGCACTCGCCACGCACCTAACAACAGCCTCAGGGGACGCAGAATATGAACGCAGCAAAACCGTATCGGTGGTGGGTCATGGGCGCAGCGTTGCTGACGTCTGTTGTATTGCTACCGGTTACAGCAGCGGCACAGACCGTCGAGCCAGGCGCACTGACGATTGCCTTCAGTGGCGACATGCCGGGCACAGGTTATCAGGACGGTCAGATGATCGGCTACGACGGGGAAATTCTTCAACTGATCGCCGGCAAGCTCGGGTTGAAAGTGAAGCCGGCATTGATGGAATGGTCAGGCACCATTGCCTCGGTGCAAACCAAGCGCGTCGACGTAATGGCCGGCACCATGGGCTGGACCGAACAGCGCTCCAAGCTGATGACCCTCAGCGACCCGATCCAGTACTTCAAAAACGGCATTACGCAAACCGAAAAAACCGACTGGAAAACGCTCGACGATCTCACCGACAAACGCGTGGGCACCATCACCGGGTTTTCCTTTATTCCAGAGTTGCGCAAATTGCCGGGCGTGAAAGTTGCCCTGTACGACACCTCGGACGCCGCAGTGCGCGACCTGTTGGCGGGGCGCATCGATGCAGTGATTGGCGACCCACCCGTCATGCAGTTCGCCATCTCGCGTAACCCTCAATGGCACCTGCGTTTTAACGCCTTTACCGATGACAACCCCAAGTACCCCTTGCTCACCGGTTTGGGGCAGGTGGTGTTCGGCTTCAGTAAAGACAACGCCGAACTTGCCGAGCAGTTCAATCAGCAGATCGCCAGCCTTTGGCAAAGCTGCGAGATGCGCAAAATCGGCGAGCGTTACGGCCTCACGCAGGACGTTTGGTATGTGCCGCAAGGCGGCACGCCGCGCCCTGGCCTGGACCGTGCCGTGGCCTGGCAGCTGCCGGGCTGCAAATAACCCAAACAGCCCTCGAGGCATGGCGGTAGCCCTCACGGGGCTGCCACTTCTCTGTTTATTCGCTTGCCGGGAAATAACAATGAAAACCCCTGACAGCGCGGTGTTGCTGCGCGTGCACGAGCTGCACAAATCCTACGGCAACCTGGAGGTCCTCAAGGGCATCAGCCTGGAGCTCAAGGCCGGTGAAACCTTGTCGCTGCTGGGGCCCAGTGGTTCGGGAAAATCCACCTGCCTGCGCTGCATCAATTACCTGGAACAGCCCACCAGCGGCGAGATCTGGCTGGGCCAGGCGTTGGTCGGCCAACTGCGCAAAGGGGCCGGGCTGCGCGCGATGAGTGACCGCGAGCTGGCACCGCAGCGGCGCGAGATGGCCATGGTGTTTCAGCTGTTTTACCTGTGGCCCCACCTGAGCGTTCGCGACAACGTGGCGCTTGGGCCGATGGTGGCTCAGGGCCTGTCGCGCAAGGTCGCCTATGAGCTGGCCGATGCCATGCTCGACAAAGTGCACCTGCGCCACAAGGCTGATGCGTACCCCGAACATTTGTCTGGCGGTCAGCAGCAGCGCGTAGCAATTGCCCGGGCATTGGCCCAGCAGCCCAAGGTGATTTTGTTCGACGAGCCCACCTCGGCACTGGACCCTGAACTGGTCGGCGAAGTGCTGGCGGTCATCCGCGAGTTGGCGGAGGAGGGACGCAGCATGATTCTGGTCACCCACGAAGTGCGCTTCGCTCGCGACGTGGCGGATCGGGTCATTTTTATGGCCGACGGGCACATCGTCGAGCAAGGGCCGGCGGTGCGCCTGATCGACCAACCCGAGCACCCGCGAACCCAGGCGTTCCTCGGCAAAATGGCGGCGGGGGCCTGAACCATGGAGACCCTTCACACCTTTCTGGGCTTATTACCGGTGTTGCTGCGCGGCGCCTTGTCGGCGCTGTTGATCGGCGTCGGCTCCCTGCTACTGGCCACGTTGGGCGGTGCGTTGCTGGCCGTGGCCCACACCTTTGGTGGCCTGCGGGCGCGGGCACCAATCAACCTGTTTGTGGAGTGGATGCGCAATGTGCCGGCGCTGGCGCACCTGTTTTTGATCTACTTCGGGCTGTCGTATTTAGGGCTTAACTTGCCGCCGTGGTTGGCCGCGATCATCGGTTTAGGCTTGGTGGGCAGCGCCATTTTGACCGATGTATTTCGCAGCGCCCTCAAGGCGTTGCACCTGGGCCAGCGCGAAGCGGGGCTCACGGTGGGCCTGTCGCCGCGTCAGGTGCTGGTCCATATTCTGCTGCCGCAAGCCTGGCGTATGGCGCTGCCGTCGTACGCCAATTACGTCAGTCAGTTGCTTAAAGACACCTCCATTGCTTCGGCCATCGCCGTGCCGGAAATCATGTTCCTGGCGCGCAATCTGGTGACCTCGACCTTTGAAACCACGCTGATCTACCTGGCCGTGATCGTGCTGTACGCCGCCATGATTTTGCCCATCGGCTACGGCTTCGCCGGCCTGGAACGCAAGTTGGGGGTGAGCCGATGATCGAGTTCTTTGCCCAGTACCCAACCTACTGGAGTGATTGGGGCCCGCGTTTGGCCGAAGGGGCGAAGATCACCGCGCAGCTGTCGCTGGTCAGTTTCACCTTGGCGTTGGCGCTCGGGCTGCTACTGACCTGGGCCACGCGTCAGCCACGGCGGTGGATACAGCGCGGTGCCGGTGGGTTTATCCAGAGCATGCGTGCGGTGCCGCTGCTGGCCTTGCTGCTGTTGCTGTACTTCGCCCTGCCGGCGTTCGGCCTCACGCTTTCAGCGTTTGCCGCCGGGGTGCTGGGCCTTGGCTTGCAGGGCTCGGCGTATGTAGCCGAAGTGCTACGCGGCGGGTTGCAGTCTTTGCACCGGGGGCAACGTGAAGCCGCCCTGGCCGTTGGCCTGACACCGTTGCAAGCGTTCACCCGCGTGACGCTGCCGCAAGCGGTGCGCATCGTGCTGCCGCCGCTTCTCAACACCTACGCCTCGCTGCTCAAAGACAGCTCTCTGTGCGCATTAATTGCCACCGATGAGCTGATGTTGGCGGCACGGGCGATTGCTTCCGAATCGTTTCTGCCGCTGCACATCTTCCTGCTGGTGGGGCTGTGCTACTTCGCCATTGCGTTCCCGCTGTCGATGCTGGCCCGGGTCTTCGAACGCCGTTTTGCCCGCGGCCGCCGCGCCCTCTAAGCACTTTTTACTGCCGATTGTTTTGAGAGGTTCCATGACCCATTTCGCTATTCCAAGCTTTGCCAGCATGGCTGAGCTCAGTCGCCTGATGGCCGAAGGGGCGTTGCGCAGCGAGCAGTTGGTCGCGCATTACCTGGCGCGCATCGACCGCTTTGATGGCCAACTCAATGCCTATATCGACGTGTACGCCGAGCGTGCCCTCAGCGCGGCGCGGGCAGCAGACCAGCAGCGCGACGTTGGCATCAGCCTGGGGCCGTTGCATGGCATTCCCGTGGCGATCAAAGACCTGTTCGACATTGCCGGCCAGCCGCTGACCGGCGGCTCCAAGGCCCAGCCGGCGCGTATTTCCAGCCACACCGCCACCGCCGTGCAGAGGCTGCAACGCCACGGCGCCATCGTGCTGGGCAAAACCCACACCGTGGAATTTGCGTTTGGCGGGTGGGGCACCAACGCCGTAATGGGCACGCCCTGGAACCCCTGGGATAAAACCGAGCATCGCGCCCCAGGCGGCTCGAGCAGCGGCTCGGCGGTGGCAGTGGCCGCTGGCCTGGCCTGCGCAGCGCTGGGCACCGACACCGGCGGCTCGGTCCGAATTCCGGCAGGCATGTGCGGCCTGGTGGGGTTGAAAACCACCCGCGGTTTGATCAGCCGCCATGGCTTGATCGAGTTGTGCCCGTCGCTGGACACCGTTGGCCCGATCACCCGCACCGTCGAGGACGCCGCCTGGATGCTCGATGCCATGCTTGGCCCCGATCCGCTGGACCCGGTCTCCGCCCATGCGCCCACCTTTCTCTCCAGCGCGCAGCTGCACGACGACATGCAGGGCTTGCGGGTCTGGGTATTGCCGCGCGCCGAGCGCAACCAGATTGCGCGGGGAGTGCTGGCCGCCTACGACCGATCGTTGGGCGTGTTGGAGCGCCTGGGCATGCAGTTGGTTGAGCAGCCGTTGCCGGTGTCTTTGAATGAATGCATGCAAATCGCCGGCGGGCTGATGAGCGCCGAGGGCTATGCCAACCTAGGCGCGCTGTTCGAACGTGACGACCTGAGCTTCGACCCTCATGTGCAGCGCCGCATCCTCGGCGGCAAGGCGATTGATGCGGCCACTTACATTAGCCTGCAGCGCCGGCGCCTCGCTGCCCGTCAGGCCATGGCCGAGGCGATGCGGCGGGTGGATATTTGCGCATTTCCCACCAACGCCATCGGCAGTTTGCCCGTGACCGAGGTCGACGAATACGGCACGCCATTGGCGCTGCTAGGACGCTTCGCCAATCTACTGGACCTGTGCTCGGTGGCTTTGCCCGCCGGCTTTGATGAGCGGGGCATGCCGGTATCGATGCAATTGGTCGGCTCGGCATTTACCGAAGCGCGGGTGTTGGGCGCGGGCATGGCGTTTCAACAGCACACCGACTGGCATACCCGGGTGCCGCCGGGCTGGCAGTCGCCCACGCAGGAGGTGGCCTGATGCACGTTTGCGTCATTGGCGGCGGCATCATCGGCCAGACCAGCGCCTATTTTTTGCGGCAGCACGGCCACCAGGTGACAGTAATTGAACGCGAAGCAGGGCCAGGGCTTGGCGCCAGTGCCGCCAACGGCGCGCAACTGAGCTACAGCTACGTGCAGCCGCTGGCTGACCCGTCGGTTATCGCCGCTATTCCCAAGCTGCTGCTGGCGCGCGACAGCCCGCTCAAATGGGTACCGCAACTGCACGTTGCGCAGTGGCGCTGGTGCCTGGCATTCCTGGCCGCGTGTCGCACCGCGCAATCGCAGCAGACCACCCTGCAACTGCTGCAATTGGCTGAAGAAAGCCGGCTGGCCTTTGAGCAATTTCGCCTTCAGGAGCAGTTGGATTGCGACTTCGCCGCCAGCGGAAAACTGGTGTTGTACCCGGATGCATCGAGCCTGGAAGGCGGCAAGCGCCAAGTGGACTTTCAGGCCCGACATGGCAGCCGGCAGCGCGTGGTGACAGTGGCTCAGGCCCTGGAGTTTGAGCCGGCATTGCGCGGCTACGCCGCCTCGTTTCATGGCGCGGTGTACACCGAAAGCGAGTGTGCCATCGACGGTTTAAAACTCTGCCGCGCCCTCGACCGTAGGCTGCGTGCCGACGGCGCCACCATGCTGTACCAGCATCGCGCCGAGCGCTTTATCAGCCAGGCCAAGCGGATTCATGCCGTGCAGGTCACTGACGCCGATGGCCAGGAAAAAACCGTGGAAGCGGACCAATTCGTGGTCGCCGCAGGCGCCCTGAGCGCGCCGTTGCTGAGCACCTTGGGGCTCAAGCCAGCGGTTTACCCACTCAAGGGCTACAGCATCACCGTGCCGGTAACTGCGGTGGGCCAGGCGCCGCGCGTCAGCATCACTGACCTGCGGCGAAAAACCGTGTTTGCCCGCCTGGGCGAACGCCTGCGCGTGGCCGGCATGGTGGAACTCTGTGGCTATGACCGCAGTATTCCGGCAGGGCGCATTGCCGAACTGCACAATGCCGCCGTCGCGCTGTTCGGGGCGGGCACAGTGCCGAGCGAAAACCACGCCTGGATGGGCTGGCGCCCGGCGACGCCAACCGGACGGCCGATCATTGGCGCGTATGGATTCGATAATCTGCTGCTTAACTCGGGACAGGGCGCCCTCGGCATGACCTTGGCGTTTGGTAGCGCCCAACGGTTGGCGCAACTGTTGGCGTGAAACTCACTTTTTGAAGGACTTTTTTATGCCCGATATTCAACGTTTTTCCACCACCGAACGGCTTTCCGGCGCCGTGGTTCATGGCGGCTTGGTTTACCTCTCCGGTCAGGTACCGGACAGCCTGGGCGCACCCATCGAACAACAGACTCAGGAAGTGCTGAACAAAATTGACGCCCTGCTGGCCGCAGCGGGCAGCGACACCCGCCGTCTGCTGAGCGCGCAGATTTGGGTCAGCGATATCAGCCGCCACTTTGCCGGCATGAACCAGGTGTGGCAGGCCTGGCTACCCGAAGGCAGCGCACCCGCAAGAGCCACCGTACAAGCCACCTTGGCTCGGCCGGGCATCGACGTGGAGATCATGCTGGTCGCTGCCATCGGTTGAAGGTCAATTGCCACATCGCGAATAAACGCTGCTGCCCCGTGCGCGAACGTTAGTCACCGCTCGCTACACGGGGATTGCCGGCAAGGAAATCAATCAACGCCCGAGCCGCCGATGACAGCTGGCGGTGCGGCGCATAGATGATGGAGAAGGGCCGGCTGCGCCCGCTCAGCGGTAGCAGAATTTCCACCAGTTCGCCGCGCTGCGCACGCTCGCGGCTGATGAAGTCGTACGTTTGGCAAATGCCCATACCGCTTTGCGCCAGGGAAACCACGCCGAGTACATCGTCCGATACCACCACGTTGGCGTGCGGTATCCAGTCCACGTCCTGACCCTCAACCCGAAACAGCCAGGGCGCGACCTTGCCGCTGCTGGGCATGATGAAGGGCAAACACACGTGCTCGCTCAGCGCCTCCAGCGTCGCAGGCTGGCCCGCTCGCGCCAGGTAGTCGGGCGAGGCGACCAGCGCCAAGCGCGCCGCTTCCAGGGTGCGACCCACCAGGCCGCTGTCGGGCAGCTGGCCCAGGCGAATGGCCAGGTCGTAGCCCTCGGCCACGAGGTCGACGTTGCGATTGGTGATGCTCAGTTCCACCTGCACGGCAGGGTAGTGGCGGGCAAACGCGCTGAGCAGCGGCGGCAGGCGGTAGTGCCCGTAGGTGGTCGGCACGCTCATGCGCACGCGGCCGCTCAACTCGCCGTCCTGGCCACGAATGGCGTGCTCCACCTGCTCGATCTGGCTGAACGCTTGGCGCGTTTGTTCCAGGTACAGGCTGCCGGCGTCGGTCAGGCTTAGCCGGCGGGTGGTGCGTCGCAGCAACTGCACACCCAGGCGCGCTTCAAGCCTGGCCAAGGCCCGGCTGAGCACCGAGGGCGTAGTGCCCAAGGCAACGGCGGCGGCGCTGACGGTGCCTTGCTCCACCACGCGGATAAAGGCTTCCACATCACCCAAGTGATCGAATTGACGCGGCATTATTGCTTCCTGGGGCCAAATGATTTGCGCCTAAGGGCGTTTATCGCCATTTAACGCATCAATACAGTGTCTAGCCAAGAGGTGACGCTCGATCACCTGCGTATTTCTGGACTCGACATGAAACGACTGACCCGCATCGCCCTGGCCACCGCCCTGGTCGGCAGCAGCCTGACCGCCAATGCCGCGAACGTCCTTGTGGTGCTCTCCGACTCCGCCAGCCTGGACCTGAAAGACGGCAAGGTATTCGCCACCGGCTTCTACCTGAACGAGGCCTTGCAGCCGGTGAAGATGCTGCTCGACGCCGGCCACCACGTCACCTTCGCCACCCCGAACGGCAAGGCGCCGACCGTAGACAAAAGCTCCGTCGATAAAATGTATTTCAACAACGACGCGGCCACGCTTGAAACCTACCAAGGCCTGCTTGAGCAATTGCAACTGACAGACCCTGAGCAATCGCCGGTCATCAGCCTCGCGCGGGTCGAACGGATCGGCTACCAGCAGTTCGACGCCGTTTACATTCCGGGCGGCCATGCGCCCATGCAAGACCTGCTGCATAACCGTGCCCTGGGTCGCTTGCTAACCGACTTCCATACCCGCCAAAAAACCACGGCGCTGGTGTGCCATGGCCCGATTGCGTTGCTGTCGACACTGCCGGACGCCGAGCGCTTTACCGCGCAATTGCAGACGGCGAAACCGGCGAGCGCCAGCGCCGACTGGATTTACGCGGGCTACAAAATGACCGTCATCAGCAACAACGAAGAGCAAGCCGCCAAGGCGCTGCTCAACGGCGGCGAAATGAAGTTCTACCCGCAAACTGCGCTGGAAAAAGCCGGCGGCTCGTACAGCAGCAACACCAGCAACTGGACGGCGCATGTGGTCACCGACCGCGAGTTGATCACCGGGCAGAACCCGGCCTCGGCGGTGGATGTTGGCACGGCTTTGCTGGAGCGCTTGAAGTAACGAAGGGTGCAGCTCAGGTCCGTCGTTGGCGACAACAGCGGGCCGTTTCCTGGTTACAGAGTGCCGATGCGCTCAAGCTCGCGCTGCAATTCTTCCCGACTCAAGCGCTCAAACGGCAACGCTTGAAATGCTCGGCAGCGCTTTTCGATGGTCGCCAGGGTGGCGTGGAAGGCGGCGGAAATTGCGGCCTCGTCGCCTTTCACATCGCTCGGATCGTCCAGCCCCCAATGCGCTTTCAGTGCGGGACCGAAGTACACCGGGCAGGCTTCGCCGGCGGCTTTGTCACACACGGTGATCACCACGTCGGGCACGCTGGTTTCGAAGGCGTCGTTACCTTTGCTCGAAAGCCCGACGGTGGATAATCCCGCTTCCTCAAGTGTTTGCAACGTGCGCGGCAATACTTGGCCTTTGGGGAAACTCCCCGCGCTGACGGCTTCGAAATTGGCCGGCGCCAGGTGGTTAAACATGGCTTCGGACAGAATGCTTCGGCAGCTATTGGCCGTACACATAAACAGCACTTTCACGATGGCGTCTCCGAATGGAATGGAGGTTGAGTTCATGGCTTCGCCAAGTCGCTCCCCCTGCTGGAAGGCGACTATAAGGATTAACCGGTGAGCCTTAAAGAACCTTTGAATATGCCTAGGTTTTTCCGGCCTTTTTTCCCGCTTTCCCGCTTCGCTTAAGCGAAGCGGGCCGCTCTATTTCGCACTTCTTCGCCTATCAAATGTTCTGAACTTCCGGCAAAAAAACCACGTCCTTCCCTATGCCTGTAGTGAAACCAATGCGCTCGGCAAGCCGTGCAGTCTGCCCAGCGTTTCAAACGATGGGGAACGAAAAATGAGCATATCGGGACAACCACAGCAGGGGTCGGGTGCAGGTGCACCGAACGACTCGACGCAACATCACATTAAGGGTCTTGCTGATGCAGCAGGCGCGACGCTCAACGACGCAGCCGGCCAAGGTGAGGCGCAGTTCGAGCAGCTGCGTGAGCGCGCGACCGAGCAGATCGACTCGCTGGCCGAGGGCGCGCATTCAGCAGCTTCCGCCCTTGAGGGCAAAGACGCGCTAGGTATTTCCAGCTACCTCGGGCAACTCGCTGACGGCTTGGGCGCATTCGCCGACCGTGTGCGCGACAAGAGCGCCGAAGACCTGCTTCACGAAGGCGCGCGCTTGGCTCGCGATAACCCGGCGCTGTTTGTCGCCGGCAGCGTGGCCATCGGCTTTGGCCTGTCACGTTTCCTGCGCGCCAGTGCCGAACATGGCAGCCAAGCGCAGACAGACGATTCGGCATCGGCGTCGGCTAGTTCGTTAAGCCGCTCGCCGACCTCTACGCCTAGCGGTACGACGACGTCGGCGTCCGCGTTTACCAACGGTGAGGCGGGGCTGGCCGCTGGCACGGGGTCTGATCCACTGTTCGATAGCGATGTGCGAGGTATTTGAAATGAACACTGATCCGTTTGATACCGCGCCATCGAACGCGCGACCTGCCGCCAACGACAACGCCTCCATCGGCGCCTTGTTGCGCCAACTCAGCCGCGAAGTGCCGGAGCTGTTCACCAAGGAAATTGCCCTGGCCAAAGCGGAGTTGCAGCACAGCCTGACCACGCTCAAAGCCGGCGTCGCGGCAGTTGCAGGTGGCGCCATGGTGCTGCTTGCCGGCTTGATCATCCTGCTGATGGCGGCGGTATACGGTCTGGGCACCATGATGCAGTTGTGGCTCGCCGCACTGATTGTCGGAGTGGTCACGTTGGTGATCGGTTTTGTCATGGTGCAGTCCGGCAAAAAACAATTCGAGCCGTCGCACTTCACGCCTGAGCGAACGCTGCATGCCGTGCAGCAAGACAAGGACGCTTTGAAGAGGAAAGTCCCATGAGCACTTCATTCCAAAACGAATCCCATAAAAGCCCGGAAGTTCTGGAACAGGAAATCGACGCTAAACGCCGCAGCATCAATAACATTGTCGATTCACTGGAGAGTCGCTTTACGCCCGGTCAACTGATTGATCAGGCGCTGGCGTACACCAAAGGCAATGGCGGCGAGTTCTTCCAGAACCTGGGCACTACGCTTAAAAACAACCCCGTGCCCACTACCTTGACCGGCCTCGGCTTGGCTTGGCTGGCCATGAATCAAAACAAGCCGTTCAACCCCGGCCCGGCGCATTCCGGTCCCGGTTTGGGCGAGAAAGTTGGCGACGCCTTTCACAGCGTGACCGGTGCGTTGTCGTCTGCCAGCGATGGCCTGCGCAGCGCCGCAGATTCCGCCAAGGCCAAAGGGCAGCACCTGCGTGACCGCGCCAGCGACTCGCTGCACCGTACCGGCGACTCGTTGAACGAGTCTTCCACTGCCCTCAACGACAACGTCCACCACATGGGTGACCAGCTCAACGCGCAAGCCAGTCAGCTCAAGGGCCAGCTTAATCACATGATGAAAGATCAGCCCTTGGTGCTCGCCGCCATCGGCATCGCCCTGGGCGCTGCCATTGGCGCCGCGCTGCCCACCAGCAAGCGCGAAGACCAGTTGTTCGGCAAAGCCAGCGACAAAACCCTGGCCTCGGTGAAGGCCAAGGGTGAGCAGGTGTACGAGGCGGCAAAAGAGCAGGCCAAGCCGGTCGCCCAGGCGTTGAAGGGCAAGGCTGACGACGCCAGCGGCACTGCGCCAAGAAAGGACGAGGCGGGTACGGACCTGTCCGCCGGGCTGGGCATTCGCTCCTGAGGAGATAACCACAGGGACGGATTTATTCAGCGGCGCTGCGTCTAGCGCCGTGGACTAAATCCGTCCTTTTTTATGCGCGCGCTGGCAATGCCAAACGTGGCTTGCCCAGCACCCGCGTGGCCACCCACGAGGCTGCCGGGCGGGACAACAAGCGCACGCCAAAGCACGTCAACTTATTGAACACGCCCGGCACCACGGTGCGCTTACCGTCGAGCATCGCCTCGATGGCGGCGTGCGCCACGAAGTCAGCGCTTTTCGTGGAAGCGTTGGCAATCCAGGAATAATCGCCACCGCCCGACGCGGCATGAAACGCGGTTTCGGTGCCGCCGGGGCAAATGCACGTCACCGACAGCGGTGTGCCTCGGTGCTCGTCATGCAGGGCTTCGCTGAAGTTGCGCACAAACGCTTTGGACGCGGCGTAGAGCGCCATATTCGGCACCGATTGATAGGCGCCCGTGGAGGCGATATCGACCATGTGCGCCGGCGCCTTGTTGCCGCTGTGGGCATCAACGAAGCAGCGCGCCAATGCCACCAGCGAGGTCATGTTCAGTTGCATCAGCTCCGCATCGCGCGCCCAGTCCACCTGGTCGAAACGGCGGAAATAACCAAACCCGGCGTTGTTGATCAGGATGTCTACCGGGCCGTTCACCGTGGCGGCGCGCCACAATGCGTGAGCCGCATCGGGCTGGCCGAGGTCGGCGGTAATGATCTCGACGTTGACGCCGGTGCAGGTGGCGGCAACTGCCTCCAGTGCGTCGCGGCGTCGGGCCGTGAGTACCAGGTTGATGCCACGTTTAGCGAGCGCTTGCGCGATGGCCGCGCCAATGCCGCTGGACGCGCCAGTGACCAGTGCGCGCGTGCCGAGGATAGGTGTGGTGGTCATGTGCTTCTCCAGTAGTAAGGGCTGCGCCGCTAAATAACCTGCACCACAACCTTGCCTTTCACGCGCCCGCTCTCTGAATAAGCGAGGGCTTTTTGCGTGTCGGCAAAGGCAAAAACGGTGTCGATGATTGGCCGAATAGCGCCGCCATCGATCAGCGCCGCCAGCTCACGCAACTGCCCCCCATCGGCCCGCATAAACACGAAGCTGTAGGAAACGCCGCGCTTTTTCGCCTTGCGCCGGATGCCGGAACTGATCAACCGCAGCACCTGCTTGAGCGGCCAGGCCAACCCGCGCGCAGTGGCGAAGGCGGGCGTGGGAGGGCCGGAGATGGAGATCAGGTGACCGCCGGGTTTGAGTATCTTCAGCGACTTATTCAGCTCGTCGTTGCCGAGGCTGTTGAGCACTACGTCGTAGTCGTGCAGCACGGTGGCGAAGTCATGGGTTTTGTAGTCAATCACTAGATCCGCGCCCAGGGCTTTTGCCCAGGCGACATTGGCCGTGCTGGTGCTGGTAGCCACAAACGCGCCCAGGTGTTTGGCGAGCTGTATGGCGACCGAGCCCACGCCGCCGGAGCCGGCTTGAATAAATACCTTCTGGCCCTTCTTCAGCTTTGCGGTTTCGACCAGCACTTGCCAGGCTGTTAGGCCCACTAGCGGCATGGCAGCGGCTTCGATCATGCTCAGGCTTTTAGGCTTGTGCGCCACAGACGAAGCCTTCACGGCAATGCGCTCGGCGAAGGTGCCGATGCGGTCATCGTCGGGGCGTGCGTACACCTCGTCGCCCGGCTTGAAATCCTTCACCTTGGCGCCGACGCGCAGCACCTTGCCGGCCACGTCATTGCCTAGAATCAGCGGCAGACGGTAGGGGAGAATCAGCTTGAATTCGCCACTTTTGATCTTGCCGTCCAGCGGGTTGACGCCGGCGGCGTGCACTTCAATCAGTACGTCATCGTCGCGTACTTCAGGCTCGGGCATGTCGGCGAGGCGGCCGCGCTCTTTCTTGCCGTAACGATCAATGGTGAACGCCTTCATGGTGGCTACTGCTCTCTGGACGGGTAAGTGGAATGCGGGTCGGCACGCGGGGAGGCGTTACCAGGTTTCTTTGAGATTGAGCGCTTGCGTCCAGGCCGATTTGTGCTCGTTGTGCAGCATCGTTGGCTGACTCATTTCACCGTTCCCGTTGTGATGAGGAAAAGCCGCTGAACCTGACGGTCAGCGGCGCATGCGGCTAATGATGTTGGGCGTAATCTAAGCTGTCAATGGTTTTGATTGCGGCCGACATCAAAACGGCGTCCGTTCACGGCGTATTGGCTGTACGGGCCTCCTCCAACAGTTGCTGAATCACCTGTTCCTGCTGCTCGTAGCGGCCTTCGCCGAAGTGGCTGAAGCGCACCTGGCCTTTGGCGTCGATGAAGTAATGAGCGGGCCAGTACTGGTTATCGAACGCGCGCCAGATCGCATAGTTGTTGTCGATCGCCACCGGGTAGGCGATGTCGCGCTGTTGCACTTCGCGCTGCACATTACTGATGATTTTTTCAAAGGCGTATTCCGGTGTGTGCACGCCGATGACCACCAAGCCCTGGTCTTTGTATTTCTTCGCCCACTGGTTCACGTAGGGCAGGCTGCGTTTACAGTTGATGCAGTCGAAGGTCCAGAAGTCGACCAGCACCACCTTGCCGCGCAGCGACTCGCTGGTCAGCGGCTCGGAGTTCAGCCACTGCACGGCGCCGTTTAGCGACGGCATCGGCTGGCTGGCGTCAGCGGGCATCAGCGAGACGGCATTGGCTTTGCTGATGACGTAGTCGATGAGTTTCGGTGCGTTCTCCAGCACGCTCTGTTCGATGGCCGCGCTGCCTTGCGACGACACCTGTTGGTAGAGGTAACGGTCGGCGCCGGTGGCAATCGCCACGGTGGCCAGCAACGCCGCCACACCGGTGGCGCGTCGCAGCCACGAAGTAATCGGCAGCAGCGGTTTTAGCCGCGTCACCAAGCCGCGTCCGGCCACCAGCAGCACACCGAGCGAACAGGCACTGCCGGCGCCGTAGGCCAACAGCAGCAAACTGGTGTGCGTATTGGCGCCTTGCAGCATGGCGCTGGACAGAATCGCCCCCAGAATCGGCCCCGCGCAGGGTGCCCACAGCAGGCCGGTGGTAACGCCGACCGTCAGCGCTGCAAACGGTCCGCCATTGCCGCCGGAACCGAGCCGGTTGGCCACCGCCACAAAAGGCGTGGCCAGCCAGGTGCCTAGCCGGGCAGAAATCAGCGACAGGGCGAATACACCGAGAATCACCAGCGCCACCTGGCGCCCGGCGACGTTGGCTTGCGCCACCCATTCACTGCTGACCACGGCCAGGCTTGAGACCAGAGCAAAGGTCAATGCCATGCCGCTTAACACCAACGCGATGGAGCGGCGTGAATGGCTAATGCCGGCAAACAGCAGCGGCACAACCGGAAGAATGCACGGGCTGAAGACGGTGAGCATCCCGCCCAGGAATGCGATAAGCAGCATGGCGCTACCTCTGAATTAAAAGACCAAGTCGCAAGGCCGCGAGCGGCGACTAGTTGCCGTTGTTGCAAGCGTCGGCGAGCTTGCTGTAGGTCAGCGCACGCTTGTCGCCCATGGAATCGAGGTAAACCATTTGCGCGCTGACCACGCCGCAGGAGTGGCTGCTGTCTTCGCTAACGGACAACACGCGGTCGATGTCCAGCTGGGTGCCGTAGGTGTAGGTTTCGCTGGCAACATGGCTGGCGGCACTTACGCCCTGGGCCAAGGCGGGGAGGGCGCCGGCGCTCAGAACGGTCAGCAGGCAGGCGGCGCAGAGGGCTTTGAAGTTCATGGTGGTGTCCTTTTAAGTCAATGAGTTCGATGTGGTTTGTCGAGGCCGGTTGTCTGCGCTCGATGGGGCTCATTGAATGCCGCTGAGGTATCTCGCCTGTGTCGAGAAACCCGCCCGTTAAATTCGTTACGTGTCTGCGGTCGGCTGAGATACACAGCGATACAATCGCAACCGTTTTTGCTGGCGCGCAGGTGCGCGGTTCGGTAGATAGACTGAGCACGCCCGCAGCAGCCGGCACTTCACCCCATGCGCACACTTCGGAGAACAAGGAATGGGACACACCGATCACGTATTGATCGTTGATGATGATCGTGAAATCAGGGAGCTGGTCGGCAACTACCTGCAAAAGAACGGGTTGCGCACCACCGTGGTGGCCGACGGCCGCCAGATGCGCGCGTTTCTGGATGCCAACCAAGTCGACCTGATCGTGCTCGACATCATGCTGCCGGGCGATGACGGCTTGCAGCTGTGCCGCGAATTGCGGGTGGGCAAACACAAGGCCACGCCGGTGCTGATGCTCACCGCGCGCACCGATGAAACCGACCGCATCATCGGCCTGGAGATGGGCGCCGATGACTACCTGACCAAACCCTTCGCTGCCCGTGAGTTGCTGGCGCGCATCAACGCCGTGCTGCGGCGCACGCGCATGTTGCCGCCTAATCTGGTGGTGACCGAAAGCGGTCGGCTGCTGCGCTTCGGTCGTTGGCGCCTGGACACCACGGCCCGTCATCTGCTCGACGACAACGACACCTTGGTCGCCCTCAGCGGCGCTGAATATCGCCTGTTGCGCGTGTTCCTCGATCACCCGCAGCGCGTGCTTAGCCGCGACCAACTGCTCAACCTGACCCAGGGCCGCGAAGCCGATCTGTTCGACCGCTCCATCGACCTGCTGGTCAGCCGCCTGCGCCAACGCCTGCTGGATGACGCCCGCGAGCCGGCTTATATAAAGACCGTGCGCAGCGAAGGCTATGTGTTCACCTTCCCCGTGGAGCTGCTTGAGGAACAGGTATGAGGCGAGTGCTGCACTGGCCGCACACACTGGCCTCGCGCTTGTGGCTGATTTTTCTGGTCGGCTTGGTATTGGCCCAGGCGCTGACGTTCGGCGCGCAATATTACGAGCGCTACCAAAGCACCAAAGACGCCATGCTCGGCAACTTTGAGCACGACACCGCCACCTCCATCGCCATTCTCAACCGCGTGCCCGCCGCCGAGCGTCCGGCCTGGACCAAACGCCTGCAGCGGCGCAACTACGACTACCTGCTGCGCGAGCACGACGCCGGCATACCGCTGACCTCAGACGACCTGGCGGCCACCGTCGCGCAATCACTCGAAGCCTCGCTGGGGCGCGACTATGACCTGACCGTGGTACAGATTCCTGGCCCGCGCGAGCACTTCCAGGCCCAACTGCGCCTGGCCGATGGCAGCCCGGTCACCATCGACGTGCGGCCTACCGTTCGGCCACTGGCGCCGTGGCTGCCGGTGGTGTTGTTCGGCCAGTTGGTGCTGATGATCATCTGCACGGGGTTGGCGGTGGGCATTGCCACGCGCCCGCTCAGTCGTCTGGCCGAGGCGGTGGAGAACCTCGACCCCAACGCCCACCCCGTGCCGCTGGATGAAAACGGCCCTCGGGAAGTGGCCTACGCTGCCCGGGCTTTCAATACCATGCAGGCGCGCATCGCTGACTACTTAAAGGAACGCATGCAACTGCTGGCGGCGATTTCCCACGACCTGCAAACGCCCATCACGCGCATGAAATTGCGCGCCGAGTTCATGGCCGACTCGGCGGAGAAAGACAAACTCGACAGCGACCTCAACGAAATCGAGCACCTGGTGCGCGAGGGCGTCGCCTATGCGCGCAGCGTGCATGGCGCCTCGGAAAGCAGCTGCCGCATCAACCTCGATTCGTTCCTCGACAGCCTGGTGTTCGACTACCAAGACACCGGCCACGACGTCAGCCTGAGCGGCAAGAACGGCGCGGTCGTCGACACGCGGCCCCATGCCTTGCGACGCATTTTGGTGAACCTGGTGGACAACGCCCTCAAGTACGCCGGCACGGCTGAGCTGGAAATTGCTGGCACCGAGCAGACCGGCCTATCTATCAGCGTGCTCGACCGCGGCCCCGGCATTCCTGACGAGGTGTTGGCCGATGTCACCAAACCGTTCTACCGCGTCGAAAGCTCGCGCAACCGCAGCACCGGCGGCACCGGCCTGGGCTTGGCCATTGCTCAGCAACTGGCGGTCGCCATTGGCGGCTCGCTGCGCGTCAACAACCGCGACGGCGGCGGCTTGTGCGTCACCCTCACGCTGGCCGCAACGGCGTAAGCGTTTCCTGCCTGTGCCGCTCACAACAGGGCGCGCGCGGGTGGGGTTTTGTAAGCCACTGTATCCAACCCCTGTTCATACGCATGCGCTTGCATAACGGCGCCTTGCCGACATAGCCGGTATACACGCGCCAGCAAGAATTCTCCCCGTCGACTCGCTACTCGAACAGCGAGCCAAAACAAGGAGAACTTGCTATGAACAACCCACCCCACAGCCTTCGAGGCTGGACGCTTTTCGGTTTTATCGCCGCCTTGGTTGTGGTGATGAGCGCCCTGGCCGTAGCCGCCCAACCTGAACTGGTTGAAGGCCTGCGCAGCGCCATTCGCGCCACCGCCCGTTCCTCGTTCGTGCTGTTCGTTGTTGCCTTCACTGCCTCGGCCTTCGCCGTGCTGGTGCCCTCGCCACTGACCAAATCGCTGGTGCGTGAGCGCCGCTTTATCGGCCTGGCGTTTGCCTTTTCCCATCTTG
Organism: Pseudomonas sp. AC229; assembly: GCF_979254655.1. Classification (NCBI taxonomy): domain Bacteria; kingdom Pseudomonadati; phylum Pseudomonadota; class Gammaproteobacteria; order Pseudomonadales; family Pseudomonadaceae; genus Pseudomonas; species Pseudomonas sp. AC229. The sequence continues at coordinate 199,128 of NZ_CEEDHK010000007.1, forward strand.
TCCATGCGGTGCTCATTTACTTCTATGGACAAGTGAACACCGAGTTCTGGCCCGGCCGCACCGTGGCCAACAACATTCCGGGCAGCACCGCGTACGTGTTCATTCTGCTGATGGCCGTGACCTCGTTCAAAGGCCCGGCGCGGCTGATCGGGCCCAAGGCCTGGAAGGCGCTGCATGTCACCGGCATGTGGTTCATCGTCGCGGTGTTCACCTACTCCAACTTCAAACGCATCCCCATGAGCGACTGGTACGTGCTGCCGTTCGGCATCGCTTGCGCCGCCATTGCCATTCGCCTGGTCGGCAAGCTGGCCCAAGCCAACAGCCGCCGCCAAACCGCCATTCGCCGCGCCGCTGTCGCCTCCTGACGAGCCCGTTATTCGCACCCCTACTTAATCGCTTGAACCGATCTTTTCGATCATCAACCCTGAGGAAACTGTAATGAGCAAAATCACCCACGCACTTCTGGCCGTTAGCGCAGCGTTCGCCACCTTGGCCGCCGACTTCACCCTGGCCGACACCGCGTCAACCCGTGGCAACAGCTACATCACCACCCGAGACGGCGTGCAGCTGTACTACAAAGACTGGGGCCCGAAAGATGGCCAGGTCGTTACCTTCAGCCACGGCTGGCCGCTGAATTCGGACAGTTGGGAATCGCAAATGCTGTTCCTGGCCGACAAAGGCTACCGCGTGATTGCCCACGACCGTCGCGGCCATGGTCGCTCCAGCCAGCCGTGGGAAGGCAACGACATGGACCACTACGCCGACGACCTTGCCACTGTGATTGAAACCCTCGATCTCAAGGACGTGACCCTGGTTGGTTTCTCTACCGGTGGCGGCGAGGTGGCGCGCTACATCGGTCGGCACGGCACCAAACGGGTGAAGAAAGCGGCCCTGATCAGCGCGGTTCCACCGCTGATGCTGAAAACCGCAGACAACCCAGGCGGCTTGCCGATGGAGGTGTTCGACGGTCTGCGCAAAGCGTCGTTGGAAAACCGTTCGCAGTTGTACCGCGACATCGCCAGCGGCCCGTTCTTTGGCTTCAACCGCGAAGGCGCCAAACCCTCGCAAGGGTTGATCGACTCGTTCTGGGCGCAGGGTATGCAAGCCGGTCACAAGAACACCTACGACTCCATCGCGGCGTTCTCGGCCACCGACTTCCGGGCGGACCTGGCCAAGTTCGATGTGCCGACCCTGATCGTTCACGGTGATGCCGACCAGATCGTACCGATCGATGCTTCAGCCCACGCCGCTGCCAAGCTGATCAAGAACGCCACACTCATCGTGTACCCTGGCGCCCCTCATGGTCTGGCCGACACGCACAAAGACCGTCTGAACCAGGATTTGCTGGCCTTCCTGCAAAAGAAGTAACAGCCGCGCCCCGCGAAAGCGGGGTTTTTGCAGGCTAGCCGCTCTGCAACGCGGCTTTCGCAGCCCCGCCTCACGCACGTGACGCGGGGTTTATGTGTATGCCGAGGCTTCTTGCCGGCGTTAGTCGTCGTAAATAGTCGAGTAATAGCGCTTAAGTTTTTACTGAACTGTTGACCTTTGACCTGTCTATGCCATGAGATACGCACGCTGGCCAGGCGAACCCAGACGATTCGCTTAAATGAAGGTGGCTTTGACAGCCCGGAGTAGTGCAACACATGCAACTGACTGAAAACGAAATGCGCCGCGCCCTTGGATTGGAGCCGGTGGTTACTCCAGTCAAGGAAGACGTGAAGAAGAAGAGAGTGGAGCTTCCCCACACGCTGATCACCTACAGCGTGCGAAAAGCCAGCGGCGGGCCGGCTTTTAAATACCAACACAAATCGCGCTCCATCAGCACCGACATCGCCAAGCTTGAAGCCGAGCAAGAAATCAAACGGCAAGGGCTGGTGGTATGGGCGTTGCTGGATGTGGAACAGTTTTCGTAGCGCCGGAACGATTAGCACCATCGCCGTTTTCAGGCCCGGCCAATCGCGGCTAAAGCCGCTCCCACAAAAGCAACTACGACTTCATCTTTCTGTGGGAGCGGCTTTAGCCGCGATTCCCGCAAACGCTATCAATCCCCCTGACTTACACCCGACAAATTCCCTGAATAATCTGCGGCCACAGCGGCTCGGGCAGGTCGTGCGCCATATCGGCTATCAACTGCAACCGCGCCCCAGGAATCGCCCGTGCAATCGCGCGGCCGCAGGCAGGACGTACCAGTTTGTCGGCCAGGCCATGGATCACCAGCGTCGGCGCTTGCACGCGTTTGCAATACGGTCGCAAATCGCCGCTACCCAGCACGGCGGCGAATTGCCGGGCGGTGGCTTTGAAGTCAGCGCCGCGGGCAATTTGCAGGCGAATCAACGCGTCCAGCTCCGCCTCCGGCATGGGATACGCCGCGCTACCCATCGTGCGAATCAGGTCGCGCTGGCGCTGCACAATTACGTCCTCGCTGGCGCCCACAGGCGGTGTCGACATCAGTTTCAAAAACACGCTTGGCGCCGGTGGCGTCGGCAGCGGTTGGTTCGTCGAGGAAAACAGAATGGTTAGCGCGCGTACTTTGTCGGGATATTTGCCGGCGAAGATCTGCGCAATCATGCCGCCCATCGAAGCGCCGACAATGTGCGCGGTGGGTACCTCCAATGCGGCCATCAGCTGCGCCACGTCGTCAGCCATGTCTTCGAGCGAATAGGGCGTCGGCGACTTTAGGCCCAACTGCGCGCGGGCAAACAGTTTCCATTGCGCGGTGGTGTAGGGCTTGTTCACGCGGCTCGACAAGCCGACATCACGGTTATCAAAGCGAATCACCCGCAAGCCGCAGTCCACCAGGCGTTGGCAAAAGCCATCCGGCCACAACACCAACTGCGCCCCCAAACCCATGATTAACACCAGCGGCGGCGCGGCGCTGTCGCCCCAGTCTTCATACGCCAGGTCAACGTCGTTGCAGTGGGCAATGCCGGTACGCATGGGGGGCCTTAAATGCACGATTCGAAGGGCCACACGATGCATGAAGTGGCGGGGCAATTTCCAGCGTCATAACCGCAGCGCGGCTCAGTGCATCACGCTTTTGAAGCGCAGTTGGACGCGGCGTTGGCCGCCGGTTCGGTGCCTGGAAAGCCATGCTGTTTGGCCGACCAAACAACCAGCAGCGTGGCCAGCAGCAACGCCAACACGACCGGTGCAAACGCGCCGACGCCAAACCCGCCAAGCAGCAGACCGCCCGCAATGCCGCCCCCGGCGATGGCCATATTCCATGCCGTCACCAGCATTGATTGCGCGACATCAGCGGCCGGCCCGGCGGCATTGGCCAGCGCGGTTTGAAACAACGTTGCTGCGCCGCCAAAAGCCAGGCCCCACAGGCCGACCGCTATCACGATGGCCACGGGGGCGTTGCCGGCGAGCCCCAACACCAGCGCCGCCACGGCAAACAACGCGGTGCTCGCCAGCGTCAGCGCGCGCAAGTGGCGGTCGATCAGTGCGCCAATCAGCCAAATGCCCAGCAACGAGGTTGCGCCGAAGATCAGCAGCACGGCGTCGGTGCGTTCAAGCATGCCGGCGGCCAGCAAAAACGGGGCGATGTAGGTGTACAAAATGGTGTGCGCCAACACATACGCCAGCACCACGAACAGCACCGCGCGTATGCCCGGCAGCACGAAAACGTGGCGCAGCGTCAGGCGTTTTCCGGCTGGCTGGCCGGCGAAGTCCGGCAGGTTGAAGCGCACCCACACCATCAACACCACCGCCAACGCGCTCATGCCCCCAAAGCACAAGCGCCAACCCACCACGTTGCCCAGCAAGGTGCCAGCCGGAATGCCCAGCGCCAGCGCCAACGGTGTGCCGACCATGGCGATGGCAATGGCCCGGCCCCTACGCTGCTCGGGCACCAGGCGCGCGGCGTAACCGGCCACCAGCGCCCACAACAAACCCGCTGCCACGCCCGCCAAAAACCGCGCCGCGAGCGTCAGGGCGAAGCTGGTGGAGACGGTGGTGATGGTATTGGCGACGGCGAACCCGCCGATGGCGATCAACAACAACCGACGGCGACGCGCGCCCTGAGTGGCTGCCGTCAACGGCATGGCCGCCAGTAGCGAGCCAATGGCATAGGCGGTAACCGTCTGGCCAACCCAGGCCTCGGATACCGCCAGCCCCTGCGCCATTTGCGGCAGCAGCCCGGCTGGCAGCGCCTCGGTAAGAATGGTGATGAACGTCGCCATCGCCAACGCCAGCAACGGCGCGTAAGGCAGGCGCTGCTGCGTTGGCGAACTCATTGCGCACCTCCAAGGCGGATAAAAAACAGGTTCGTTGCGGGCGTTGCGTGGGCGCAGGTCATGGGTTGTTCCTTGGGTGAGTGAATAGCTGCGTTCACCATAGAAAGACGCGCATTAAAGAAAAACCGGGGTAGAGTTCCAGTTTGTGCGGAGTTGAATGTCCGTAATGGAGGCGTGAGATGGACAGCCTGAACGGCTTTGTGGTGTTTGTGCAGGTCGCTGAAACCCGCAGTTTTGTTGCCGCTGGCCGGCTGCTGGGCGTGTCGGCCTCCGCCGTTGGCAAGAGCGTGGCACGGCTGGAAGAAAAGCTCGGCGTGCGCTTGTTTCACCGCAGCACACGCAGCGTGACGCCAACGGCCGAAGGCATGCTGTTTCTGGAACGCAGCCGGCGAATTCTGGCGGAAATTGAGGCGGCGCAGCTGGAGTTGTCCCACGCCAGCGCGGCGCCGCGCGGGCGGCTGCGGGTCAGTTTGCCCCTGGTCAGTTCACTGGTGCTGCCGGTGCTCGGCGACTTTATGCGCGAGTACCCCGCCATCGAACTGGACCTGGATTTCAGCGACCGGATGGTGGATGTCATCGAAGAGGGTTTCGACGCGGTGGTGCGCACCGGCACGCCGACGGATTCGCGGCTTTCTGCGCGCAAACTTGGCGCGTTTCGCTCCGTGCTGGTTGCCTCTGCGGGCTACTTGGCCGAGCGGGGCACACCCAGCGTGCCGGCAGATTTGCTTGGCCACAGCTGCCTGCATTACCGCTATCCCCACAGCGGCAAACTGGAAACCTGGCCCTTGCGCCGCGCGGCCGAGGAGCCGGAACTGGCGCTGCCCACCTCCATGATCTGCAACACCATCGAAGCCCGGTTGTGTTTTGCCATGCGCGGTCTGGGCATCGCCCACGTGCCGGATTTCTCCGCCAGGCAGGCGCTTGCCGATGGGCAGCTGTGCACCGTGTTGGCGGATTTCACCGAACGCACCGGCGTGTTTCATGTGCTCTGGCCGGCCAGCAAACACCCCTCACCGAAGGTGCGCGCGTTTGTCGATTTCCTTTCTGAACGGGTATTCCCAGCCACGCAACACAGCGGGTTGCCTCATCCAGCCAAACGCCGAGCCCCTCGTACCCAGTAAGCACGCGGCATCGAGTGGCTTAGAAAAACCTATGCAAAGTTTTGCTTTTGTATAAGTATTTCGAGCGGCGGAGCAATCTGCGTTGCGCCGCAGCCTCGCTGCCCCAGCTAATGAGTCAAGGAGATCGACCATGCGTGTCGCACTAGTAATGCTGTGCTGCCTGTTATTCAGCGGTTGTGGTGGCGTGGGGGTTGAGCACTACGCACAAGAACGCCCACAGCTGGACTTGCCCGGTTACTTCTCCCAGCCCGTGCAGGCGTGGGGCATTTTTCAGAATCGCTCGGGGGAGGTGGTGAAGCGCTTCACCGTGAATATCAGCAGCCGCCGCGACGGTGAAAAACTGATTCTTGACGAGCGTTTCCTCTACAGCGACGGCACTCGTCAACAACGCGTCTGGACCCTGGTGCCAAGCGGCGACGGCCACTGGCGCGGCACCGCTGGTGATGTGGTTGGCGAGGCCGAGGGCGAGATTGCCGGCAATGCCCTGCGCTGGCGCTACAAGCTGAACCTGGACGTGGACGGCTCCACCTGGGTGGTCGACTTCGATGACTGGATGTACCTCATGGACCCGGACACCCTCATCAACCGCTCCAGCATGAGCAAACTCGGCGTCGAGCTGGGCCAGGTGACCCTGTTCTTCCGCCGGGGTGCGCCGCTCGCGCAGGACTAACCGATACTGCCAATAAAATTCGCCAACTCCGGGGTTCCTGGTGCCTGGAACAGCTCCTTGGGCGCGCCCACTTCGTGCACGCGCCCTTGGTGCATAAACACCAGCTTGTCGCCGACCTCGCGGGCGAAACGCATTTCGTGGGTGACCATAATCAGCGTCATGCCTTCCTTGGCCAGCTCGCGCACCACGCTCAGCACCTCGTTGACCAATTCCGGATCGAGCGCCGAGGTGATCTCGTCGCACAGCAACACGCGTGGCGACATGGCCAACGCGCGAGCAATGGCCACGCGCTGTTGCTGACCGCCAGACAACTGCTCGGGAAAGGCATTGAATTTATCCGCCAGGCCCACGCGCTCGAGCATTTTTTCCGCGAGCCGGCGCGATTCTGCGCGGTCGGTTTTCTTCACCACCTGCGGTGCGAGCATCACGTTTTCGCCGACGCTCAAGTGCGGGAACAGGTTGAATTGTTGAAACACCATGCCGACTTTTTGCCGCAGTGCGCGCAGGTCTGAGCGCTGGGCGTCGAGGTATTGGCCGTCCACTTCAATCACGCCATCGTTGATCGACTCCAAACCATTGAGCGTGCGCAGCAGCGTGCTTTTGCCCGAGCCGCTGCGCCCGATAATGGCCACCACTTCACCTTCCTCTACCTTGAGGTCGACGCCCTTGAGCACGTGGTTCGAACCGTAATACTTGTGCAGGCCCGTAATACTAAGCAGCGACATGCAACCTCCTTTCTAGGTAGCGGGCGCCCATAGAGAGCGGGAAACACAGCAGGAAATAGCCGAGGGCAATCAGCGAATAAACGAGGAAAGGTTCGAAGGTGGCATTGGCGATCATGCTGCCGGTTTTGGTCAGCTCGGTAAAACCGATGATCGAGGTCACTGCGGTGCCCTTGACCACCTGCACCGAGAAACCCACGGTGGGCGCCACGGCAATGCGCAGCGCTTGCGGCAAAATCACATAGCGCAGTTGCTCCAACCGGTTCAGCGCCAGGCTCGCGGATGCCTCCCATTGGCCCTTGGTGACCGACTCGACGCAGCCTCGCCAGATTTCGGCCAGGTACGCGCTCGTGAACAACGTCAGCGCCACGGCAGCGGCCAGCCAGGCCGACACATCCACGCCCAACAAGGCGATGCCGAAGAACACCAGAAACAGTTGCATCAACAACGGCGTACCCTGGAACAACTCGATGTAACCGCGCGCCAAAACACGCAACGCGGTCAGTTGCGAAATGCGCGCAAGCATCACCAGCAGCCCCGCCACGCCGCCACACACAAAGGCCACCAGCGACAGCAGCACCGTCCACTGCAGCCCGGTTAGCAGGTTGCGGATGATGTCCCATAGGGTGAAATCCATCAGCGTCTCCCCACTATCACGTGGCGGCCCACCAGGTTCAGCAACTGGCGCAGGGCGATGGCCATGCACAGGTAGAGCAAGGTGGTCAGTAGGTAGGTTTCGAACGCACGAAAGTTGCGCGACTGAATAAAGTTGGCGGCGAACGACAACTCCTCGGTGGCAATTTGTGAACACACCGCCGAGCCGAGCATCACGATAATGATTTGGCTCGACAGCGCCGGCCACACCTTGGCCAAGGCCGGGCGCAACACCACATGGCGAAAGATTTCATAGCGCGTCATCGCCAACGCCGACGCCGCTTCGATCTGCCCGGCCGGAATAGCCTGGATACCCGCACGGATAATTTCCGTGGAGTACGCGCCCAGGTTGATCACCATCGCCAGCGACGCTGCTTGCCACTCCGTCATACGCACGCCGAGCGAGGGCAGTCCGAAAAAGATAAAGAACAGCTGAACAATGAACGGCGTGTTGCGGATCAGCTCCACATAGGCGCTGAACAACCAATTGAACGGGCGCACCTGCCAGGCGCGCATTACCGCGCCCAGTACGCCGATGCCCACTCCGGCGAACATGCCGATGGCCGTCAGCTCCAGGGTGAACAACGCGCCCTTGAGCAGCTGATCGCTATGGGCCAACACCGCCGCGAAATCAAATGAATAAGCCATCGGCTGCGGCCGCTCAGAGGTCAGCAGGCAGCGGTTGTTTCAGCCACTTTTTAGCAATGCCATTGAGGCTGCCGTCGGCCTTGGCGGCGGTCAGAATGCCGTTCACTTTTTCCAGCAGTGCTGGTTGCTCTTTGGCCAGGCCGACGTACACGGGCGAGTCTTTCAACTTCAGTTTCAGTACCGGTACTTTCTTCGGATTCTTCTCGGCAATGGCACTCATCACCACGCTGCCGCTGGCAATCAAATCGACCTGGCCGGACAGGTAGGCGGCGATGGTCGAGTTGTTGTCTTCGAAGCGTTTGATCGTCGTTCCTTCCGGCGCCACGGCGCTCAGCTCCATGTCTTCAATGGCACCGCGAGTCACGCTGATGGTTTTGCCTTTGAGTGCGTCGGTGCTGGCGATGTCGGCTTCAGCCGGGCCGAACACCGCGAGGTAAAAGGGCGCATAAGCCTTGGAGAAGTCGATGACCTTTTCGCGCTCCGGATTTTTGCCCAGGCTGGAAATCACCAGGTCTACTTTACCGGTGGTGAGAAAAGGAATGCGGTTGGTGCTGTTCACCGGCGTGAGGGCCAGCTTCACCCCGAGTTTGTCGGCAATCAGTTTAGCTGTGTCGATATCCAGCCCGCGCGGCTGCATGTCTGGCCCCACCGAACCGAATGGCGGGAAGTCTTGAGGCACCGCCACCTTCAATGTGCCGCTGGCCTGGATATCGGCGAGCGCATCGGCATTCGCCGCCGAGTGCATTAACGCGCCGCTGGCGAGAAGGGCGGAGAGCAGCAAGTGACGAACTGTACGCATGGGAAAAACCTCGTGGCGTCGCAATAAAGTGTGCAAAGGCGATAGCACGGGACATGCCACTTTTGCCGAAACGAAGGGCAAATTGCCTTCGCTCGTTGCGAATCAAGGTCTTACTGGTCTGAACAGTTGGCGCTTCCTGATTGAGTCGACAAGTTTTAATCGCACCCATGTAGGGCGCGGGTTTCAGCCAGGGTGCCAGGCTGGTGCGTGACTTGCCTGAGCGATGAAAATCAGCGTAAAAAGCAGCTACTTCTTCTGACTGGTCTGAACAGATGGCCGATACAGCAGTGCGTGGCGCGGTGCCCGAACAGGCCCTTCAGGCCATTCAAAAACTGATTCGCGAGGGCGGCTATCAAGCTGGAGATGCCTTGCCCTCGCAACGCGATTTAGCCGAGCGGCTGGGCGTTAGTCGCGCATCGCTGCGGGAAGCGTTGTCGTCATTGAGCGCCTTGGGCGTGGTCAGCGTGCAAGCGGGGAAGGGCGTGTATGTGCAGGCCACCCGAGCCGCTAATAGCCCGAGCGCCCGAGCGTTTTCCTGGCCCTATGCCGAGCAGGTGTCTGCCGCTGATACCTTCCAACTGCGCTACGTACTCGAAGGCTTTGCCGCCGGCCGCGCCGCCAGCACCCTGACCGCGCTCGACATCGACGAGCTGCACGACAACGTCGAAGCGATGCGCCTGGAACTGCGCGCCGCCAACTTCGAAGCAGCCGCACGGTTGGACTTCGAATTCCACCGACGCCTGCTCCAAGCCAGCGGCAACCTAGCCATTGAGCACATCATCAGCGCCAACGAAACCGTGTTCCTCGAAAGCCAAAAGTTGCCGTTTATTCGCCCTGAACGCGCCATGGAAACCTGGCAAGAACACCGCAAAATCCTCCGCCAACTCGCCCGCCACGCCAACGAACCCGCGCGCAAAGCCATGCAGGAACACATCCGCAATGCGGCGTCGCGAACGGGAATAATTTTTCCGATTTGAGGGGGGCGGCAGAAGGGGACTTTAGCGGCGCTTAGGGGAACTTCGCCCGGTCGACAAACTGGATATCCTTGTCCTCACCAACGGCATTCACCGCATGCGAGCCGAGGGGCGGGGGCCGCCTCGAAAGCTGGGATCAGATGATCCTTCAATAGGCGATTTGCCTGGGGCTGTGATGATATGTGCCGGGGTCTCACCGGCGCAGGACGCGAAAAAAAGGGAGCAGACCATAGCTGAGGTTCCGTTCTGGCAAAAAGGCGGCGCCTGCAGGCCACATGTGCTTCACACCATTACCGCGAGCTTGCGTGTCGAAAGAGATCCATGGCGATATGCTCAATGTCCTCGCCCATGTGTAGCTTGGCTAACCACTTTTGCGCGATCCCGGACTTGCCGTAAAACGCACCTGCCAACTGGCCCGTAATGGCGGCGGTTGTATCGGCATCATCGCCGAGGTTGGCCGCAGCAAGCACTGCAGTGTCGAAAGTGGACGTGGTGGCGAAACTCCACAGAGCGGCTTCCAGCGAATCGACGCAATATCCTGTGCCCCGAATTTGATCCCGCGTTTTGCTGAGGTATTCGCCAGCGGCGATTGCGTTGACTTTAGCTTCGGTAAACACAGTAGAAGAGGCTGCCAGGATGTGTTCTTTGGCGCAGCCAGCAAGTGCCTTGCCAATCATTTCTGCAAAAAGATGGCAACACTCGGTAGCTTGCGGGGCGGCATGGGTTGTGCGGGAGCTGTCGACCGCATAGCGAGCGACGTCGGCAGTTTTAGGGTGGAAAAACAGAACCACTGGAGCAAGCCGCATGAGTGAACCGTTCCCGGCAGAGCCAGGGCGGGACGAACCGGAAAATCCGATGCCGTCCCGCTGAAAGCTTTCCAGCGCTTCCCGGACGGTGCCGCCGATATCAAAGCAAGTTCCCGTCGAACTCAGATAACCCCACTGCCACCAGTTGAGATAGCGGACCATCTGATCGTTTGCGTCGAAACCGCTTTTCGCCAGAAGGCTTTCCGCCAAGCACAGAGCCATTGAGGTGTCGTCAGTCCACTGTCCTGGTTTGAGCTTGAACGGGCCGCCTCCGATCATGTCTCTCAACGGCTCGAACGTACCGCGTGGACAGAATTCAACCGTTGTGCCGATTGCGTCACCGCAAGCAAGGCCCAGCAGGCTTCCTGCGTAGCGATCTGCGAGCGAAATGGTCATCTGATATCCCTGTCGTTGAACGCGGTTGTCTTGGGCAAGAAATGAGAGGGCGTTTGTTTTCAGCTACGCAAAATGTGTTCGCGTTTTTCCCTGCTTAGCGCCGCTATTCACTTCGTTCTGCAAAGGGCCAGCCACCCTTTTCAAGTAGGGTTCTGTTGTAGCTCAATCGTGACCAAGCACAAAGCAGTTCGTGAAATTCGCGATGCCAGCGGGTGACATGTGGCGGCTTGCCTTGGGCGTATTGCGCCCTTTAGTCTGGCGCGATTGAACCAGGGACGGACGGGCAACCTCGATGCGACAAGAACGGTGGCAGTGCCTTTACTGCGAGGCACAAAACAACCTGAATGCTGAAACATGTTCTACGTGCGGTAAGTCCTGTTACGAGGTGTCGGACGGCGACGCGCACGTTCAAAGACGGCTTTCCTCCTCGCGCCCCGCGACACCGCCAGCGAAGAACGGCCCTCAGAGCGCAGCAGACAAAGCGTATGAAGCCAAAATTCAGGCCCGGGCCCAGCGTGAAAACGCGCGGGCGAAAGCGGCGCTGGATCCTCGGCGCAGAGACGGCTCCAATATCGTCAATTGGAAATTACTGCTGGGTTGTTTGGTGGCCGTGCCTGTCTGCAGTTACCTCACGTTAGACACGTTGATCAGCGACCACGTTGTCGGCGGCATTTGCAGCAAAGGCCGCTGCACGCACTGGGAAGTACAGGGCTTTACACCCATGCTGTTGCTGGCCCTGTCATGGCTTTCGGTCGCGATTGCAGCAGGGTCAATCGTGCTCGACCATATGGACCGCCGCGTACATAACGAAGTCATTTATTACCGCATTCGCGTCATAGGCATGACGTTGTATTTTGGCCTACAGGCGGCATCCGTGGTAGTGGGTGCCTGGTTAGGGCAGGTTACGTTTCTGCCGGATTAACCACGGCTCGCTCTCAGGGTTCTAACGCATCGGTCGTACGTTTGATGTCGTCTGCGCATCCGCTGCCGATAGCGACTTCTCATGAATTTTCTGTTTTGACGACCAAACTTTTCATCACCCCAGAAGGATCTGCCATGCGATGGAAGCTGCTGTTCGGTTCACTCTTTTTACCCTGCTTTTTAATGCTGTCAGGGTGCATCCCGACCCAGCATATTATTCCCGGTGGTGACGGTGGGCGTTTTGTCCTCACTGAAGACATTTACGCATTCACCGAGCCGCGTTGGGGCGATCCGTGGTTGGAGGGGCTTGCGAAAGGCGAATATATCGCTGTGGGTTATGACGAGGCAGGTGTCTATTACCGGGGTCCGCACCGATGCCTGATCTGGCTTCCCAACGACAAAGCCCTCCACTTCCTCGAAACGGGTGAGCGGCCCAGCGCAACGGAAAACCCGCAACATGTTGAGCTTTTCTACGGCGACGAGGGCGGCGTGTACATTCCTAACGACCTGGAACATGAACCGCCTTCTTATTTTTTCTACGCCGATTATCGCCACGTTACCGGTGACCCAGACTCGAAAATACCGGTGCCGCCTGCGTCTGAAATCAACGCGCACGTTCCGGGTTCGGAGCCCGCTCAGGCCGTTGCAACATATCCCTCGGTAAAAGTAATCAACCCGGCGAACCCGACAGCTCCACCTTCCATAGCCGCTTCCGCAGGTACGGTCATAGGTGTTGCCGCGGGTAGGCAGATAGGCCTGGCCGGCTTTCGAGATGCACAGGGCGGCGTTATTCGAATGTTCAATGTCGGCAACCCGCGGATTCTGGCCATCGTACGTTCGACGCGGCAAAGTACGGCCCAGCGCGTACCTGAGTCGCGGAAAATAGTGGCACGGGATTTTTAACATCTCCAAGCGGAAGTCGTTTATCAACTGAGTGCCATTGATTCACGTGCTCCTGCTCAAGCCTCAATCGACAATAAACAACCTGGCGCCCGAGGCGGTCGACGACCGATGCGCCTCTGCGTGGTCAGCGACCTGGTAGCTCATTCCAGCACTCAACGTAAACGTGCGGCCGTCCTCCAGTTCAGTTTCAAGCTGCCCGTCCAGGCACAGCAAAATATGGCCCTTGTGGCACCAATGATCGGCCAGGTAACCGGCGCTGTATTCAACCATTCGAACGCGAACGCTACCGAACTGGCAGGTGCGCCAGTAGGCCGTGCCGGTTTCGCCGGGATGAACGCTGGGTTCGAGTTGGGACCAGTCGGTGGTGCCGAACGGGATGTCGGTGAGTTGCATAGGTGCTTCGCCTGTGGGAGGAAGTCGAAATGCTATCGAGGCGGCGAAGCGGGCAATAGATACAGATCCGGCTGATTACGCCAATACTTCGGCAGCAGCGGCGCTTCGTGTTCCTGGCGGCTTGGCGGGCGGCGACATAGCGCTATTCGAACTGCGGCAAATCATCCTCAATCGTCCACCAGTTGGCTTTCGAGCCAGTATGAAAATGCGCCTCGGGCTTAACCGAAACCGGCTCATTGATCAGCCCGACTCGAATGCGCAGCACGCCGGGCAGACTGTCTCTTTTGCTGTAAATCGGCGAACCGCAGCGGCTACAAAAAGCGCGTTGTTTGCCGGGCGAGGACTCGAAAACGGTAATCAGCTCGGCACCGCTCAGAAGATGAAAAGCGGTTGTGCTAACCGGCGTATTCGTCGCGAATGGTGTGCCCTGTGCTTTGCGGCACTGGGAGCAATGGCATACCTGAATAGGCTCCAGTTCGGAGTCGATGCTGAACTGAATGCCGCCGCATAAGCAACTGCCTGTGTACATCGGTGCCTCCGGATTAAAAGGGGTAGCGAGCAGCTTAGGGCAGTGCGTTTAAATGCGCCAAATCGAAGTGATCAGCACATTTAGCGCATTTTAATGCGCTGAATACTCCTGCTCGGCGAACGCAGACTCTGAGCTCGCTGCTGCACCGGGCTCGGCAGCCCAGAGGGAGACCGATCGCGGCTAAAGCCGCTCCTATAGCCCGCATCGTCTTCGAGATTCTGGATCCCCGCGTGCGCGAGGATGACGGTGGGGTGTGGGTATTTCTCGTCATTCCCGCGAAGGCGGGAATCCAGAATCGCGAGTCCAGCGCGCCGCTCAAGCCCACACGCCGTCCTGTGGGAGCGGCTTTAGCCGCGATGCTTTTGATTCCGTGCTTTGCAGGAATCGCGGCATCGTCTTCGAGACTCTGGATCCCCGCGTGCGCGAGGATGACGGTGGGGTGTGGGAATTTCTCGTCATTCCCGCGAAGGCGGGAATCTAGAATCGCAGCTCCAGCGTGTCGCT